>NZ_JBNNVB010000016.1:0-122164 GCF_050280325.1 Lysinibacillus sp. NPDC093216 | reverse complement strand
TGCATACTAACACCTCAGTATTAGTATGAAATGGAAGAGCATTTTTGTACATCGTTATTCAAGCAGGAATGTACATATTTAAATTAGCATTTATAGTAATATTATGTAAACTGAAGTGGATTTCTGAACCAATCTTAAATAATACCTCTCTTTCTCTATTTAAGATTAGATAACCCCGTCCTAAATTTAGAACGGGGTTATACTTATTTAAGCTTTAAAATCAAATGAATTTATTGATATTTTACTCTTTAAATCCTTTTTCAATGCTCTTACATAGTAATTTTTATTCTTTGTATCCATAAGGAAATATTGGTGAGGAACATGTAAAAATTCAGCCTATGTTTCCTCTTCCCTATATCTCTTCCCATGCACTCTTGATAAATACCTTTTTTGTTCCAAGAATATTGCTTTTTAAGGCTTCTTCCATAGACTGTGTTAATTTATAACCATTCAATTGATACTTTCGATAGAATTTCCCTGAACAACTAAGAGAACAAAATTTACTTTTGAAAAAGTACTTTTTCAATTGATACATATTCCTTTTTTCAAAAGTTCTAGTTTTACCGCAATCAGGGCATTTATATAAAACAACATTTTTACCATATATATTACGACTTAGGCATTTATTGATTAAATCACGTTTCCTCTTTAAATACATTGGGGGATCCCATGAATATAACCATTTTGCAATAACGTGAACAGAAGCGGGGCCACCATAAGATAATGCATAGGTGTTTTTATTTTTACGTACAGTTACTGGATTTACGCCTAATTCCGTTTCTAAAATATTCTTTATTTGCATCATCATTGCTTGGGTGCCGCTAAAAGCTAACTGTGGCATCCCTGTAGACTTTTTAATACTAATTGAACCATCTCCATCAAATACCCCTAAAATAAAAGGACGGTGATCCCAAGCCTGTTCTAGTGGGTATTTAAGTTTAAAGGTTTTTTGATTCTCTAGACCATATTTTAATAAATCCGAGTAAATGATTTTACTGCCAAATGTGATTCTTGAATATTCCCTTCCCTTTGTATAATCAGGTTGAATTGGAGCTTCCGATTCAATTAAATTCTTGAGGTACTCTAAAATATAGGCATCTCTTTTTTGAATCTTAATTTTTAAACCAGCATGATTTTTTTCTTCATATGAAAATAAGTGACCGTCACTATAAATCCAACCAAGGAAGTAGAGCTTTTCTAACGAATCTAACTTTTCGAAAAACTCTTCGTTTAAAGGATACTTTCTTGCCTTGTAAGTATAGCCTGCACTTACTAAATACCTTCTGATAACTCCATGAGTTGTGTTGTATTGTTGCGCTATTTCTCTTAAACTGAGTCCCTGTACTTGATGTAATTCGTTGAACTTTTCAATGTCTTTCGGATTAAATCTTTTGTTAAACATATTCCATCTCCCCTTCAAATATTTGATATTAGCAATGTTGACAGGAAGATAGAAAAATATACTATCTAAATTATTTATTTCTTGAAGTTTCATATTTTTCACTAGTTTAAACCATAAAAAAGACCATCAAAATGATGGTCCTACCTCAACAAAGCCTTAAGTAAAATTTGAACAATATTTACTCTTCAGAATGTTTATTAAGTTGTATAATTGAAAAATTTTCTTCATGTTCTATATTTGTAAACATCTACACCCTGTGATGGTGAATCGGTCAGTGTTACTCGAATTAAGTTGTAAGGAGGCGATTGCGTTTGTGCTTGTTCAAAAGTTACTTTTCCTATTGTTAATTGCAGTCATATTGGGTTTTAGTATATTTATTGCTCAAGACGCTCTCTCAATTGCTCTATTGATAAGTAAGTACCATTCTTTTTCTGATGCAGCATTCATCGTGTCAATTAAGGCAAACAGGGATTGACTTATATGCTCCCTGTACAGTAAAAAAGACAGAGACTAAACCTCTGCCCTTCACTACTTATTAGTGAATTCTAATCCCACTATGGTATTTAGGATATCTTTAAGATCCTTTACTAATACTTCTCGAGGCTTACTACCATCAGGTGAAGAAACAACACCTCTCTCTTCCAATGTATCAACTAATCTAGCAGCTCGTGCATAACCAATTCTAAATTTTCTTTGTAACATTGAAACGGAAGCGGTTTGTTCTTTAATAACTAGCTCAATTGCATCCTGAAGGAAGGAATCCTCATCATCAGTTTTTTTATATTGATTCAATTTTGAGTTATCCATTTCCTCTTTACAACCATCATTGCATTGTGACTTGATATTAGAAATAACAACTGGTTCTGATGTAGTATTTGTTAACTCTTTTAAAAGTTGTTCTGCCTCATCTATACACCCAGCACTTAATGTGAAATATCTGTCTTTAGATTCCTCCAATTGTTTTTCAACAAGCAGATTTAACTTTATTAAATCTTTTATTCCTTGTTCAATAATACCAATATCTTCTTTAAAATGTTCAACAATTTGAGACATTGTAATCTCAAAGTTATACCTTTGAATAAATACTAGTAAAGCTTTTGAGTTAGAGCTAATTTTTTTATTATGTAAAACACGATTTATTATAAAATCTATTACATCTGTGCTATTTTGGATAAAAAATCGTTCATCTTTCAATTCATTTGCTTCTATATTAATTTCCTTTAAAAAGGTAAATGCACTTTTTTCAGTCATATGCGATACTTTTAAAATCAGATTTGAATCTGGCATAGAATAATCATTTTTTTTCAATAAAACAATCGTACTTGGAAAAATGCCTGTTTCAATACAATAACTCCCATTAAGAAATAAGGGGAAATAAATATAAGATGATTTCATATATATACATCCTAAATTTTCTTTATTTATTTCAATTATTCTTGCTATCTCATCTTCGCAGTTTAAAATTTCTTTTAATACTGGTTTCTCGTTTGGTCTTACTATCAAAGCTGTTATTATCTTTTCCATTAGATCCATTCCCCCTCACTATTCCTATTTCAAATATATGCAAGAGAAATAAGCAACATGTTAATAAACTATAGATTGGGGGTTCTTCATTCAAAAAATGTAGCCTGAGTTATCAAAATATCTACAAAAAGAAGCATGCTAAAAATACAGCATGCTTCTAATAAAGTTTAGTGACACCAGATAAATCACCACCTAAAGCTAATATTTCCTTCCACTGAATTCACTCGCTTGTGAGTATGTATTTCTCTTATGTATATTTTTATTGAATATTAGGTAAATCTACATTTCATATTATTTACACGAATAATTCGACAATCAGAAATCCAAACCAAGCTTCCGTATAAACGGAAACTAAGGTTATTTAAACAGCTATTCAAATTTCATAAATATTACTTCGTAGTTCATCTATTTACAAATCTTTTAAAGTATTATCGTATAATCGATAAATAACAGGCATAATTTCTTCATCTATTTCATCAACAAGCTCAACTACTTGCTCGTCCTCGATGTTTTCTATATTCGTATCTTTTTCCATTAGAAAGACCACCTCTTATAAAATTAGGGCTATTTATATTTTATCATATGTAAGTGATTTTATTGTTCCATTGTAAATTTAAGATTGATCTTATTTAATGTTATTTGAGTTTGAGTTGTGACAAATAAAATGCGAATACGGCTTTATTTTTATCGTAAACGGAAATGACCTCCTAATTAAAACTGTTGGCGCGGTTTTAATAGGAGGTCATTCGATAAATTTTCATTTCTTTTAAAACTTGGGTTAGGTCAAACGTTTTGCTGATTATAACTAGGCTAGATGTTCCAGCATGTTGTATTTCCTAGTGTTAAGTGTAGCATATTGTTTTTTTATTTTCTAATCCCAGCAAAAGACGCAATATACCTAAACACCTTTACAGTTTGTTAATCTGAGCTAATGTTTAGTATTTTAGTTACTTACACTTTAATATTAATGCTTTTGCACGGCGCTAATTAAATTCCATAATACGTGTTTCATTATTACCTTGTTCAGATTTCAAACGTTCAATTGCTTCATCAAGAATAGCAATTTCATTATCATAATCTTTTAGTTTACGATAAGCAATCGCATAAGAATTATAAAGGGCTGGTGCATTATATCCGTTAAAACGTGCCTTATCGAATAATTCTATAGCTCTTAAAATGTTGCCGGATTTGCGCTCTTTATCACCTTCTTCGTAATAAGGGTAACCTTTATCAAAGCCTTTCTCCTAATTATTTAGATTTTTAATATCTTTTAACGGTACACGATTATGAATAGCATTGATTACTGGTTTCTCTTTAGTAACAGATGAAAATTCCCCGAACTTATTCTTTAAATGCTTCCATACATCAATCAAATGATACGTTGGAATATGACGTCCTAATTCCACTAAGGCTTTCTCTTGATCGTTATTGTAATTCGTGACGTAATCATCACCAATGTATATCCATGCCGTTACAGATTTAGCAAATTTACTTTTTAGCAACTTATTTCCACTCGCTATTAACGTGTTTGTAACCTCATCTTTATACTTTTCTAAATTTCCACCATATATAATACTAATTTCATCACGCATACTACGTGTAATAAAGGCGACAGCTTTAAGATTTTCGTACTGAACTTCATTGAAAGCACGGTGTTTTATACCAAAATAATGTTCTTCTATTTCACAGGCATATAAAACTGGCGCCGTTTCAAACTGTATTTTGGGTGTACTAGGACTGCGATCATAGCCATTACCACGTTTTGTAAACAAAGGGATATGACGATTCGTTAATCTATCAATGGTTTCATTTAAAATACGAGTTATCTCTTTGCTTTCTAATTCAATCGCTTCATCTTCAGTTAACCCCGTAGCAACAAAACGACTATCTGTTTCAAACTTTTTACGGATTTTTTCAGCTTCGTATGCTCGCTGATGGAACTCCTTAAAACGATTGCCACGTCCTTTGCCAACATAGAATATTTTCTACTTCTGGCAAAGTAAGTCGTAGTGCGTCATTATCCACAGCAAAAGCCTCTGCAATTGACAACATATATGCAGCAGATAAAATATTAATTAACAGTTGGTCTAAATACGATACTTCTTCTCTTTTTATTCCCGACTTTTTGCCCGCTTAACTATTCGATTTTTAATACACCTGGATTGGTTTTTCTTTAATGACACGTATCGTATTCCCCGGAATCACGGTTTGTGGAAGGATTTGCCCAAATTCACGCGCCCGATATCCATAGAATTTATTCAATAGGTTTTGAATAAGAAATAGATTGTTTGTAAACTCGGGCTTTACAAGGTCGTCTTCAAAATCCCATTCATTGTACCCCATTAGTTCAGCTAATTCTTGTATATTCCAGTAGCTGTCGTACGATTTTGTTGTCATCGGCTCAAAGGCTTCAATGGCTACATCAAATTCCAATATGTACCCGCAATTGTTTGGTCGATTACGCCAAGCATCTTGTAATAGTGGCTTTTTGGCCGTGTAATATTTAATGAGATTTTCAATGGTTAATAGGATTTCTGGTGCATTACTTACAATGGAATAGCCCTCAATGTCTTTTATATCTGCATCTAAAAAGGCTTCAATCTCACATTTATCGAAATAAAGCTTGCTATGTAAAGAAGAATTCGCATTACAGTAACCACAATCCCCGTACTCACTACAATCATTCGCTGGATTAATAAGACAATGTCTTTCTTTCGCATTGTATTTATAAATCGGATATCGTTTGCCGTCATAGGAAATCCATGCTTCGTCCACGTTAATTTCAATACCGTGTTTATGTAAAAAGGCGCGGAGCGGGGTATCTTGTTCCAGCATTTGTTTTAAATTGAGCATGCCCCGTTGAAAAATAGAGGCCAATTGATTGTCACTTGTCGTTAGGTGTCGACAACTAATCTTCGTCGCCTCTTGGTAGGCACGGTTTAAATCAATTGAAAAACGTTTGATGAAGTCCAAAGCCTTGTAATTGTCTGGTGAAGTAGGGTTCAGTTCAAAAAATACGTCCTCTGCTTTTAACTCAAAATAATCGGCTAGCACCTGTGCTGCGCCCTCTTTATCCGTGATTTCAAAAAAGTTAATTACTACCATAAAATCATCCTTTATATTTAGTGTTACATCAATAATATAGGAATTGTGGCTTATAATACAAACAAAAAAAGAACCACGTGTGTGATTCTTCCTTGGCTATGAATTTTGTTAGAGCCGTACATTTTGCCAAATGCCGTTCACTAGCAGTCGCTTTAGCAATCAAATTCGAGGCTTCCTCGATTGCTTTTTGCTAACTTTCGCAAATCTATCTCTCAGTTCTTTCGGTTCTAGCACTTCAACAAATTCCGCCTGACTCAACAACGAAATCTTTATCCCTTTTCCAAACACATCAGCTTCAAAAATCAAGCCATCATCTAGCTTTTTTACTATCTTTGAAGTAAGTAAGCGATCGAGTACAGCTTGTGGTGAAGGGCCAGTAAATCTGAACTTCACATTTAACAACTCAACGTATACATTAACTGCACGCGTTTGGGAATTCGCCTTCTTGAAAGATCTCTTGGTATGGCACTATAAAAGAAGTAGATGTTTGCTGGAATTGCGCAATCCTATCCACCCGATTGATCGTAGGGAAATCAAAAACTGTTTTCACAGGGTAAGCAATTAAATAAAAATAATATTCGAAATAATAATCCCTACTGGAGAGCTTGTGAAATGGGTGAACGTAAACGACAACTTTTCTGATGCTCTACTTACAACAACTGATGAATATGGTGCGATGTGCTTTCTAACTCATCTATTAAATCAAAAAAGCAAAGCGTTAAACGAACAAAAACTGTATATTATCCAAGCTGTTAGTCAACAAGAAAAGGAGCCTGCATTTACAAGCTCCTTTTATCACGCGGATTAATCGACTGAACAATTAGTACAATATCTATTACCTTCATCGTTAAAATGGCCCATAACTTCCGCATTTGCTGTATGTATCAGGCACTTGCATCTCGTCTTTGTACTCATCATCGCGTTCGCTATAGCTCACTCCATCAAAATCAGCTGATAGGATAATCATCGATTCATAATCTCTATTATCAACAAAATTTAATAAATGATTCACGTTTCGTTTCACTTCGACACATATTGTACCAGCAACTTCGTGTTCATTTGGATTCGAAAGAATCAATTCCTTCGTGTCATAATCTTTTCCCAAATAATCATAGGAAGATGTGCTCGCCTCTACGTGGAATAACAAATGATAGGTAATTTCATTTTGTTCACGTTCATGCATGATGTAACTATCAAATTCACACGTATCAACGGACCAAACATCGATACCGTCTGAACCAACAAACACCAAAATGGACTCCTCAATATATTCATGTTCCGAATAAGGCAACTCCTCATGAATAAACGCCATGGCATCTTGCTGAATATTGTCAATGTAATCATCGTCTGTAAGGAGTAAGGCTTGTTCCACAAGGTCGGATTTCGTAACAGCTAAACTTGTTGAAACGCTTTCAAAAAAATCTGTCGAAGTAAGGGGTTGGATTTTCATTGATAGCCCTGTTATACCGTCATTTGAAGTGGTACGGAGCTTTGTTCCTTTTTCAAACTCACTTACAAGTGTCGGTAAAAATTCAAATGGCGATTTTGTTGTGTCCCACCAATCTGCCTTAATATCATCTGTGACAAAAATAATATTCGATTGATTGTCACGAGCATAGCGAATAACTTCTTTCCACATGATCAAATCACTGTATTTACGGATACCGTCTTTACTTTTGGCATCTTCAAAACCTGGTGGCGTTTTCCTTTTGTAACGAGTTTCACCTTCTGAACAAATGTTGTACAATTCTTCCGTTGTAAATTCACACATCACTTTTTGTGCTTGCACTAATTCATTCACAAATGATTCTACCACATCGTTCTCCCAACTATCCTTTAACAACGAAAGAATACTGCGCTCATCAAAATAATTCGTTATCATCGCTGATAAATTATCATAAGCCTCATCGATTTCTTCAATCATTTGCTCGGCATCAGGAAATTGCTTCTTCACAAGTGTATTAAAATTGTTTTTAAGCTTTTCACGTTGATTTTCAATAAGTTTTTTCGGTTCATCTGTGAGGCGATCTAATGTATTTTTTCGTTGAGTGAATTCTTTTGCGAAATTTCGTTTAAATTCAAGCTTCACCGTTGAGGGTATCACAATATAATCCTGAACTTCGCGCATACAATCTAATGCAAAAGAAGCATAGTCAGGCGATAAACGGTACAAATTTAAAAAGATATTCGTATCGCAGACAATCGTGTAACCCTGTTCAAGCAGGGATTTTATATCAACTGTATCGTTACTGCTTGCAGCTGTTGTTGTTTCTTGCACCATGATAAATAACCACCTTTAATATTTTAAAATTCGATTGGAAAACACAGCGTGTCAGACAATCTATCTAATTATTTTTGAATATTCAAGAAAAATCTTTCGACAAAATGAAATAAATTTTAGTAGGGAAACGACATGGGTAAACATACCGTTTGAAACCTATACTGACGTTGGTTGTTGTTGTGCTAATCGTTTCGTTTTATTTGAGCCTGTCGTTGCAAGTTTTCGAAGATGTAAATCAATAAATCTTCCAAACGGAAAAATTCTGTTTCATCGTAGTGAAGCTTTTTACCTGAAACAAATTCAACAGTCCTAATGGTATAAGATGGGATATCACTAGCTGGCCTTGTGAATGACCTTATACTACACTACTCTTGTTATCCAACCAACAAAAATCTTCCATATCAACCGAGTTATGATGGGAAGATTCTAGATTATAAATGCGCGTGCAGAATGCAATTCAGTTTTTCTATTTCTACATCTAAGCTTTCATTGAATTTCTCAACAATAAATTCTTGTTGGATTTTTGAAATGAAGCGTTAATCTGAAATAATGTGGTAAATTGTCACTAATAATCCATCAATATCAAGCTTTTTTAAGTCTTGTGATAGTGCTACGTAAATGATATTACTTGAAGTGGCAATGGTATTAGCAATGAGTAAGATTTTACGTGTTCTTACTTCGGAAAGCTCACGGCTACCATGCTTTTTTTGTTATAAAATAGCCCCTGAATGATCCCAATTAACGAGTTAATAAAGATAGACATTGAGGCTCCGCGTGAAGTGCTTGTGGAGCAACTTAATAATGAAAACTATATTCTATTTACTTTAAATAATTTTCAATTTGAATTACCATTCTATCATTTATACTATTAATTACTTGATTAATTGTTTCCTCGTTTTCAGTATAAAGCCCTGATTCTTGACGGAATCCCCAATTTGGATTACCTCTAAATGAAAGCCAGTTAAAACTAGTAATTACTACATACTCCCCATCAACCAATAAGACTTTTTCGTGTGTATTACCTAATTTTTTGAAAATCATTTTCTTTCCATATGTTTGTTTCTTCATATTGTTTAACTTTTCTATCGCTCTAGGGTCACTGTCGTCTTTTTCAGCTATACCATACCCTATTATTACTCTTATTCCACGTTTTAAAGAATTAATTATTTCATTTTGAAGCTCAGTATCAAAACCACTAAATTTAATCCACGGAGATAAAATAACGACCATTTTTTTTGATTTCTTTAACGCATTTATAAGAATAGATCTATGTTCATAAGTCTCGATGAATCTAGTACTATTTTCTTTATTAAGTTTAATTTCATCCAATTGTTTCCTAAGCATTTTTATTTCTTGAGTTTTTGAATAGACTTCCTCTTCAGGTAAGTCATCTGGATTTTTCAAAATATTTTCATGCTCTAAAATTAATCGAGTTACGGCAAACTCCTTTAGTTTTGTATTTTTAGTTTCTGTAGTGTTTGCTGCAGCCTGTTTAATTACTTCTTCCGTCACTAATTGAGTTAATTCTTTATTAAACTCAACTTGGTCTATTACTCCTTTTTTATCAAGTGGAATTTGAGAAATTCCAGACTCTTGCATTTTTAATAATATGTTTTCATACTCAACTTCTCTATCAAGACCATCGAATATTTTGACATCTAAATTATTATTTTTATCTAAAAAAACAAGTAAACTTCTTTTTTTATACATAGTGTAGGATTTTTCTATCTTATTAATAGAAATTAAATCTCCATTAAATGTGTCATCAAGAAATTCTGATTTATGTTTTTTTATTAATCGAGCGATGTCATTAAATGCGATTTCATTTGTACTAGGTATTTCTTTATCTGGTAATAATACATGAAAATCTTTTGTTTTTACTTCTTTGGCTGTATAAGAAGCTTTATGAGGCAATGCTTCTCCAGTAAATCCATCTATTAGAAAATGAAAACTTACTTGCTCTGGGACAATTAATTTTGAGTTGCGTAAAATATCTTTTCCTTTGTCTGATATCTTAGGTCTGTCATTTAAAATTACTACTAAATCATCCTTAAATAGCATTGCAATTGAATCTGTTATAAGTCTAGTTTCTATACCTAAAATATTTGACATTTTATCGATTTCATTGATATTAATATCCAATAGTTTTAGTATGAATTCTTCAACTATACCTATATCTTTCTTTTTCAAAAGTGTTATATTCAGGTGGATTTTATATACAGGAAAAGCAGCATAAACATATTTAACCAATTTACCTTCAGGAACGGAATCTTTATATTTCTCAGCTAATTTTTCAATCATTTATAATACCTCCTCTAAAGTACAAATACTTTCATTTAAACTAATATATTCATATACTTTTAAAAAAGGATTTTCTAAATTATCAAAAGTAGTAGATTCCTTAGTTACTGAAATGTGATCACCTACAATAATTAATAATTCTTTTGCTCTCGATAAAGCTACATTTAAACGTCTTGCATCACTTAAAAATCCTATTTTCCCCTTATCATTACTTCTTACGATGCTATAAAAAATTATATCTGTTTCTCTTCCCTGGAAGGCATCTACAGTATTAATTTCTACATTTAAGAACTTAAGTTTATCTTTATATTTCGTTTCAAATTCTTTTCTAATTAGAGATTTTTGAGCTTGATAACCCGCAATTACTCCAACATCTTTATATAGTTTTTTTGAAGCGTATTCTACTTCCATTTCTAAAAGTTTGTCAAAGATTATATTAACTTCGAATTCATTTTGATACGTCTGATGTGAATTACTCTTAATAATTTGTTCAAACCTTTTAGGACTCTTAAAAGTTGTAAGCCATACAACACCTTTCCCATCCCATTTTGAAATACCATGATTTCTTTTAGCTACAGTTGTCTTAGATTCTAACATTCCTTCGTAGAATACTTTACTCACTAGATTACCTATAGCTGGATGCATTCTATACTGCTGCTCTAACCTGCCAACACAATTATTATTGATATTTAACATTAATTCTTCAAATAGACTTTTTTCTAAGTCCTTTAATTTAATGTTTGCTTGTTGTAAGTCTAGTTTTTGTATATTTTTATCTAAAATGGGTGGTAACTGCTTATGATCGCCTACCAAGACAATCTTTTTGCCAAGTGTTATAGGTACTAGCAATTCGGGCGCAGTAGCTCTTCCTGCTTCATCTATAATTACCCAATCAAAAACAATCTCACTATTATACGAAAGGCTAGAAATCCCTAAACAGGTAGCACCAATTATATTTGTTTTCTTTATTAAAACATCTAGTAATTTTTCATCTGAACCAATACGTGAAAACCATTCGTTCTGAATGCTTTCTATTCTAGAAATAAACTCTAGCTCTTCCTGATTTCCCTTCATAGTTAAATTGACTTCTTCTTTTAGACTATAAAATTGTTCTACATCTTCTATTTCTAAATATGAATACGCTTCCTTTAATTCCTGATTAACTTCATCAGCTTTATACATGGTTTCAATGAGTGAATTTTCAATCTCCATTTTATCAACAGATAAATTCTTAGCTCTGTCTAAATTCGTTAAAAATTTATTACCAAAACTTATAAAGTTGTCTTTGAATGTTTTCGCAATATCATTTAGTTCTATATCATCAGTTTGTTTTGTTTCTTTATTCAGTACATGCGTTATCTTCTCTAACTCATAATTTAATTTTTTTAGTTCTTCATAACTCTCTACAATCACATCAAGCCTAGATTGAGTATCTAAAATTTTTGTATCAATAACTTCAATATTTTCTTTCAAACGATCGATTTCCAAAATTTTTTCGTATTTGTCTATTAACGCTCCATCCATATTAATCTGTTTTTTTAGATTATCTATATATTCCAAACTGTTCTTTCTTATACTCTCTATCAATTCAGATAATTGCTCTTCAATCATATATTTTTCCGCACCTAAAGATAGCTTATCTTTTCTACCTATACGTAGCATAGATAAATTAGGCAACATATCTTTAATTTTATTTAAGGCATGGTCAACAGCAACATTGGATTGAGAAGAAATTAGAACTTTACTATCTGGATTCTCCTTATAAATCTGATTTACTAGTTCGCTTATAAAAGTAGTTTTACCGGTACCAGGAGGTCCCTGTAAAATAAACATATCTTTTGCCAGCATTGCTTTTTCAACAGCTTTTTGTTTAGAATCATCCATTTCACTAGCATATTCTAAATCTATATATAAATCTGAATACATAGCTTGTTCAGGATTTAATAAAATATCCGATATTCTAGGATTATTTAATTCTCTATATTGAATCGATTTTAGTGCTTTTTTTTGTCTATTAAGTGCCGTCTCTATCATTCTTCTATCAATAGAAATCTCTCCAGACTTAGCAAAATCATCTGGACTTGCATCCTTACTCAATTGAACAACAAGTTTATTTCCATCCGCATCAATACAATAACCAGCTAGTTTTGTTCTATTAATATTATGTACAGAAGTCATACAGAGTAACTGCTCATCATCAAACACTTTTTCTGAAAGCTCATTTTTTAATTCTATAATGATCTTTTCCCCTAAAGAATCCACTTCAAAATGACGGTACTGCAGTGTAGATTTGTTCTCTTCTAAGTCTTCTTCTAAAATACGAAGAACTTTTTCCCATCTCTGAATACTATTCTTTTCACTAATTTCTTGATCATTTTTTAATTTTTTCGCTCTATATTCAAATTCAAATTTAGAAATTAAGTCATGAATATTATCAAAGTCATTATCTTTAGTTACACTAACACAGACTTCAAATTCTCCTTCATGAATAATCGCCCACTCTTTATTACTGTTGTGCTGCGACTTATTAGGGAAATATATACTTATAATAGTAAATGTACTATCGGTTCTTTTATCAACAACACACTTAAATTCATATTGTTTGCCATACACCTTATAAGTATTTTGATCACTTCTCAAATTATTATCATTATCCATGTAAATTAAGGATTTATTTAAATCATTAGCAATTAGTTTACTAGCCTCACTACGACTTTCATTTTCTAAATATCCAAACTGACAAAGCCTTTTAACTACAGAATCAGCAAATCCTATTCCATATAATTTGGTTTCCCTTTTATTAAATGCTTGAAACTTACTTCTAAGTTCACTTACTGTACCAATTCTATTTTCTACTTCCTCATCAATCATGATTAAAAGTAAATTTTTAAAGTGCTCTTCTAATCCACTTTGCTTAACATATTCAATAATATTTTCTTCGAATTCAAACTCTTTTTCTAAAAAAATTTCGGTAATTACTATCCCTATTGAATATATATCACTTCTAAAATCTAGATTTTTTAAAAACCTTTGCTCTGGTGAAGCATATTTTGGTGTTAAATAATTTTTTACTGTAAAATCTTTATATATACTATCTTTTAATTTACTAATCCCAAAATCGATTATTTTTATCTGATTAGACTCATTTATTAGTATATTAGAAGGCTTAAGATCTCTGTGAATAACACCTTTAGAATGCGCATAATCTAATCCTTCTAAAATATCTAGAATGATTTTCATCTTTTGTTTTTCACTAAATACCCCTTTGTATATAACGTCACTTAATGAATCACCTCTAAAGTACTCTAAAACTATGTAGTTTAATTTATTTTCTACGTCTATACCCTTTTCTAGAAGACTAACAATATTTTTATTTTGAAGTTTTTCTAAATTCTCTAGTTCCCTATTGAATAAAGCTTTGTTTAATTCACTAGATTCTTCTTTATTCCATTCAAAAGTTTTTATCACTACCGTCTCTTGGTCTTTATCAAAATCTATACATAAATAGACATTTGACATGTTGCCACCGTTCAACTTTTTTAAAATTTTATATCTATTTTTTATAAACTTCATTTATAGCACCTCTAATTCATTAATCCGTATCTATTCTCTTATTATATTACAAAAAAAGAAATAAACGTAAATTTTTAAGTTCTATATTACTTATACCAATTAAAACCTAGCTGCTTTTCCCAGAGTTCAAGTTGTATTTGTTCGTTAAATCTCTTATGTATTCTCGTCACCTAAGTTATCTTCAAAATCAAAATCTACTCGCTTTTCTTATAACTGTTCTGTAAAGGTAATAGCTCCTTCGTGCTTCTAACTAAACAATCTAATTTATATACAATTAATACATCTTCTGTAAGCCCGAAATAATAAAAATATGCATCCTTTCGGTACGTACGAAGAATGGAAATCTATTTGAAAATTTTTCTATATAGATGGCTATTTTGCATATGTGGCATGTAATCATTTAAAATCTCTAGCTCCTTTATGGTATCTGTTCTTGAAATTTCTCCACAGAAACTTTGTCATTTTTGATTCTATCTAGGTTAGCTTCAATAAAATCAAAGTATTTTCTTTTAAGATCATTGTTAATCTCATTCCAACCTAGATTTTTATTTACAGCGCCTATTTCATTATTTACGAATGGGAATGTAAATGCTCTTAATAAATTACTTTTGCTGCTGTTATTCTCCCCTATAAATATTACTAATCGGTTAAAATCTAAATCAACTTACTTTAAATTTTTATACCCATAAATTGATGCTTTAGAAATGAACTTTTATATTATGACCTCACTTTTCCGTTTCGAAGATATTGTTAATATAGATCTAAAAAGAAATTGAAGTAGGTTCATTATGACTTTTAACCTCTTTAAATTAAATTTTAATATACTAATTTAATCATATTTTAGGTTTATACTTCCACTTTTATATGTTAATTTCTATATTAAAGGATTATATTTTCGTTTATCTGAATAAATTGAGTAAATAGATTTTAATCATTTCTGAGAAAGTGTAAATGTATTTTTAATCGAAAATATATATTTCTAGATAAAGCTATCTTGAAATTCAATGACTCATATATAATCTCTTGTTTATCCGAAATTTAACAATTTAAGATAGAAAATAAATTTTCAATCGGAGTAATCTCCTCATTCTTCACATGTGCTTATGACGAGGTCTTAGCAGGTTCGAATCCTGAAATAGCACACCATTTTACAAGGAGGGAATAAAGAAATGACACAGTCTTACAAGACACAATCCGTAGCAATTATAGGTCCAGCACGGACAGGTAAAAGCTCACTAATTGCAATGTTCTCAGCGAATGAGCGTGAAATCCGAAGTAGTATCGCAGGTGAAGGCCTTGACAAAACAAAAAGTCTTATGCGTTTAGTAGTACACCGTGAGTTGGATAAAGAAGAATCTAAAGTACGTCTTTCTATCATCAACGATTCTAAAGACTTAGAACATACAAACCCTGAATTATCCAGCCGAATCCAAGAAGCGGAAGAAGTAATTAAGGGGGCTGAGAGTTTACAGGAAAAGGTGAAATATTTAGTAGGTGTCGAAGGATTAAAGTGGAGTCTGATTACTGAGATGTCTGACTGGGCAAAAGAAGTAATCCGTGAAGATGTATCAACGTTAATAATCTACGACACTGAAGGGGTTGGACTTGAAAATAATCCATATATCCCTATCGTTGATAATTATCTTCTTGTCGTTTCAAGTCAGAATCGCTCGGAACTGAAAAACTGTTTGAAAGTTTTAGAGGATTACTTAGTTTCTAGTAAAGTTACATACTTATTTGGAACCCTAAAAGCCACTTATAAGAATGATGATGAATTTTTAGACTATAAACGCGAGCAAGTAGACGAAATTATGAATGATATTCAGGATCAAATAATTAACGAATTAATACCTTACGAAGCAATGGAACAGCTTGATGCTTATCGATTAAGCTCGAACTATATTGTGTACCCTCATTTTGACGATACTATTAGAGAGGATGGGGATGGAAAGCTCCTAAAAGGAGTGACTTCTGCAGTTGAAGCATCTAAAGATGATTTCAGGTTAGAAAGGTTTACAAAAGATTTGAAAATTAAACTATCTAACCCTGACAACCTAGAAATGAAATTAAAAGAATTAAATTCCTTAAGTAATGAGGAACGTGTAAATGTGATCGAATCTATTAAAGCAGTTCTATTTGGTGGAATTAAATCTGAAAGTGATACATCTAAAAATAATGTACCTCTTACTCTAGAGAAGATAGAGCGTCTTTTAATTACTGATGGAAATGAAGATGTACATGATAAGCAAGGTGCTAAGTCTATTACTAAAGGTCGAACAAAGACTTATGACTATACGGTACTTCCATATACAATTCCAGAGTACTTGAAGAATGACGCTAAAGACGTAGCGAATGTTTTAAAACATCAATTGGAAAATATGTATGAAAAGAATCTCAACTCTGAAGCAGGTATGCTTGTACTAATTATGCAAGATCTTATGGCTCATAATCAAAACTTTGATCCTGTGCAACATGGTCACCATTGGGATGAATTCCCACGAAATCTACAATCTATCTATTCACGTCTCTACACTCCTCTCCTCGTATCAGAGGATGATAACCATAACTATGTAGATAAAATTCAAATGTATGGTATTGTAAGCGGATCATGGAATTATACGTCAAGCGGCGAATATATATCGAGAATACGTGAAATAGTTCTACTTGCTAATAACTTATATCAGAAAGACATCTTCAGTGCAAATAATATAGAGGAGTTAATTCGAAACTACGCTATTAGTGCTTACCGAATTGCTATTGCGATTCAAGTATTTTCATCACAAGGTATTAGCTTGTTTGAAGAACAAAAAGCGTAATAAATTAAAGCCAGGTAATTAAATTCCTCAGCTTAGACTGTAGACAAACTTAAAAATTTGAGTTTGTTTACTGTCTTTTTTTCTCGCCATCGTAATTATAAGTTCTTTACTGTGTAATTCTCTCTTCTTTTGTTTTTTAAAGAATTTATAAGCAACTGTAACTACTTTGGATGGTTCGCAACTTTTCCCTTGCTGATGAAAAAAGTGCAATTAATATCTCTATGCCGTGATTATAAAGTAGCTTACAATAATGCTACTTTACGTGCAACTACCTGTAAGTTTCCATTTATGCTGAGGATAAATTGTATGGAGTAAAGTACATTTTTTCGTTATTAATATTCCATGCATCCCTCATTTAAAATCCACTCTTTAACTATATTATTTGTGATGAAAAAATCTCTATTTGCATTGTAAATGCCCTCCCTAAAAAGTTTGAATGAAAGTAAAAAAGCACGCCCAATGAATTCGTTTATGCAAAGTTGCATAATTGAACACACTAGACTTGCTTTTAAAATTGCTTCTACCGCAAGGTAAAAGTAAATATTTTACCATAGCACTTGGGTTAAAAAAAGGGTAAAGAGATTTTTAATTACTTCTTTCAATCATAAGCTTCCCTGTACCAATACCAACAAAATCGTGATTACCTACAAATATTATTATTCCTTTGGTCTGATATGATAATTCATAGGTTTAATAATTTCAAGTTTCCAATTTTCATTAGAAATATATAATACAGAATCTTTTTCAATATAATAATTTGCTGTTATTTCTTGTTTACTACCATTCTCAACATATATTATTTCTAACTGATTGTCTTTTGAAAAATTAGCAGTTCTTAAACCCTTACCAAACAAAAGCGAAGCATGTAGTATTGTAACAAAAGCTAGTAATAAAACTGCTGTTATTTTAAATTTATCTAATTGATCGTTTTTAATTACTAACGATACATAAAGTTTCTTTAAGCTTTCATATAAAAACCCATATTTTTCTTGTTCCTCGCTAGTGTCACTGTTATCTTTTGTATCTTCACTTTCATTTACTAATTCATTGCTCTTTTTGTTATTTTTCGAATCGAGCCTTCGTTTAATTAGCATTGTCAAATAAAATGTAATAAAATTCAATAATAACACTGCAATCAATAAAACATATCCATGAAGGATCTCCCAAAAATACTTAACTCCCAGTAAGAAGATTAAAGTTATAGGTAAGCAACTAACAAATATCATCCATCTTTTATTGCTGAAATAAATATATAATGTTGTTAGAGTTGGCCAAAGAACTATTAAAGAAATGAATAGTATATCTTTTATAACTACTTCATCAACTTTAAATAAAGCTAATATACAATAAATCATTATACAAAAAAATACCGTTGATACACTTCCATATAAAAATAAACTCGTTTCATTAATGATTTTGACCAAAATGAACAAGCCCCAAACTAATGCTCCTATGAATATCCAAATTAAAGAAAAACCAAGTATACTTTTTATTTCAATACTGCTTGAAAAAAATAGAGTTAACATTATATTTAATATTAAAGATACACATAAAAGTATGAAAACCAACCAAATTTTACTATTTCCTTTTTTTACAAGAGAAACTATATTATAAATAATATAAAAAATACATAAAAAATAAAATGAAATTATAGACATCGTACGTATATCAAATGGAACAAAATTGGAGATTACATTAAAATTTGAAATTGTACTTTCAAAATC
This sequence comes from Lysinibacillus sp. NPDC093216, assembly GCF_050280325.1. Taxonomy (NCBI): domain Bacteria; kingdom Bacillati; phylum Bacillota; class Bacilli; order Caryophanales; family Bacillaceae; genus Lysinibacillus; species Lysinibacillus sp. NPDC093216. The sequence goes on along the minus strand of NZ_JBNNVB010000016.1, from coordinate 103,438 downwards.
CCCCCCAAAATAATAGCCATATAAGAAACCATAGACTATCAAAAAACTCATAATTGCTACAATACCAAATACAAATATTGTAAATTTAAAGTTAGAGTAAAGTTCGGCAAATCTATCTATTCTTCTAGATAAATATTTTTCTAATTTATTCTTAAGAGCTTTTTTATCTTTTTCCATATCTTCTATATCTTCTATTTCTACCACTTCTTTTTCTATATCTTCTTTTTGAATCATTAATTTGCCCCCAATACGAAGTGGATATTTAGCCGTAGCCAGCTGAATACATCCAGTAATTCAATTATACTGATGCATAATGGACATTTAATACTTATTATTCAGAGATATCGCTTGTAAACTCTTCTAGTTCATTCTCTAATTCAATTAGTTTATGTTCTTGGATAACTTCTAAAAACTTTTTACAGAACCATATGATTCTAGTTGATATGATACTATAGTAACAGAAATCGACTAAAGAATCATATTATTCAAAACTTTTTCCTTTAAATCCAGATTGATGAATTTTTCGATCTTTTCCTTTATCGGTTCGTTCAATAATGACGAAAACGAGCGTTAGCCAAAAAAGAAGTGTATTCCTACTTTTTTTCAAAATACTTATTATCGAAGTTTGGAGTGTCAAATTTAAAGATACAACTTGATGCTTCTTCAACATTTCAGTAATCTTTTCTAAGGTTTGAATGGTAATCTTCCTATCGCCTTTTTCAACCACTGCCAAATACGAAGTTTGCGGTCAGCATTTTTTAGCTACTTCTTATTGAGTGAGTTTTCAATTTCCGTATTTCTTTGATGTTGCTACCAACTAATTTGACTAAATTATCTACAAAATCATTTCATGATAATAAAAAAGTTAATAAGGAGAAATACTCCATATCAACTTTTATCCTTCGTTAAGATATAGTATTAACCAGCTTATTTGTTTACTCTTATGAATAGTTTTTATGAAAATTGGACAAATCTACATTAAACGATAATTAGCATTATTTAAACGAATAATCCCCTTTTGAACGATAAATTATGAGAAGCATCCGATAATTAGTAATTTGTGACCAAGGTATTTATATTATGTAAACTAAAATTATTTTGCGTGGAGGAGGGCCTGGATTCGTCTACTACTGTACATGGATGTATATGGACAAGAATCTACAGACATTTTGGACAAGAATGTCCAGACAAACTTAGATTTTTAAAAAAATAAAATGGACAAGAATCTACAGACACTTTTTGCGAAATGCTCAATTAAAAAACAAAGGTTAAAGTGAAAATATTTTAACGATTAACTAATCCTCTTAACGTCTTGTCGTATAATCGATAAATAACAGACATAATTTCCTCGTCTATTTCATCAACAAATTCAACTACTTGTTCGTCTTTGACGTTTTCCATATTCTTTTCTTCTATTGAAAACACCTTCTTATATATTTTAGTGTATTTTTATCACATGTGAGACCTTTCATAATTTTTTTAATTAATATCATTGGTCTTCAAAAAAAATCCTATTACAATTTTATTTAAATCACAAAATATAGCCTTTGTAAACCATTCAAATTTTATCCGGTGTGCTTAAATACCAGTACTTTTAACTTCACCTTTTGCAAAAAACCTCACTTTTGTGAAGTGACCCTAAAAGTTAGACACGGTTATTTCATTAGGCAGCTTGGGTAAAACGAGTTCGGTATTGCACCGGACTCGTTTTTAATTTTGCCTTGATCCGTTTCGTATTATAGTAATTTATATATTTTTCTAATTCTATTTTAAAATGCTCTATACTTTCAAATTCCCTCATGTAAAGGAATTCGGATTTCATAATTCCAAAGAAATTCTCCATGACAGAGTTGTCGTAACAGTTTCCTTTACGAGACATACTTTGAACAATCCCTCTTGATTCTAAGGCGCGACGATATTTATTCATTTGATAATGCCAGCCTTGATCGGAATGCATGAGTAACTGGTGGTGCTCAGGTAAACGTTTGAGCGCTTTGTCCAACATGTCTGAAACAAGTGAATAGTTTGGTCTAGAGCCAATTGTATACGTGATAATTTCCCCGTTAAATAAATCTAAAACTGGCGATAAATAAAGTTTCTCACCGAACAATTTAAATTCCGTAATGTCTGTCACCCATTTTTCATTTGGGGCATCTGCTTTAAAATTGCGGTTTAAAATATTTGGCGCAATTTTGCCAACGTTTCCTTTATAGGATTTATACTTTTTCATACGTACTAAACATTTTAAACCTAACTCTTTCATGATACGTTGTACTTTTTTATGATTCACTTTTTGCCCACGATTCGCTAGCTCGTCACGAATACGACGATAGCCATAACGTCCTTCATGTTCTTCATAAATCGCCTTTATTTCTACTTTTAAATCGGCATCTGGATCTGGTCGATTCATACGTTTTACTAAATCATAGTACGTACTTCGTGGAATGCCAGCGAGTTTTACAAGTGCTTTCACCGGATATTTATGCCTTAACTCATAGACTACTTGTGCTTTGTCCTGTTTGGTGATTTTTCCTTGTTTTGAACTAAGGCATTCAACTTTTTTAAATACTCGTTTTCCATTTCTAGTTGTTTAATACGTGCTTCAAGTGCTTCGGTAGAGCCTTCAACTGGTGCTTGTTTCGATTGTTTATTAAATTCTTTTTTCATGGATGGACGCCCCTTTTTCTTTGATTGAAGGGCATCTAATCCTTGAGTTTCATATTGCTTTCTCCAAACACTAATTGTTGAAGGGGCAGGTATTTTAAATATCGCTGCCGTTTCGTTTAAGGACGTACCATTTTCAATCATAAAATTTAGTACATCCATTTTAAACTCTAGTGTGTAATTTGTATATGGCTGAATAAAAGCTTCAACACCATTGTATTCATAGTGCTTAACCCATTTAAGGATTGCTTTATTATCAGTCTCCATAGATTTAGCTATATCATAGGAACTTTCCTTTCCATTTAAGTAACGCTCAACAGCTTGTAATTTATCTTTGGCAGTATATTTTTTGACCATACAAAAACTGCACCTCCAATTGTTAGATGTGTCTAACAATTGGGGCGCAGTTCATTGAAGTGAGGTTTTTATAAGTTACTTTTAATTAGCTTCTAGATAGTAAGGATTTACATGAATAAGGACTTCCTCTACGTCTGGGTATTTATTTAATATTTCATTTTTTATCTCACGAACGATATCATGGCCCTGTTTAATTGTTAAATCATGATTAAGTGATAGTCGGATGTCTAGAAGCTTATAGTGGCCGTGTTCTCTTGCGCGGATTTTGTCTATTCGTCGTACTTGATTAAATTCATGAATAGTGGTTTCATACTCGTCTAAAAGTTCCTGATCCACACTTTTTTCCATTAAAACATCAACAGAAGGTCTAACTAAGTCCATTGCAATATTAAAAATAAAATAAGCTACTAGAGCACTTGCAATTGCGTCAGCATATAACAAAAATGTCCATCCAATTGCATTTCCTATTATCGCTAAAAGGACTCCAATAAACGCAGCAAGGGAAGCTACAATATCACCTTTATGATCTAATGCAATCGCTATAATAGCCTTACTATTCCACTTCTTCCCTTGTTTTATGGAGTATCTATACAATATTTCTTTCGCTATATAAGAAATTACGGCTGCAATTAATGCACTGTATTGTGGTACACTGGGTTTTTCAAAAAATGCTAAAATTGCTTCTACAAATATATATAGTGAAACTAATATTAAAATAATTCCGACGATTGCTTCGCTAATTACCTCTGCCTTACCATGCCCAAATGGATGATCTTTATCAGGTGGTTTATTAGAGATACCTACAACTGCTAGCACAGCAATCGAAGCTACTACATCTGCACCGGAGTGAATTCCGTCTGCAAATACAGCCTCACTACCTCCAAAAAGGCCAAAGAATATTTTACCTACCATTAGAATTAGGTTGGATACAAGTGCAATCCATGCAACTTTTTTGCTAATTTGTTCTCTCTCACTAACCATTTATATCTCCTCCGATTAAGAAGTTTCATAACAAAAAATGAGGGAAGAATTCCCCCTCAAATACCCTTAATCTTCTTCCTTCAATTAATACTCAACTTATGATATCAGACGTATATCGAGTGGGTCTACAGCAACCTTTTTTACCATTATTAAATAAAATTCGAGAGTAAAAATAAGTTTCTTTAGATCAATTTAATCAAATTTAGGTTTCTCAAAAATAGACGCTTTCTCCAACTCAAGGAACTATTTAGTGTCATATACCTTCTTATCTATTCTTGTATCCTTACATACAATGGATTCGGGATAACAAACTCTCATCTCGCCCATAGTTTTTATTAATATTGCTGTCCCATATTACATAATAAAAAGCCATACCCGATTGGATATGTCCTTTAGTTAACATTATTTTTAACCTATCATCTTTTATTTTTTTGACGACTCACTATCCAAAAAAAACAACCCCCTCCTGATTCTGTTAATTTTTCCAATAGGATGATTACCTCCTTACTTTCTATAACTTTACATACAATAGATATAGAAAGGAGGGAAATTACATGGGATACTTCGGTAACATGGGTAATTACAATAACAATTGCTATTACGGCGGTGGCTATTATGGCGGCGGCTATGGTGGCTCATCATTCGTTCTAATTGTCGTTCTATTTATTCTATTAATTATTATCGGCGCAACTTTCATGTATTAAACTAAAGAACCTTTGTTAATACTAATCACAAATAGCGAGAATAATGTGTAAAGCTTATTTAGCTTTACTACATCTTATTTAAGGTCACTTTTACAAGAGTGACCTTTTTACATTAAAATATTTGAAAAAAATTTTTTAATTTATATTTAGTAAGTAGATAAATATCGCAATCTCTATTGAAAACTTTACATATTATAAAATAATAGAAAGGAGGGAAATTACTATGTCTGAATACTATGGTACTTCCGGTTATGGAACTGGTTCAGCATTTGCGCTAATTGTTGTTCTATTCATTCTTTTAATCATTGTCGGCGCTAGCTTCATGAGATATTAATACCCAACACAACTTCTAATGCTCATAACTTTTAGGTAGGATAATACAAACTTATCTTTTCCCTTCTATTCTTTAGTAGGGTCACTATCCTCCGGTGACCCTTTTTATGTTTCCTTTTCAATGATATACTTAACCTTTAATGGCATATTTAAAAGCCACACCTAGTTAGTTACATGTTTTTTTTACATATAGTTTCCATTATTATCTTTAATTGTTCGGATCTCTGACTTTTAAATACAATTCATTGTCAGCATTGGTGTTAATCTTCTCTAAACTTTAGATTTTTTAGCTTCATAAAATTTGCTAGTGATACCTTTTTCAATGGATTCATACTTAGTAATTAGGGTTGTTATTATTGTTAATTTTGAAACTGTAAAGTAAATTATTACGGCAGAAGTAATACCAATAAAAGCACCTACAAGAACATCTAATGGGTAATGAACTCCCACCCAAATACGTGAAATTCCGACTAATATCGCTAGCAACATCCAGACAATCCATTTCCCTTTTTTAAATAACCAAAATGACATACAGAATGAAAAAAATAATATGGTATGATCGCTAGGAAAAGAATTATTTATTGTTTTTTCTATTAATTGGTTAGTATTTGAAAGTACTGCAAATGGTTGTTTATTAAAATGCAATAATCCTGCAACTTTCCCCAAAATCTCAGCCAAAATGAAAGAAATTCCTCCACAAATGAGCATCATTTTGTTTTCTTTATTTTTGGTAAACCAGAACAATATAACAAAAATAGCTAAGAAAAAAACTGTATACTCAGCTATAATAACCATTGGAAAATTAATGAAAGTGAGTTCTTTTCCTATGTCATTAACCATTCTAAATAAGTTATTATTCATTTCCGATATATTCAATATACTCTCTCCTTTAGCTTTATATAGCTATGGCTTTATATAGCTATGATAAGAAAAAGGATATCGACGAGCTATCGTTTAAGATGACAATAAAGAGTCTAATCTAACATTATTGTCACTATTACTCGAAATTTAGCTTATGACTTTAAGACAAGCTCCTTAGTAGTAATGATACAGTTGAAGCCCAAGATGTTCCTAGATATAAATAGCCATAGTATTTAAGACAAAGTACGATAGGAAATAAAATAACCCTCTGAACAGGAATAATTGACTATAAGACTTCCAGTCAACAACCCTGCCAATCAATTGTATAGCCTTTAACAAGTTATTATCTAAATAATAACCTAATCCTCATCTATTTTTTTATTTTTCGCTTATTTGCCCACATGTTATCTACTATCATTTAAAAGAGTGACAGACCATTTTGATCTTCCATTTCTAAAAACTCCAAGTGATTATTGACAATTAGTCCATAGAATTATTCTTACAACTCATATATTAAATTACGGAGGTGATATGTAAGGAGTAACGACAACTTCTTTGGCATTAATTGTTGAATTGTTTGTTCTACTAATTATTGTAGGAATCTTAGTATAATTTTCTTCTGAAAGGAGGGTTACTATGTGTCAACTAGTTAGACACCAAGGTCGGGCTGTGGAAGTCAGAGATATCCATGGAAGAGTTCAAAGAGGAATACTAGAAGGAGTTGATCCATCAAGAGGAATTTTTATGCGCTCAGGCATTAGAATCATTTTTATTCCCTTCTTCTTTATTGCAGCTATTTTCGTCATAGGGATTGGAATACGTATATTCTAAGAATGTACACTTGAACAAATGAATATATAGATATCAAAATAATAGAAGTACATCGTTATGTCCAAAATTCCCACGTAAAAATGTCTGCTCTACCCCATAAGCAGACATTTTTTATATTAATTATACTTTGTTTGAGGTATGTAAATCTTTATCTTCGAAATGACTTTTTGAAATGGTTTCATTTGAAGCAGCTCCTTAAGGTCGCAATAAATAATCTATCCACAGCTCTGCTTACACCATCATAAAAATGAGCTATTCAACTATAGAACAATACTACCTTGAATAATAATTATATATCACACCGAAATTGAATACATTTTATTTTACATAACAGTACTTTAAATCTTCCTTTTCAAAGATCCCAAATTTGTGTCTTAGTCTAATCCACTTCATTGATTGAACATAGCCTATATTATATCAATTGAAGGGATTTGAAAAAATGGTAAATCCAATGCGTTTTCCAATGCGTTTTAATGAAGGACGCCGATTTTTTCCAGGCATGAGCCCGTTTACCCCAGGTATGAGCCCGTTTTTCCCAGGTATGGGCCCGTTTATCTAGAGACGTAGGAATCCTTTTTTTGAATTATCGATTTATTAGTCACAAAATTAACAAGTGTTGGTTACTGAATGCTAATATCATCAACGGTGTTGTAAAAGATATTTATTTAAATGCTGAGGTAACGATTTACGTTCGATTTAACGGTAAAGATGATTGAATTTTCCAGCAATAGCTACTGCTATCATAGAATAAGTCACTCAAGATGAACTGCTACTTATTAGGTAGACAGAGATGTTTAAGTGGCTTAATACACGTTCGATATCGTGTGCAGATAAAAATTGAATATCAGGAATATTCATAACAAACACCCCCGAATAAGTATGTTACTGTAATTTAAACACGCAGATACGTACCTGCCGAAAAACAACAGTGCTATTAAACAGAGCCTATTTATTAAGTAGATAATTGCCGCGGTTCCTTTTAACAACAATTCATATTATTGAAAGGAGGAAAATTACTATGTCCGAATATAATGGTACTGGTACTGGTTCAGCATTTGCGCTAATTGTTGTTCTATTCATTCTTTTGATTATTGTCGGGGCTGCTTTCATGCATAAAGGTTATTAATACCAAATACCGCCTATAATGCTCATAACTGTTGTAAGGGAATACTAATTTAACCTTACACCTTAATTCTTATTTAGGGTCACTATCCTCCGGTGATCCTTTAAATATTTCTTCTTATAATCGAGTTTACTAATTTTTACAACAATACTATGAAACGAATCGAGATTCAGTGAAACTTACCGTAGCCCATCTCAATCGCTCTCACAGCGAACAATAAAAGCATTCCACGTTTCCCGATTTGACATAAGTTAGGGCGAATACCTCCTTGATTTTCGTTGTTACCAACTAATTTGATGTTAGTAAAAAGTTGATAAGGAGAAATAATCCATATCAACTTTTTTATCCTTTGTTAAGATATAGTAACAAACACCAACTAAGTTTGTCACTCTTATGAATATTTTTTATTAATATTGGACAAATCTACATTAAACGATAATTAGTATTATTTAAACGAATAATCCCCTTTTGAACGATAAATTATGAGAGGCATCCGATAATTAGAAAGTTGTGACCAAGGTATTTATATTATGTAAACTAAAATTATTTGGCGTGGAGGAGAGCTTGGATACGTCAACTCCCCATAATATCTGTATATGGACAAGAACTTGCAGACACTCATATAAAATTAAGTGTAGTCTTTTAATAAAAATTCATTAAAATGTTGCTTTAAAATAAAGTTTGTTCAAAAATTCTTCATAAGCCAGCATTTTACGATAAATAAAAAGAATCCATTTTGTAAAAAGATTGATCAAAATGGATTCTTATCCCTCAAATTTAAGATTGGTTTTTATAAAAAAGATCGATTATTTTCTACCAACAGGCTTTGAATCTATAGGTTTTTCTGGTTGCTCTGGCCCTTCAGGTGTTGGCTCTATTGCTACTGGTAAGGATTTCCGTCTTTTAGAACAAAAGCAGTTTTACTTTCCACACCTGTAGCAGATATAGACTTTATACCATATGTGTATACTTTACTATTATTTGCAATAGTATCTACATAAACAGTATTACCTTGTGTGTTATAAACCACGTCTACTATATTTTTAACGTCTTCATATGATCCTTCTTTTGTTCCATCAAATCGGTATATTACATATTTCCTTGGTTGAGTACTATTTTCATCTGTAATAGTAAGCTTCATGCCGAAAGACTCTTTACTCAATTTAACATCAGTTGGACATAAAGGTATTGCAGAGCCTTTCCAATAAATTGTAGGTGTTAAAGCTTTATAATTGTATAGTTGCTGATTTAGATAAGAAGCATATCCAAGAGCGTTATTGTTAATACTTCTTAGAGAAAAATGCATTTGCCCTTGAGCATTTTTATTTGCTCTGTTGGCGATTACTTGGCTGATAAGTTCCGTCTTATTATTCCATGCAGTATCAGAATCATTTCCAACTTTATAATCGGCCATGCCAATATATAAATTAACAGGATGGACTTTTGCGTATGTTTGAACTTCTCTTCCCCACCAATCTAATAAAACAGAGTAATTTGCTGCTTTATGATTTCTGGACCAATAGATTTGAGGCGCAATATAATCGATACTTCCATCTTTAATCCACTGTCTTGTATCAGCATAAAGATCATCGTAGTTACTCATTCCATTCGTGTTACTACCAGTAGAATCTTGCCCTTTGTTTCGCCAAATTCCAAACGGAGATATTCCATATTGAACATGAGGTTTAATTGCCTTAATGCTTGCATAAACCTTTTTTACTAATTGATTAACATTATTTCTGCGCCAGTCTTCAATATTATTGAATGAGCCACCATACTTTTTAAAAGTTTGTTGATCTTGAAAAGTCTCTCCTTTTATTTTATAAGGATAGAAGTAATCATCCATATGTACAGCGTCGATATCATAGTTGCTTACTAATTCTTCTATGGTTGATAATAAGTAATTTTGAACTTCCGGCAAACCAGGATCTAAATAGTATTGTTTACCGTATTTCACTACCCAATTAGAATTTTTACGGGCTACATTATCGGCAGCAAGATTAGACAAAGATTGCGAAGGCATAGTGACCCTATATGGGTTTACCCAAGCATGAAGTTCTAATCCTCGCTTATGTGCTTCGTCCAGCATTATTTGTAATGGATCAAAACCTGGATTGGTCCCTTGTGTCTTGCCTGTTATATACAATGACCATGGAGCAAGCTTTGACGGGTACAGTGCATCATTTAATGGCTTAACTTGAAAAATAACTGTATTAAAGTTATCAGCTTTTAATTTGTCTAATGTACTTTGAACCCATTGAGTATATTGGGTTTTACTCATACCTGCCTTCATATCAATATTAGATACTGTTGCAATCCAGGCTGCCCGCATTTCATTTTGAGGTAGTGAATTAGCTGTAGCCTTTTGATTTGTAAAAACAGGGATAAGTAAAAGTAAAACAAAAAAAGTTACTAAGCACTTTCCAAAAAAATTTTTAAACATAATTAATGAAATCTCTCCTTTTAATTCTCAGCTATTAAAACCTAGCTGTTACTATAACCTAAGTAAATACCATATCAGCCTATTCTATAAAAGTAGGAACTGATTTATCCTTCTAAATTTTGTCGGCAAGACCCCCTATTGGTAATTTCAATTGTTTGCGAAGCTCGTTGGAAAATTTTATTCTGTTTCTTCGCTCACTATATAATACCACAAATCCCCAATTATTCTCCCTTCACCGGTAATCTCCATTTATTTAAATTCTTGACGCCAATTTTATGATAGCGTTGAAAAGCAATCATTTGGTCAATTGTTAAGTTTGTTTGATAAAGTGGACCATACGGTGGAAGGATTGGAAGAAATTCTTCACAAGATAAACATCAGTTTTAACATAAATGTCCAATAAAAAAATCATCTCAAAGGATAAATGAAGAGATGATTTTTATAAAACTTTATTATTTGTTTGTCTTAGGATAACGACATTCAAACATATGTAAATAAAGAGTTCAAACATATTATATATATCAAATATGTTCGAACTCTTTTGTTGTTGCTTTGTAAAAAATATTGATTAAGAAGGTGCTACAAACATTGACTTAATGACAGAAGAAAAACCATCATTTTGAAAAAACATTGATCAAAATGAGAGCTTTTTTAGTACATTTGAATATTATTTTGTAAAAAAGATTGATTATTTCGGAAAGCGAATCTTCAACTAACGCACCCCGGTAGCCATCCATGTAGCGCAAAAACCAGCGCTACACCACAGAAAATGAAAGATGATTAAGTTCTTTCATGGGAGTTGAATAAGAAAAGAAACGCTTATGCCACAATCGCACCCTTTAACTGAATAACACATGAGCTTCTATTAGCTAGTTTTTTAATAAGAGGCTCTACTACTTGGTAGAAGGTGACTGGCAGCCATAAGAGTATGCAAGACATAGAAAACCACTCTTTTCTAGGATAGGCCTACTCATTGAACTGGCGTCAACAGTAAGGAAAGGATGCCCATTTTCATATGCCTTTTTTGCACGAGTAGCTAAAAGTGTTGTATAATAACCTTTTCCTCGGAACAACGGTAGTGTTGAACCTCCCCATAAGCTGGCGAAGGAGGATTTTTCTTCCAAATACATCCAAGCTGCACTTACAAGCTGACCATCTTCATAAATTCCATAAAGGTATAGGGATTCAGGATTATTCTGTTTATCTCTCCAAAGTCTTTCTCCCAGCTCAGCATGCGGTACATTCCAGATGGCATCTTCTAGAACAATAATGTCTTGAATGCCTTGTTCATCTGTTATTTCCTTTAAATTGAAGTGTCGGTCATTATTAAGCAAGGGGTGCTGTTCATCTAACTTCATGACCATTAGTGCTTCAGGGTCATCTATTGTGAATCCTTCTTGTTCAAGAATATCTTTCAAACTAGCAGGCTTGTCGTAGTTATACACCTTCCACTCAAAATCCAGCTCAAGGTTACTAAAATAGTTTAACTCGTTCTTAATAATTTCTCTTACATCGCCTTCGTTTACATTAGATGAGACAATGAACCCTTTTTCACCAAACTGTGAAATGTGACGCACGACATGTTCTGTTTCCTCTCTTATGTAACCTTTTACTTGAGCCTCTTGTCGAAGTTCTTTGTGGAATAGTGAGATTAATTCATTTTTATCCATGGGCGACCCTCCTATATTTTAAAAATTCTTTTTCTAACGAATCTTATTCCATTAATTAACATATTGATTAGTACCAATTATTTCAAAAGAAGACGTTCGACTCAATCTTTTTTTTCGTAAAAAAGACGCTTTTCCTTGTTCCATAATCGCGCCCTTTAATTGAATAACGATTAACCTTCTATTAGCTGGTTTAGTTCAATAAAGAAAAAAGGGCTGTCTATGCAACTCATTTTATTGAATTTTGTTGTATAATTTTCAAGTTCATTTCTCAAAAGTCAGATTTATTTTTGTGTAAAGACTCTGTCGTTTTAATGGATAATGGTTATTTGACAACAGCTGTAATAATAATTTTCTTGCTTGTTCAAAGGTTTTATATTCCTGAAAGAAATGATTATAGTTTGCAATCCGGTCTTCAAGAAATTCATATTGATTATAGTATTCAAAAAAAGACTTATAAAGCATGTCAATTTGTCCTTGTGGAATTTGATTTGTCATATCTTCTAAAACATAACTTAGCGTTCCAGATATGTTCACACAGTAATAACGAAAATCTTCATAGAAATCCACCTCATCCTCATCGGATAATTTCAAAAATTCTGATCGAAAATCTTCACATATTTTATTAATATCACTAGTAGGAAATGGCTTTCTTAATTCGGGTTTAATTTCAGCTAGTTGTTTTAAAATATCATCCATATTTTCACCTCTATAAGTGTGTCATTTATCTATTTTATCAAATTAGTTTATTAGACAAAGCACAAACCTTTCCAAAGCGTCGTTTTGGGAACCTTTCATTAAAGAATTTTATTCAATAATATGGCCCGATTGTTGAACATTTGTTAGCACTATTCAACTAAACTGCCGTTAGTTGAATAACAGTACTCCAATGAAAAAGCATCTGGTAAATGGTGCTCTTTATCTTTTCTTAATGCTTCAACTGATGTAATTTACTAATTTTCAAAATAATGATAGCGCTATGAGACCTATCGAGATTCAGTAACGCGTACCGTTGCCCATCTCGATTACTCTCCCAGCGCATAATAAAAGTCTTTATCCTTTGTTAAGATAAGGTATCAACCAGCTTAGTTTGTTCACACTTATGAATAATTTCATAAATATTGGACAAATCTACATTAAACGATAATTAGCATTATTTAAACGAATAATCCCCTTTTGAACGGTAAATTATGTGATACATCCGATAATTAGAAAGTTGTGACCAAGGTATTTATATTATGTAAACTAAAATTATTTGGCGTGGAGGAGGGTTTGGATACGTCAATTCCCCATAATATCTGTTGTACATTTACAAGAACTTCAGGTCTTTTGGGATAAGAACTTCGGGTCTTTTCTTGTTGTAAAAGGACCCGACAGCATAGATATTTTTTAACAAAATAAACCAGGTACTCAATAATTTTGAGCCTGGTCTATTTTTTTAGTCATGTCTTATATACCAGTTTACTTCTTTTTGTTTGCATGCCTTTTCGCAAATGTAGAAGGGGAAAATGAAACTTTGTATTTCCCTTCAAGTTCCTTCCTTACTTTTTCCGTTAGCTTTAATCCTTGTTGATTATGTATTTCTTCAAGTTCAATCCCATTAGGAACTATTCCATCATTAGCCCAATCAATCCACTCACCATATTTTAATATCCATTTTGTTAATTCCGATTGTAGTTCGATGGAAATTGGAACATATGATATTTCAAAGTTACTGAGGCATTTATTACACCATATAGCATCAGCTCCGATATCTGCTTCTACTCTTAAATCATATGTTTCATCACATATACATTGTTCAATCATTGCTTTTTATCTCCTCTTATCTTTTCTCTACTATTTTTTGAGTAAAGAGATGATTTCTTTGTTTTGTTCAATTTGGATTTTAATATTTACTCAAATGATCTGAACCCATCTTAATAGTAACGCTACTAACAATATAGGTATTAACGGAAACAACAATCCAACCATATCTACCGTATCTCCAGAAAAATTCATGCAACCCCTTCTCTATAACATAATTTTACCATATATAGAATTCGGTTTAACAATTAAACAATATGGCCCTTTTCATGAAGAAAGATGCTTTCCTCATTACAAAAAGCGCCCGGTTGTTTAAGATCGTTTTCAACTAAAGCCCCTGTAATTGAAGTATAGGACGATTAAATAATGCAGGTTTAAAGCGTCAAATTTACTGATTATTATTCAGCTAACAGACTCTGAATAATATTGAAAAGCACTATAGTAGACATGTTTCTATATTTGCATAAAAAGCTGCATAGACAATATTCAAAGGAAAATCCAAGAAATGTTGGTTTTACAGCATTTCTTGGATTTCAGTTTCTTTCCAAACTTTTATTTGGGAACGTTTATTATATTTATTTTGTATGCTTTATAAATATTGTTGCAATAAAACACAGGTTAATTTATTGACTCTAATTTTTATGTCTATTCTTTACAAAAATCTACAAATTTTTTTGCCTGTATTAAGGACATACCTGTTTGCTCTCTCAAAAACTTCACCGCTTTAATTTCACCGACTGACTTTATTTTCTCTTTTACTAAGGCAATCAGTTCCTCATTATAGATTTTAGTATAATCCATTTTTTCGCCCCCTCGTGTAATTAAAGTTTAACATTCCCAAAGCGAGATTTGGGGACTTTTTGCTCTTAACGTTGTAAATCCAAATGAACAACAATAAGTAATTATTTTTTAATTTGGCTCTGTTAAATTATTATGTTGATAATCGAATAATAAATTAAGGAAGCCCTAACGAGTTTCCTTGATTTTGATTCTCTATGGTCCAGAAATTCCATTTGCCAACAGTAACAGAAATATAAATATTGATAACGGTATCATAAATGTAATGTTTGAAAGAATACTGAACACCTTTACAGTTATATTTTTAGACTTGACCCCTAAAATTAACGATACAATAAACTCAATGTCTATCAAAACATATAAGAAAATTGGAATCCATAGATTTATATTCGGAGACCTAAATACAAAGAAAATAAATAATGCAACTAAGAACATTGGCTATAATAATAGCCAACATATTACCAAGGATAAAAAACAGCCATAATAGATGTAACATAACACCTAATCCGGCTATCTTATTATTTCAATTTATTAGAAATTTATATTCTACAATTATATTTCAACCTCTGTTTCAGACAAATTCAATGCTTTTCCGCCCACCTTTACCTCAATAATTTCTTTCCCTTGAGTGGTTAACGCTATAACTATTTCTGAAGGTTTTTTCATAGAGTAACCTTGCTCAACAGATATATTAATAACATGTTCAGGTTTGATTTTACCATATTTATATAGATAACATGAAAGGGCACCATTGGATGTACCAGTTGCAGATTCTTCTGGAATTCCATATAAAGGTGCCAAATTTCTACAGTGAGCATTTGAACCCTTTAGTGATTCAAGGGTAAAAATATGATAACCAATGGTATTATATTTACTGCTGATATTTGTTACTTTTTCAAAATCTGGCTTTATAGAATTTAATATATCTAAGTTTCTAATCGGTACAAGTATATCCCTAAGGCCAGTAGATACAATTTGCACTGGTAGATCCCCCAACATTTCATCTATAGTAATATTTAAGGAATCTGCAATTTCCTCCTTGTCTATTATTTCATAATAGCTTGGAGCATTTTGATCCATCATAATTGATAGGTCTTCCATTACTTCTACATTTAAAATTCCGGCCTTTGTTTCTTGAGAATATTTTCCTGGTTTAATATATCCTTGGCTTGAAAGTGTATAGAACGCTGCTATCGTTGCATGGCCACAAAGATCAACCTCTTCATTAGGTGTAAAGAATCTAACCTTGAAGTCAGCAAGGTCTGACTTCATGACAAAAGCAGTCTCACTAAAACCGATGATACCTGCTATTTTTTTCATGTCCTCATCTGATAGATAATCAGCGCTAAGTACCACTCCGGCAGGGTTCCCTCCCTCAATGGATTTTGCAAATGAATTTAATGTATAAACTTTTAACTTCATAATATGATCCCTCCAAATTGTATATCGATTTTATATTTGCACGATTGTCCCAACATTCATTTCTTCTGCTTTTGATACAATATATTTTGCAACTGCAAGATCCTGCAATGCTATGCCAGTACTATCAAAAATCGTAATTTCTTCATCACTTGTACGTCCTTTCGCATTTCCAAGTATGAATTGTCCGATTTCAGTCAAATTGTTTTTGCCTAATATACCAGCCCTTATAGCACTTTGTGTTTCTCCGACTGTCGATGCTTGTGTAATATCATCTACATATACAGAAGCTACCTCAAAGATCTTTTCATCTATTTCCTGTTTTCCAGTCATGTCTGCCCCCACACAGCTGAAATGTATGCCTGGCTTAATCCACTCCTTAAAAATCAGTGGTTTCCGCGAAGGCGTTATCGTAATTACTGCATCGGTTTCTTCCAAAGCTTTCACTGGATTTTCTACAGCTACAAACTGAACTGACTCAATTCTTTGTTTCCAGCACTTATTATAAGTATCGTTGATATCATTTATGATTTTATATAGTTCCGTCTTTATTGAATACTGGAATTTTGATGCATTTTCATATTTTACGGGGTCATATATATATACCTTGTTGATTGTCTGAACTTGAGATAGAGTGGCTGCTATTTGAAAAATCGCCTGAACTCCTGTACCTACAATTATTAGTGTTTTTGAATCTTGTTTTGACAGGTGTTTCACGCCTATTGAACCTGCTGCTCCAGTACGCATTCCTGTCAAATAACTTGCGTTGATCATTGCCTTAGGAAACCCATTCTTCAAATCAAATAACATAGTCAGCCCAGTTATAGCTGGAAGCCCTTGATTTTTATTATCACCAAACCATGAAACGAGTTTTAATCCAAACACATCTTCTTCATTAAGCATCCCTGATTTAATATCCATTTCTGCCCTACCCTCAAAAATCACCTCAGATACCATGGAGAATAGTCTCACCTGATTGTTGGCTTTAAGCGCATAGGCTTTTTCTACACATGCTACTGTATTCTTGATATCTAGAATGTTCTTAACATCATTATCACTTAGAATTCTTATTGGTACCATAGTTATCATTCTCCTTAAAAATTTTAATATCTGTTAATGTAATTGTATTTGAACAACAACAAAAAGTATCCAACCATTCTTGGTTGTTATTTAACCAACCAAATGATAGAGTAAAAATACTATGATTTTGGAGGAATTTTATGTTGGATATCAACTGGAGACCTGATAGAAATAGTCCTTATCGATTGAATATACAGATTGTTAACTTCATAAAAGATAAAATAGCAACTGGAGAATGGCCAGTTGGTTTCAAATTGCCAAGTCAGCGGACACTTTCTGAAATTTTCTGTGTAAACAGAAGTACCGTAGTATCTGCCCTTGAAGAGCTGGCAGCTGAAGGCCTTATTAGCGGTAATGCTGGTGGAGGTACAAAAGTAATAAACAATACATGGACATTAATGTCCAGTAATCATTCACATAATTGGCTCCCCTATATATCTTCGGGATTACATCAAACAAATCAAAATATAATGCAGCAGATCAATCAGGCTGAATTCCAACCTGATATCATCAGAATGGGGTCCTGCGAACCTTCCCCTGAATTAATACCTAACAAAATGATTCAGGGCGTACTAAAAAAACTGTCTAAGTCTATGGCATCGCTGGGTTATGAAGAACCAAAAGGAAATATCCATCTAAGAAGAGAGGTATGCACATACCTTAAAACAATAGGAATAGAAGCTGATCCATCCTCAGTTTTGATTACCTCTGGTGTTTTGCAGGCACTGCAGCTTATTTCCCTTGGCCTTTTGCACACGAACTCAGTAGTATATGTTGAAAAGCCATCCTACCTATACTCTCTTAGAACCTTTCAATCGTTCGGAATGCAGCCTTCGGGAATTAAGCTGGATGAAGAAGGTATAGGAATAAAAGAATTGGTTGATCGACATAGGCGGAGAAAAGGAGCAATGCTTTTTACAATACCTACTTTTCAAAATCCTACCGGGAGTGTCATGTCACTTGAAAGAAGAAAAACGCTTGTTGATGCGTGTGATAGGGAACGTTTGCCTATTATCGAGGATGATGTATATAGGGAGCTTTGGTTTGATGAACAACCTCCACAGCCAATAAAGGCATTTGATAACAATGGACTTGTATTATATATTGGTGGAATATCGAAGAATTTAAGTCCTGGTCTCAGGATTGGATGGATTGTTGGATCAGAAAAAGTCATTGAAAGATTGGCAGATATAAAAATGCAAACTGATTATGGAACGAGCTCACTCTCCCAGAATGTAACCACAGAACTATTCTCTAGTGGTCTTTATTATCAGCATAACGATATAATGAGGAAAAATGTTAAGATCCGAAGAGATGTTGCTCTTGAAGCATTAAAGAAATATTTTACCGGCATCGGTACATGGAATATCCCTAGGGGCGGATATTTCATCTGGCTTAAGTTAAATGAAGGTATATCCATGTATCAGCTTTTTACTAAAGCCTTAAGTCGGAAAATACTTGTTCACCCTGGAGATTTGTATGAGTTTCACTCTGATCAATATTTAAGAATTTCTTATTCTTATGCATCCTTAAATGAAATTGACTATGCAATTAAAACTCTTTCAGAATTGGTAGCAGAACAAATTTTTTAAGTTTCATATAGAGATTTAAATATGGCAAATAATTATAAAAATGAGTATTGAATAACCACTGTATGAGATTCGAAAGCATCATCAACTCCTCTAGTTCCTGAAGTTTTGAATCATTAATCTATCTAATTTTCTAAAAAACCAATTGTCTTATAACTCAAATAACCTATGCGCAGAACCCGAACTTTAACACAAATATCCATAGTCCTGCGTATTTGTTCGGCCCCTAAAGCAAATTACGGCATACTATCCCCTTTTCTTAGCCGTTAAGTGCTTAGAAAAGAGGATAGTATTGTTCATAAAAATGCTTATTGGATTCGTTAAATATGTTAGCGTTTATATTCGGGCTGTTCTAGAATAATCGGATTCGGATTGCTAAGTACCCATTGCACTGCCAACTCGCATAGTCTCGCAGGTTCCTCATCTCCATCGCCTTTGTGAAGTTCTTTCGCTAAAGTGATAGACTCCTGAAGTGCAGCGGGATGTAATGGCGTACCAAAGCTAATGTAATGGTTAAAACTTTTGAGCATTTTACGAAAATCATTATCCCAGTTGATCAGGTAACTCTAATTCCACACGTTTCGGAGCTTCTTCATCATCTGATAAATATGCTGTTATTGAACACTTGTTCATAACCCGTTATAAATGTTGGTGCACGTCCATAGCTTTTAGCTCCGACTATATAGAAGTCCTTTTCTGGTTGGCCTAATATTTCTTCTCCATGTGCTCTTACTGTGCCACAACTATGCACATTTGGATCAATTAGTGTCGCTAAAGCATGCACACATTCTGCTGCTGAATCAATTGAAAAGCGTAGTTAGCAATTAATCGTAAGATCCGGTTGATTTCCTGCATTGAACACAAGTCCCATTCTTATTGAACTATAGCACCCTGTTCGTTGAAGTAGAATAAAGAGCTTATTCAATAATTGCGCCCGATTGTTGAATAAGTTTATAAACTAAGCTGTGCCGTTAGTTCAATAACTTCAACAAAAAAACCTTTAATCCTTTTTAAACAACAAGAAAAAACGAATTCTAAAATCAAAATCCGTTCTTCGTAAATTCTTATACTAACTCTAAAACAATGTTTGGAGTATATGTGGCAACACATTGGCGCTGATGTGTTTAATTATATTGGCAAAGCTCCTATTTAGTTAAAGCAGAAGGTGTTATGACGTAATCAAAAGCGTTCCATCGTTAGATCAGTATTTACTGAAACCGCAGCTTTATTACCTTTAGCAGCTGAAATCATTAAAGAGGATGGTTTAGATCTTTCTGTTTCCCCTGCGATATATATGTTTTTTTGGGTTGTTCTACCAACACCATCTGTTATAACTTTTCCATTTTCATGAATTTCACAGCCAAGCTTCTCAGCAAACTGATTTGGGCGATAATAAGATGGGGCAACAAATCCAC
Organism: Lysinibacillus sp. NPDC093216; assembly: GCF_050280325.1. Lineage (NCBI taxonomy): Bacteria > Bacillati > Bacillota > Bacilli > Caryophanales > Bacillaceae > Lysinibacillus > Lysinibacillus sp. NPDC093216. Next base: position 83,370 of record NZ_JBNNVB010000016.1, on the reverse strand, counting down.
CCGATCTTATAATTGTTGCTCCTGTTTCAAACTCTATTTTTTGTAAGTAACCGTCATTACCTATTAAGTCTTTTATTTTTTCCGATATAACTTTGATATTGTGTTTTTGTAACTCTATTTTACCTTCTTTAGATAATTGAACTCCATTCGTTAAGACAACCAAATCCTGCGACCAATTATAAATTAACTTAGTCAAATGCAGTACATGCTCTTCTTTTTCTGCAATAACCACTAATGGCTTATCTTTTTGCTCCCAGCCATCACAATATGGACAACTAAATAGACTTTTCCCATAAAACTTTCTTATACTTGATATAGTAAATATTTCTTGAATACCGGTGGCGAGTATTATTTTTTCTGAAACAAATTCCTCACTAGTAGATGTTTTGACAGTAAATCGCTCATTACCTATATCCTTTATGATTTCAGTAACTGTTGCAGTAAAATATGATACGGACGGGTAATTCTCCAACTCTTTTAACGCTATTTCTTTAAACGCTTGTGGTTTTATCCCATCTCGAGTAATAAATCCATGTGACGATTGTGTCACTCTATTCCTATTCATTCCATCGTCAAATAATGCAATGTTTCTCCTAGCCCTTCCTAAAGTTAAGCTAGCACTTAACCCAGAAGGACCTCCACCTATAATGATACAATCAAGGACATTCATTTTTTTACCTCCGTATTGATTTTGTTTTATTTTGAATTGTTATTTGCAATAGAGAACTACATTATTTCCCCCATCATGGATTTCCATTCTTTACACACTAATATTAAATATGAAAAGAACTGACGGTGTGTTTAGCGACAACAGGAGATATTGCTTTTATTTTCATTCCTAAATCTGAACATCAATAGTATAGTGAGACTACAAAATCATTCATGAATAATAAGTTGTCAAATCAAAAAGATCAAATTATCGTTATTGATAAAATGTCCCTATTTTATATCGAATTATTCAGTTTAATTCCAATTAAGCAACCTCTTCACAATGTGCGGAGTGTATGTGGCAACAAATAGGTGCTAGTGAGTTATATAGGCTTAGTTCCTATTTTAGTGGAATCGAGTCTATTTTTCTTATACATATTCAACTTTAGCTTCCTCAACTGAAATACTCTATAGTTAAAAAAGGAATCAGACGCTTATTCCACAAACCTGGCCCGATTGTTGAACACATGTAAAACACCACTCTTCAACTAAACTACCCCGTTCTTTGAGAAAACAACCTATATCTTTTATTACCTAGAAGTTTAAGAATTAGGCTTTAATGTACAATTAATAATTGATACAAGCTCCTTAATGCAACATTGGATTGATTTAATTGTTGTAGTAAATAAGGGCATCTTTGGTAAAAAAGAGGATAGAAAGAGCGAATTTGTTTCAGCTCTTCTATCCTTTTAATTTTTATACATATAATGTGTGACATTAAATAAGAACTCACTATTTATAATAGTTTCAGCTTATAATTTGACTTTAAATAAAAGCAACAATCACGCGTGTTTGTTTAATTGTTAAAAACCTCCTACCAATACATTCATTTATCAAAGAATGTAAACGAACCAGATGCTTACGACAATAAACCAAATGTTTATTGACAACAGGAACACTCGCTCACAAATCCCAAAGATAAATCGCAAAGGCTTGAACATAGTTACAATAACAGCCCCAAGCGAGATAGAAGAAACTATGGTTACGATGTTAAAAAATTGATTTAGATTTTTAAAGCCTTCCAGTAATTTTAAATGACTTCCTCCACGATCAATGACCATATAGGAAAAAGCGAACGCAAGAATAGCAAATAAGTAATGGAGTTTTCCTTGAACCGTAAGTTTTTCTCCTTCTAGGTCAGTTGGAAAGAATAACATGAGGATACGGGAGATGGCCATTAGAATGATTAAAATCGGAATGGACGCGGATATGGAGAAGCGATCTTTTATATTCAACAACACGATAGAAAGTGACAATGCCCCTAAATTGCTGAACCAAGCGTAAATTAAAAATAAATTTTTTGTAGCACCTACACCGTAGTCACTTACAGCATGTCGAATAGGATGATAGCCTGTTTTCTTAAAGTGAAGTATGAGAAAAAAATGAAATAACTCAAAAAGAACAATACGGCCACAATCGATAGGATTTTCTCGATGGACAAATTCAGACGTCCCAAAGTTCATCGATTCAGTTCCGCAACAGTTCCTTCCCCGTTTGTTGAAGAGCATAATCGACAATTTAATTTTAAATGACTTTATTATTTTTTAAAATATGATTTAAACGACTTTATTATCATCATCCAAAAAAAATTTTCAAAGGTTCTTTCTTTTTATACAACTTGATTCATTAACATGGGAACAAGCTGATTTGGTAAATGAAACGATTCGAATTGATGGAAAAGGGAAAAAAGAACGGATATTGCCCCTTCATCCACACTTAATGCCGCTTCTGGCATCCTATAAAGCTTCTTTAAGAGCATATCAAATTTATCCAACAGAACCTGTTTTTCTAAATAAAAATCGTAAGGATTAGATCCGCGGGGTTTACATGTCATCTTTAAAGATGTGTTGAAAAAGGCAGGCCTCCCACCTACCCGCTACATCACTTACGGCATACTTTTGCAACGTTGATGTTACAGCAAAATAAAGAAAACGTTGATTTACGAACATTTCAAGAACTACTGGGTCATGAAAGTATTACATCAACTCAAGTCTATACACACGTTGAATTTGAACAGAAAAAGAAAGCAATTGATTCTTTTTGAATATTTCGATTTCTTATTCTTTAAGTGGAAGCAACTAGCCGTAATTGGGTAGTTATTTTTTATTAGAAAAATCGTAACCGTTCAAATGATTTGGATATAGAATGATAATGATTAGTTGTTAACTGCGGTTGATAAGGATTATTCATATTTGTTGACGCCCATTGAAAATCCTTCTGATTGAAACCCGACTTGTTGACGATAAGAATAAGGGTTTCAATCAGTTGTCTGAAACGGTGATGTTACATTTTTACCTTCTATTGAAGGATTAGAAAAAAGTGTAGCATTATTAGAATAAGGACTTGTATTCGATAACATTGCCTGCTCCATTTTAAAAAAAGTAAAACGAATTAGTTGATCTTTAAATTCATTAATATAGTGTGGATTTTTTAATAGATTTTCAAATGCTACTGGTAGTTGTTCATAGATCGTTTCTAAATCCATTAGTTCACCAAACTTCTCTTCCATTTCTAATGCGGTTTTAAGAACTGTTTCCAATAACATCTGTGCAGTACGTAGCTGTTTTAATTCTCGAGAAGACCTAAGGAAATAGCTATCTAAAGCACCTAAAGACGATTTTTTAGAATGTAATAGCAGCATTCGAATAGAATTATCTTGGACCCCCATATCATGGAATATGCCTGCTTATTGAATATCGTAGTCCGTGTGGGGTAAAATACTTTTCTGTTTTAGTTTTCTTTTTCATGTCACTTCCATTGGAGACCGGCATTTCTATAATCCATCCTTTTTAACAATGTAATTCATCTGTTTGTTAGCAAAAGCCTTTCCTTTTAAACCATAAAGCAAAGGATCGTCTGGTGGCTTTTCTTGAGCATATGCACAAAGTACAGCCATTGCTTTTGGTGGGATTGGTAGTAATCCTTCTCTATTTTTTGAATTAATGATTGGTGTTTCTATTTCCTCCTGATTATTTTTTATATCTTCCCTTTTTAGCGATTTAACCTTTAGTTTGATTAAATTCGTATTACGTAATCCAGTATAAATTCCCAACAGCATCGGTGCGAGAATGTTTACTCCATCTGCTTGTAATTCATGTGCTGATTTATATACTTGATACAGCTCCATAATATTTAAGTCTTTAGAAAAATGCGTTTCACCTGAATAATCTTCAATGGTTACGTTCAAAAATGGATTATTATTTACTACCCTCTCATTTTTTAAGTATTTAAATAGAGAAGTCATTGTACTTTTCTGTTGGTTTTGAGTTCTTGGTTTATAGATTTCATAGTTATCTTTCAACCATTTTTTGCAGTACTTACTTGTTACATTCTCGATTGTTGGTTCTAATTCTAGGCTCTTCATATGTTCAGATATCTTTTTAATATTTCCCTGATATACTTTCTTGGAATTTAATGACCAAACACTATATTGCTCTTGCTCCATATATGCTTCTTCTAAAGTGCTTTTTTCTGTAATCGTGTTATTCATTTAAACGGACAAACCCCAAGTTAAATACAAATTAACGTTTAGAAGTAGCGTTAACATTGTATAACTTGGGGTTTTCCAATTGATTGTTGTTTTTACAGTCCTTTGAATAATAAATAATGTTTATTCTACAAACACTTGTGAAAGAAGCTTTATATATAATATTCGTGTTTTATTTAATCAATAAAGTGTTTAGCCGATGGACGAGTAGCAATTTTATCATCTTAATACGAATGTTTTGGATTGTTTAATGCAAAATAGTTCGTTAATTATCTTTTGTAAGGATTAATTACGAACAATCATATCTAATAATTTTTTTGTTGCTTCAATCACCTTCTTTTCAATTACTTTCTTTCAAGGATACTACCTTTTGTTTAATGATCTTTTTAGATAGTTGAGAATGCTTTACTTACAGCGACGCGTATTCCACAATCGCGCCCGATTGCATAATACCAATTATTTCAAAACCATATGTTAAACTCATAATTGGCAATGATAGGGAAAAAGTATGATAGGCGCTTGGTAATCTTTCGTGTATTCTTGATGAAGTTGATGAACACATCAATATATGATTAAGAAATCAATACAGAATGAAGGAGAGTGCCTTATGAATGAAATCATAGAGCAAGAGAAAGACTTCGGATTTGCTAGAGTTTATGCTATTGAACTGCTGTTTAAAGAAAAGCCAGTTGTGGACCGCGAACTACTCTACAGCAAGATAGAACAATACATGGGGAAAACAGATCGACCACAAAATGAAAAGAGTGGGTCGCTGGCAGTATGGGAGCCCTATGAGCAACATGAGAAAGTCGAAATGCTTCATTTCTTTCATTTGAATTATATGGTGAAATATGCAGAAGGAGAAATGCCTGCGCAAACAACGCTTACTGGCATGAATGTAGGTCCGATATCTGATTATGAAGCCGCTTTACAGCAAAGTTGGCATTGGAATGAAGCAGGCCAAACGTTGCAAGAGTGTAGTTACGCATTGTTACTTGTCGATATGATGGCATCTGGACTTGAGCCCCAAAAAAGATTGGAACTACATACGAATATTCTTCGTGCAATAGTGGAAACGGTCCCTTGCGCTGCGATTTATTTTAGAGAAAGCAATAAGTTGGTCGAGCCATCCGTGTTTTTGGCTGCTATTGATGAGGGCGAAATGTTGTATGGAGCATTGAACATTCGGTTCTACAATGTTGAGGGTACTGGCAGTGAACGCCAGGAAGGTCTCATGGATTCCATTGGGCTTGCTGCACTAGGCATTCCTGATGTGCAATGCCACTTCTATGATATGGATACCAATGAGGTTGCAGACTGCTTGACTAACTTTGCTTATTATTTGTTTAATCAAGGTGATATTATTACAGATGGAGAAACGATTGGTTTTACAGAGGAGATGCGTTGGCGCTGCGAGCATCAATATGCATTGGCTGTTCCGCACCGCATAGTCATTGATCTTGATCCCGGTGAGGGCAACTATGCAGGTCACCAGGGTGGGTCTGAAGAATAGTTGCTCCTTTGGGTATATTGGTGTAGGTCCTTTTAATACAACCAAAAGTGCGGAGCCTAATTTCAATGGTTTTAATCCTTGAGTACTAGTTTTATCAAAATTTGTTTCTAATGCTTAGACTTTATTAATGGGGCGCCTTAGATAATCGTGGTTATCATACTTTATCAAGGTCTAAATCGTAAAAAAATCAGGGATGTTACATATTATACATGGCTAATATGTAACATCCCATTTTTTTTATGTTTCACAATTGCGCCCGATTATTGTATATGGCTGGCATTAAATGTATGCATTTACAACGATAAGCACAAAGAAGTTCCATAATGTAAGTTTGGACACGTTACAAAAAACACAAATGCTCGTGAAAACGTTTGTGTTTTTCATTTTTTATATTTCTAGAAGCTAAAGTTTTAGCAATCTTTTTCTCTTGCAAGGTTTAATCGACATACCTTCTTATGCACTATAAATTATAAGGAATTGAAATAACTAATACATCTCAACTATTAGTCTTTCCTTACCAACAGTGAGTAACACATAAGGCAGGTCTCCCACCTACCAGCTTCACGTTGCATCACTTACGGCATCCCCTTTTCTGAGCCTTTAAGTGCTTAGAAAAGGGGATAGTAATGTTTATAAAAATGATTATTGGATTCGTTAAATATGTTAGCGCTTATATTCGGGCTGTTCTAAAATAATCGGATTCGGATTGCTAAGTACCCATTGCACTGCCAACTCGCATAGTCTCGCAGGTTCCTCATCTCCATCGCCATTGTGAAGTTCTTTCGCTAAAGTGATAGACTCCTGAAGTACAGCGGGATGTAATGGCGTACCTAAGCTAAAGTAATGGTTCAAACTTTTGAGCATTTTACGAAAATCATTATCCCAGTTGATGCCGCCGTTATCTAAAATTTCGTATGAGACTTTACCAGTAATACGAATAACCTCTCCTTGTACAGTTTGCGCATGTCCTTGCGAAGGAATTAGTAAATTCCAAAGTTCATTATGTTGCGCCTGCCAGCCCTTTGTAGATACTGTTATTGGAGACGTACCATCATGCGTTTTTCGCTTCTCTACTGGTGGAACATCAAATAGCTCATAAAGACGGGAAAGTGCCTCATCCGTTTCGTTCAAATATTCTTTATTAAAACCTTCTCTGTGAAATTCAAAGTCTTTTCCAATTCGCTTAATAGAATTTTTCATTTCCGGCGTTACAGCTATACCCGCGCTCAGAAAGATCTCAGAAACTTCCACTAGATCAACAATATTTATATTTCTACATACTGCTAAAGCTTTGTCCAAAGGCGTCTCATTCATCATATTTACCGCGCTAATATTTGCGCCTTTAGAAACCAATGTGCGCACCGCATTTGGTTTAAAAAAAGCAGCCGCAGCAAATAAAGGTGTTTCGTTTTGATAATCCAAGGCTTCTATATCTGCACCTAACTCAAGAAGCAATTCAATATTCCCCCGCCAACTTATTGCCTGATTATGTAAAGCCGAACTTTTGTAATTGTCTCTCGCATTTATATTTGCCCCCTGTTCCACGAGCCAGCGAACCAATTCATCCGGTACATTGAAAAAACTTAAGGCTGTTGTTTTACTATAACCACCATATGCATCTAGCTCGCACTTTGTAAATACCTCTTGTAATGCCGCAATATCACCTGCTTCAATTAGTTCATTAAAATTTTTCGGTAACGTTTTTCTCTTCCTCGCCATATGTATTTTCGCTCCTTACATTAGATTTTTGAATATAGTTCATTACGTCATTTACCATATATATCGATCTATATTTTACCATGTTATAATTTCTTTGCTAAGAGAGTTTACAGTTAATTATGAAAAGAGGTTATACTTATGCAACCGTTTTGGGGAAATGACTATAAAGAAGATGGGTATTACGCTTTTGGTAATCCAAGCATTGAAGTGATCGAGCAAACAAAAAATTTACTTCCCAACTGTTGGCATTCTTTTTATAATTATTTGGATTATATTTGCTGCTTGGATTAGTAAAATTATTATTCATCATATTTAAAGTTTTGTTCAGCAAGAGTTATCCTTCCTTGCTGAACAATTTCTTTCAGAGAAATATCCTTCAGAAGCATCGTTTGGAAAGTAAGAGGATTAAAGTGATATATATTGTTAGAGACGATTGTTTGCAAAAATACTGACAGAGGACTATTGACGAACTATTATAATTGAAAATACTTTAAATGTTCGTATTTTGATAATGAAAGTGCTTTTCATACATCAGCTGGATACTTCATAAATTGAGTAAAACACGAATATTATATGTAAAATCAACTATCTAGTAAAGGCTGTTTATCTTTTTGTTTTAATGATCTATCTTAGGTTTAAGACGTTTAATTTTTCAGTATTCGTATTGCTAATTGTAATAGAAAAGCTGCAGCCAAAATAATTACATTTTCAATAAGCGGAATTTCCAAGTATAGCAACAATCTGTGCGAAAAGAGCATTTCTCAAAGAAGGAAAAACTGCTTCATATTTTCAGAAAGTTAACATAATGTTTGCTACTTACGTAAGTATTACTTATATGAAAATTTTTTAATATTTGGCAAATATACTGTAAACGATTATTAGGACAATTTGTATGAATAATCCCCTTTTGAACGATAAATTATAAGAAACATCCGATAAAAAATTTATGAATAAGGTATTTATATTATGTAAACTAAACCAATAGAATTGTATAAATAATTAGACATTTACTTTTAAAAATAACGCTATGAGGCGTATCGAGATTCCGTTACACGTACTATTGCCCATCTCGATCGCTCTCACAGCGCACAATAAAAGCTACGGAGGACACTTAATAAAGATAGTAATTTTCAGCAACAGGTGTTTTTACAATCTTTAATTTACAAATAGTTCGGTATTTTAGAACAATTCAAAAAGTCCTCCTATATAACATAACTAAAGAGAAATATTACTGAGGCTCCCTATTAAAACAAAATGCTTCAAATCTTAAACAATTGAGCATTGTTTTAGTATCTTCTATTTATAACTATGCCAACTTATTAGTCCCGATATTTATGACTTGTTGAATTAAGTTCGTTACGGTTTTAACTCCTCCAGGCACTAAATGAACGCCATCAGGTTCAAAATTTTCCGGATGATTAATCGCTGCGGAATGCCAATCAATTAATGTGGTATAAACTAATATTTTCATTTGGCGGAAAGAACATGATGGGCAATGGCGTTTATTTTCCATCAAGGAACCCCTATAAAATAGCACTACTATAAAAGCGTATTCGAAAATTTCTCGAATACGCTTCATTTAATCTTCCATCGTTTCTAAATAGCCTTGTTGTAAACATGTATCCGTCAAAAACTTCTTAAGCCCCGTAGCAAATGACAATTCAATCGTGCTACTCGTAACGGCTAATATTTCCCCTTCTCCTAAGATCACATGATTTACTTTTGAGCCAACGATTAACGCTGACTCGGTTGTAATCGTCCGTTCATTACGGTATTGCTTCAGTGCTTTACTTGGACTTTTTGGCGCTTTAATTGGTAATTCGTGCGGTGTGACGATTTGTTTTAACGCCTTCATGAAAATCGATGGCACCACACTTGTTTTAAAGCGCTTATTATACGAAATTAATTCCAAATGGCGAATAGCACGCGTGATACCGACATAAAAGAGTCGCGTTTCTTCCTCAATTTCTTCTTCTGCCTCGCTAGGTAAAATCCCCTCAATCAAGTCAATTAAATACACACGGTCAAATTCCAAGCCTTTTGAGCTGTGTAATGTTGTCAGTGTAATTGCATTCAATTCATTTTTTATATGAGACGATCGTGCTAAATTTTCAAGCTGCTTCAAACGACCCGCAAAATCGGTCATCGTTGGCGTATGACGAGCAATTATACCAAGTACATCCACAATATCTAGTAAATTTTCATAATTAAAACCGAGTTCCTCACTCATTTTCTTTAAGGTACGCTCATAACCAAAGTCATAACGGATATGCTCTAGCATGGCTGATGGCGTTGTTTTATCAAATTGAATGCTATCATACGTTTTGCGAATCCGCTTAATATATTCAGGCTGATAATCCTTTAACTCAACATGCTCTAACAACTGTGTGAATACACAGCCATCCTTCTGCACTTTCTGTAGCGCCTTCAATTGCGTTGGTGTAATATAAGCATTCATTTTTCTGTAAACTTTTTCAAATACCGTAATATTTTTTGTATTGTACGCTAAACGCATGAAGTTCAAAATATCGTCTACGACCCAATGTGTGAAAAAGCGAATCGTGGAATCTTTCATATAGAAAGGCAAACCTGCTCTATCAAACGCGTCCATAAGCGGAATGGCTGACATATTATTTCGATATAAAATAGCCGTTGAGCCGTGTTTAGATAGTTTTTTCAACTGGTCCACTAAATATTTGGCCTGTAAATTGTAATTCTCTAGGATTTTAAACGAGATTGGCTCTGCTGCAGGATTTTCCGTAAACATTTGTTTGTTATAACGTTTTTTATTTCGCTGAATGAATAGATTGGCTGGCTCTACAATCGTTGCAGATGAACGATAGTTTTGCGTCATAAGTAAAACATGCGCCTCCGGATATATCTTTTGGAAATTCAACAAATAATCAGGCTCTGCACCGCGCCAGCTATAAATGGCCTGATCCTCATCTGCAACGACGCATAAATTTTGATGGACTTCGACGAGCTTCGCGATAATCGCATGTTGAACGGGCGATGTATCCTGACTTTCATCCGTTAAATAATAATCGTAGCGGCGTTGGTATTGCGCCAACACCTCTCCATTTTTTGTGAAAATATCATTCGCCATTAATAGCATATCGTCAAAATCAATTAACAAACGGTCACTACCTGTGCGTTTATATTCCTCATAACGCTGTAAAATCTCGACTTTTCTTGGCACCTTTACTTCTGCAATTGCCCATTCCTGCTCTGGCAGCATTTTATTTTTGATAAACGTTATGTACGTCAGTAGCTCGTCTAACTGATCTTCGGTCATTTTTGAGCCATTTAATTGTTCAAAAATCTCGCGAAGCACTCGTTTTTTTGAAACAACACCAGGCTTGTCCGATTCTTCAATGATGCCGTACGAAATGCCCTGACGTTCAAGTGTCTGCCGTACAACTTGAAATGCTAAACTATGAATCGTCGAAAAATCAACTTGTGGCAAATGCGGAAAAAACTTTGCAAAACGTGCCTTCATATCATTTGCCGATGCCTTACTAAACGTGACAGCCTTTATGCGAGAAGGATTCACACCAAGCGCCTCAATCATATAGCCAATACGCATAATAATCGTCGTCGTTTTTCCTGAACCGGGAGATGCCAATAGTAACAGCGGGCCATTCGTTTGCAACACCGCCTGCGTCTGCACATCATTTAGACGAACGCCAAGTGAACGCTCCTTTTCCTCAAAAAACGCTTTTTGTGCTCCATTCATATCAATTGCTCCGTTCTAAAAAATCTATACTTTATTATACCAAATGATGAGGATTCAACCGAGGAAAGCAGCACAATATTAAAGCAAAGAAAGAATAAATGTAAGCGTCAAATAGCGCCTACCTGTTGTTTAGGGGGGCGCTACTGTTATCATAATTTAAATCATTATTTTTTCGACACCTTAAAGTTAGTCAGAATCTTCTCTGATCTGAGCATGAGCGTATCTACCGCTGCGTGCTAATGTTTAAATTATTAGCAACAACAGTTCTAAGACGTTCTGAACTTGTTTCATTAACATGGGAGCAAGTTGATTTGGTAAATGAAACGATTCGAATTGATGGAAAAGGGAAAAAAGAACGTATATTGCCCCTTCACCCACACTTAAAGCCGCTTCTGGCATCGTATAAAGCTTCTTTAAGAGTATATCAAATTTATCCAACAGAACCTGTTTTTCTAAATAAAAATCGTAAAGCATTAGATCCGCGAGGTTTACATGTCATCTTTAAAGATGTGTTGATAAAGGCAGGCCTCCCACCTAACCGCTTCACGCCCCATCACTTACGGCATACTTTTGCACCATTGTGTTACAGCAAAATAAAGAAAACGTTGTTTTGCAAACACTTCAAGAACTACTCGGCAATAAAAGTATTAAATGAAGAAGAATTACATGCTTAAATTTTTTACGAGTAACACACTCCGCTTACAATTAAAATAGGGCTTGTATCCCTAAGTAAAATTAAGCAAAAAACAACCGATAAACCCTTATATAAAGGTTCACCGGCTACATAGAAATATAGATTGATCTGAATAAAGCAATTATACAAGAATCAACAATGGATGTGAACGGCATTGTGTTTAAACAATATTATTTCCTGCACTCGCACAGCTTTTCATGCTTATGCTTGTAACGCCTCAATTGTTTGCGCTACTTGCTCTTCTGTTAAATTGTGACGCACGATGTAGCGGTTACGCGCATGCTTTGTACATTCGATTGTACAGCCACCTAAATGCTTTGCTTCATTTTCTTCAGATGCGATGATTTGCTTGTTACATTCAGGGTTTGCGCAGTTAATGTAACGTTCACAAGGTTCACCGTCATAGTGATCTTGACCGATAATCACATGTTCTACTTGATTGATTGGCACCGTTAAACGGTCATCAAATACGTACATTTGACCGTCCCATAATTGGCCTTTCGTAACAGGGTCTTTTCCGTATGTTGCAATACCGCCATGTAATTGACCGACATCGCCAAAGCCTTCACGTTTCATCCAGCCCGAAAACTTCTCACAACGAATCCCACCCGTGCAATATGTTAAAACATTTTTCCCTTCGAACAGCTCGCGGTTTGCACGTACCCATTCCGGTGTATCACGGAAGTTTTGTACATCTGGTCGAATCGCGTCACGAAAATGGCCGACATCGTATTCATACGTGTTACGCACATCTAATACTACTGTATTTTCATTTTGCATTTCAGCAAGGAATTGCTCTGGTGACAGGTAGCGACCTGTTAATTCATGTGGGTTTACGTCTTTTTCTAAGCCTAAGTTTACTAACTCAGGACGTGGGCGTACGTGCATTTTTTTGAATGCATGCCCATCTGCCGCATCAATTTTGAAGACAATGCCTTCAAACAATGGGTCTGCTTGCATGTTTGCCATGTATTGCTTAGTTTGCTCAATCGTACCTGAAACAGTACCATTAATGCCCTCTGTGGCTACTAAAATACGACCTTTTAAACCAATTTCTTTACACATGGCTAAGTGCGTTGCTGAAAACTCAGCTGAATCTTCAATTTGCGTGTAATGGTAATATAATAATACTTGATAATTCATTGTTTCCACCTATCATTTCATATATTTGCAGGATATACCTGATAGTGTCTTTTACGACCTATTTACCTTACAGGATATTCATTTAATATGCTATCGGTAATTAGACTGAAATAGGTATAAAAATTGTTTTCAAAGAATTTGTGAAGTGGTCAGCGAACCTTTTTTATTAAAAAGTGCCATTCCACAATCTGGTCCGATTGTGGAATAAGAAAAAATACTGCTTTGATACAGGATTTTTAATAAAACTTTTTGAATAGATTTAGAGGCTTCTTCAAATATTTTATCTTCATAAAACTTTTCGATTATTGGAAAGTATTTATGTTTAAAATGCTAGTAACAACAGGTCTGAGACGATCTAAACTATGTATACCCCTACAAACTTTATGAACTTAAAGTATTTTTAGCAAAATAAGTGACGATTGCCTTCTTCGGTCAAGATAGCAACAATTTTTGAGAAAAATAGTCTTTATTAGTTAGTTAATTTTATATATAATATTCGTGTTCTATTTAATCTGTGTAGTATCCAGCCGATGGACGAATAGCACTACAATATTAAAACGCGAACTTTTAGAGTGTTTTGAGTGTAATGGCTCGCCTTCTGTACTCTACCAGTATTTTCAAATAACCGTCTCAAACTATATTGTCCTCTTTCTTTCCAAACGATGCATCTGAAGGATATTTGCTTTTGTTTAATGATCTCTTTTAGGTTTAAGACGTTTTATTTCATTGATAATAGTAATAGAAAAGCTGAAACCAAAATAATTATATTTCCAATAAGTGGAATTTCCTTAGGTATTTATATTATGTAGTTTTTTTAAATTCTTGAGCCAAGAAATTTTAGACATTTACATTAAAAATAACGCTATGAGATGCATCGAGATTCAGTAACACGTACCGTTACCCATCTCGATTGCTCTCACGGCTCATAAATAAAAGCACTTTTTTAAGAGCACCTGCAAACGCGATTGAAATAAGTGCTAGTCTCTTTTTGTTAAAACATAATAGTAAACAGGACTAAAATTTTCTTCGCGTTCACTTCTAATAAAATCACTTACTTGCCAGCCAGCTTTAAAGTAATGAGTAAACACTTTCCGTGTTTGCAAACGCCACTCTAAAGCAAGATCAAAGTCTTCCTCTTTAATTTTCTGAAATTCACCAGGTACTGGAACAAATAATATTTCATAATCAACAGTTAAATTTGTATTCACTTCTTCAGGAACTGGATATTCATTCTCCCTTTCTTTCACTCTGATAACTGCCAAATCTTCTTGATATTTAGTGAGCTTCCCATAAACTCTATCAGCTTTATCTTTTACGTGATCAGTTTGAATCCACCAGTCAACATAAAAGCGATCAGACGGAATACCGGAATTGAGAATATCTTCCATTTCCCCGTAATAGTTCTCTATATAAGTTGAGCAAACTCCACCAAGCTTTTTAATATTTAAATTGGCATTCACTGTTTCTAATGGATCATACGTCCAAGTAATTAAATCATAACCAATTTTTAAAGCTTCTTTACACTGAGCAAGTTTTAATTGTTCACCAATTCCACTGATGCGGTATTCTGGATGCACCCCAAGTAAATAGGAACATAAATAAGTATTGATTCCATTAAAGCCAGCAAAGCTATATTGAAATCCAATAATTTTATCGTCTAAAAATGCTCCAATTACCATTCCACCATTATCTACCGATGTAACTGCATGGGCAACGGGAACCGGATCATCTGACTGCCAAATGATTTTTTCTAATTCACTTACCTCAACAAACTCCTCTACATCATGGATAGGACGGATTGTAAGTGAAAGGTTTTCGAACTGACCCATATACTAGTTTTCCTTTCTCTTTTCAATTTATATTTTTGCAGCATTTAATAAACATACTGTTAAAATTTTTGTACCGTAATTGAGTGCATCAATTTGAAAAGACATTTGTGGATGATGTAAGCCTGGCTCTAAACCACACCCTAATCCAATCATCGTTGCAGCAATATGCGGATGCTTCATTGTATAGAAGTGGAAATCCTCTCCTCCACGTGTAATACAAGGTTCTACGAGATGTTCAGGTCCACATATATCCGCAATGGATTTTTTTGCTATTTCTATCATCTTCTCATTGAGTGCAGCTGCGGGTACAAACCCTTGAAATTCATAATTAATTTGAGTATTCGTTAAATTCCCTACTGATTCAAGAACTTTCGCTGTTTTCTCTTGCAACTCAGTCATACCTTCATTTGATTGAGCACGTAAATCTAACGTAAATGAAGCTTTTCCTGGAATAGTGTTTGCACTTTCCCCTGAATGAAGCTGTGTCATTTTAACAGAAAAAGAACAACCTACTTGAAGTCTAATCCCTTGCAACACTTGAATTAATAAAGACGCAGCCTCAATCACATTACTTCCATTCTCTGGACGCGCTGCATGCGCCTGCAAGCCATAAATAACACCAACCGTAGTTACAGAGGCACCATGGACAATAGCTGGTGCAGCTTTTCCATAAGGAACTTCGAAAGTTGGACGTAAATGGATGCCAAATAACATCTCAATATCATTCAAAATCCCAGCTTCCATAAACCGCTTAGCACCTTCTCCAGTTTCCTCCGCTGGTTGAAAAATGAATCGAATCGTTTTTTCTGGACGAATACCAGCTTGTTTTAATGCTAACGCTGTATGTAACACCATTGTGCTGTGAGCATCATGTCCGCAAGAATGGTTTGCACGAACAACATGATCAACTTCTTGAACAAGAGCGTCCATATCTGCCCTTAGTCCAACAACATTACTTGTTTTACCTTCAATTTCTGCAATGAATCCGTAATGTCCTGAAAAAGTTTGTACAGTAAATCCAGCCGCTTGAAGCTTTGCAATCAAATAAGCTGAAGTTTCCTTTTCTCCCCAACTAGGTTCTGCAAGAGCGTGTAAGTCACGATATGTCTGGATAATATTTCCTTGATTATCACTAATAAAATCGATTGGGTTTAAATTGCTCATTATTAGCTCCTTAATTAATCAATAATATACATTTATTTAAGTAGATGTATGTCTAAATTAACTTTTTCTCCTAAGGCTTTTAGAATATACTGTTAGCTCTTGTAAAATATCTTCATTTACATCAATGCCTAATCCAGGTCGTTCATTAAGCTTAATAATCGGAATGTCGTATTGTAAATTACCAACATCTTTTTCAAATTTTAATGGCCCTGTTAGTTCGGCACTTGTTATGATCTTCTTTGAAAATGCAACATGAAATCCTGCTGCAGATCCAATTGATGACTCTACCATTGATCCAATTTGACATTCGATTCCTGCCAATTCTGCCATATGAGCTAATTTTACTGCAGGATATATACCACCACATTTCATTAATTTGATATTCACTTTATCAGCTGCTCGCTTCGAAATGATTTGGCGCATCTCTACACTACTATGCAGACCTTCATCTATCATCATTGGTATAGTCGATTTGCTTTTAATTTCAACCATTCCATCGATATCAATTGCTGTTACAGGTTGCTCAATCCAATCGATGGAGAGACCTGCTAATTTATCAAGGATTTGCAGGGCTATCGCACTATTTTTCCAACCTTGATTCACATCAACTCGAATGGCAATGTCTTCCGCAACTCGCTCACGAACTGCTTTGATTTTTTTAACATCTTCTAATGGCTCTGTACCAACTTTTAACTTTAAAGAACGATATCCAGCTTCTACACATTGTGCTGCCTCATCCGCCATATTTTCTGGTGTATCAATACTTAAAACATGGGTAATTGGCATACTTTCACGATAACGACCACCAATTAACATATACACTGGTAAACCTGCACTTTTTCCTGCCACATCATAACAAGCAATATCAATTGCAGCTTTTGCGGTTGAAACACCAAAAATTGTCTCGTCCATAAGGTCGTGAATCCGCTCAATATTAAGCGGATTCTCATCAATAATAATGGGCGCTAACGTATGAGCTAGAATATTATACGTACTTTCTAATGTTTCCCCAGTTACATAACTATCAGGTACTGCTTCACCATAACCAACAAATCCATTATCAGTTGTAATTTTAACAATGATAGATTGAATACTATTATATCCGCCATAACTAATTACAAACGGATTATTAAGCTGTAATTCAATTGCAAATAAATCTACTTGTTTAATCTTCATCGTTCTATTCTCATCCTTTTCATTCGTTATCTATAACTTTTTTTATTTGAATCAATTTCACAATTACTTATTCTAGTTATAAAAACGAGCGATTCGTATATTGAATTCATTCATTGTTCGACACTATAGTGTAATACTCTCGTTGATTGGAGCGTAAGGCGGCGACTCCTGCGGGAACAGCGCGAGCTGAAAGCCCCGCAGGAACGCAGTAACGAGGAATTGAAGCCGTGCCCACGGAAAGCGTCCGCCTGGAGCGGAAATCAACCTTGTTCTGATTTTAATGTTGATTGTTCAATTATGAAATCGACTTATTGACAGTACGATTGCAGTCGCTTTTGGAACTTTAGCAATCACCTTTTGCTTCGCTGAATGAAGAAAAAATGAATTATCTTGCTAATCTACCGTCATTTTCAGCTAATGAAACTGGCACTTCTTTTTTTCGCGTAAATTTAAAGTAATAGAAGATATAGCAAAGTACTACAAAACTAAATCCAATAAATAACGAAATACGTTGCGTAGGATCGAATGCTGTCATGGCTACTAAAACCAAACACATAGATATACATACAATTGGAATTAATGGAAAAAGTGGGACGCGATATTTTAAGTCTTCAACTTTACCGCCAGTAGCGACATATTGCCTACGGAATCTTATTTGCGAATAAGCAATCACCATCCAAGTGACAATTCCACCAACACCACTAATCGCTAATAATAATACGAATAATGTTTCTTCAGCCATAACACTTGTCAATAGAGATACGTAAGCAAAGATTAATGTAAAAGTAAGCGCATTCATTGGTAATCCACGCTTGTTCACTTTTCCAAACATCGGTGGAGCTTGACCACTCTGTGATAAAGAGAACAAAATTCTAGCACAAGCAAACATACCCGTGTTACCTACAGAAAGAATTGCTGTTAAAATAACAAAGTTCATAATATCAGCTGCATATGGAATACCTACCATATCAAACACTGTGACGAACGGACTCTCAAGAATTCCTGCTTCTTTCCAAGGAACAATTGCAGATAATACAAAGTTTGCAAGTACATAGAAAAGTAAAATACGTATAATAATTGTGCGAATCGCTACTGGGATATTTCTCTCCGGGTTTTCGGTTTCTCCAGCTGCTACTCCAACAATTTCCGACCCCATGAAAGCGTATACAACTGTCATCATCGAAACAAATACTCCGATAAATCCAGCCGGTAATAAGCCAGCACTTGTAAAGTTCGATAAGAATGGTGCTTCTTGACCTTGAATTGGTACAATACCAAAAATAGCGGCTCCACCGATTATAATAAATGCGATTACTGCAAGTACTTTAATCGCTGTAAACCAATACTCCATTTCAGCAAATGCCCTAGTTGTTAATGCGTTAATTCCGAACAATAATGTCGAGAAGACAAGACACCAAATCCATATTGGAACATCTGGGAACCATCTAGCCATCAATAGTCCAGCTGCTACGAACTCCAAACCTAAATATATCGCCCAGCTGAGCCAATATATCCAACCAATCATAAATCCAGTGGCCGGTCCAATAAATTTTTCCGCATGGGCTTGGAACGAACCAGACACTGGCATAATTACTGACAATTCACCAAGGCAAACCATAACAAGATACATAATAAGTCCACCAAATAAGTAAGCTGCAATAGCTCCGAATGGACCGGCTTCTCCAATAGCATAACCTGAACCTAGAAAGAAACCAGTACCCATAACTCCACCTACGGAAATCATAAATAAGTGTCTACTTTTCATCGACCGTTGTAATTCTTTCGGCCGGCTATCAAGCTCGTTTTTCATAATATTCACCCTTTTCAGTTAATTTAACTCGTAGTACTATAATGAAAACGGACGGAAGATGCGTTTTGCATCTCCTGTCTATCAAATTTAATATACTACTGTTAGATTTGGTGAAACATAAAAACATATTCCATTGAATCACTTTTCGCCGGTTTAAAAATTTCATATGCAACATCTCTTTGATATCTGCTTTGCATTTTAGCCTCCGTAAAGAGAGTGCGAACATTTTTACGGCAAAGCTTTTCAATATCATCAATTACTGCTTGTGGATTTGGTTCTACTAATCCAAAAATAACAGCATCGTAAGATCTAATTGCACCAAGGTTTGCTACGAAATCAATTACAATATCAATAGCTTTCTCCTTGATGATTTCGTCTCCTTCAGCAGAAATCGGGATGTTTGCTGCTTCAACAACTAGGCTTGCTTTTACTTGATTAGCATTAGATTTATTAATAACATCTTCTAGCGCACATGGAATTAAAATATCACAATCTACATCAAGCCATTCTGAGTTTGGACGTACTACATAGTCATTTTCAAAATAATTTTGATCCATTTCACCGAACTCATTCTTATGATCAATTAACTTTTGAACATCTAATCCATCTTCGCTAGCGACAAATAGATTCGCATCAGAAATTCCTACAACTTTATACCCTAGTTGAGAAAGTTTTAACGCACAACTTGCACCAACGCAGCCGAATCCTTGAATAACAACTCTTGCACCTTCTCTACCATCTTTATATTTCCAAGCTTCGTCAGCAGAGAATGCAACGCCATAACCTGTTACTACATCATTCATATACAATCCATCGATTTTTTGAAGTAATAAATCATCGTAATCTTTTATCCCTTTTAAAACAGCTGGATCACTTTTCATAGATTGTGTAAGAGGAATTTCAATCCCAAATTCACGGAAGATTTTCAGTACATCATTATATTTCGTACCAAGGTCACTTCCTAAAGAAACTCCGTTGTCAATATACGGTAGCATAGCAATTATATATCTCCTCAATACTTCAAAAGCATCTGGAGCTTTATAATCATAGGCAATACCACCTTTACAACCTCCAGTAGTTTCTGATTCACTTGCTACATATTTATACGCCATCGCTTCTGCAAGACGCTCAACTTCCTCTCTTGTAACGGATGGGTGCATTCTTGTACCGCCACCTGTGTAACCCTTTACAAAGTTGTGTACAACCATCCATCCTTTTGCATCTGTTTCTGTGTCGTTCCATTCAACAATTAAATATGGTTTTGTAGACATGTATTCTCCTCCTAAGTCGAAATATAGAATAGATTCTGCATTTTAACAAAGTTAATTTCCACAACAAATAGAGCTTTGGAACTTTCAAAATCACGCTTTGGCGGACGATTTCCAACGTCCAAGATGTCCTATTGTCTATAACCCGGGCGTAGCGTTTGTATCCACAATACAAATAAACTCACTAGTTTTTATTTTTTACAATTCCATAGAGTTATTTCAGGCGTATATTTAACTACTTTCTATCGATGAATCAAAGGGAATCATAAATAGAAAATCTCATTGGTTTGATTATTTCTCCCCTCCAATTTGCTAATATTGTCTTTGTATCACTCAAACCAATGGAGTGGTTGTGGGATTATATTCATATTAATTTGTTTTGTTTCTTGGTACTCATCCAGTCCATATGTGTAAATATTACGACCTATTCCACTTTGTTTATAGCCGCCCCATGGTGCCTGAATGTTTGTGAGGTGATAAGCATTCATCCATGTAATTCCTGAACGAGCTTTCTGATTGACACGTAATACTTTATTACTGTTGCTAGAGAAGACCGCACCAGCTAAACCATAATCATTGTCGTTTGCAAGACGAATAGAGTTTATATCGCTGCTTAATTTTGGATCCCCCTTTATTACCTCATTACTTTTGGTCACATAGTGTTCAATTCTTTGCAAAAGGAGACAGCCATATATAGAAAACGATCTCTTTATGCCCATCATTTTGTTTGCTTATTTGTGCGGACGGAAAGAGCGGATATATTCATTGGAATCTTTATAATTAAGAATTCCAACTGCCTCAACATCAACAACAACCATGTAAGATTTTTTGCTAGCTAAAGCATTCGCTAATTCCTTTTCAAACTCTTCCACAGAAGTTACTTTTTCCGCTTCATACCCCATAGATTTTGCCATCATAACAAAGTCCGGGTTTTTCAAATCAACAGCAGTTTTTCTACCATAAGCAGCCTCTTGATAATACTTCAAGATACCGTACCCTCCATCATCAAATAACAGAACAATTATTGGCGCATCTTCATGTACAGCTGTAATCATCTCACCAGCATTTACCATAAACCCGCCATCGCCAGCTACAAGTACTACCGGTTTGTCTGGTTGACCCACTTTAGCACCGATCGCCATTGGTAAACCTTGACCAATTCCTCCACCTGTCATGTAGAGGTAATTTCTTGGTTCATGTACATCAACTAATTTGTTCGCCCAAGTATAACCAGGAATTGTAACATCCGTTACTAAAATTGTGTCATGTGGAAGTTGCTCGTTCATAATTTCAGCAATTTCACCGTAAGGCTCGATTGTACTTCGAAGATCTTCACGAACTCCCTCACGAACTTCTTTTATCTCTTCTGTATAAGTTAGATCTCGAGTGATTTCTACATCCGCTATACCTTTATTAATTGCTGCTAATACAGCTTTTGCATCACCAATTAAAAAGTCTTGTGTATCAAAATTACGGTTAAATGCTTCTGGATTCAAGTCAATGTTAATATGATTCTCCGGAATAGGAGTAGACCAACCATTTGTTTCAGTGCCACGGAAACGAACGCCAACACTAATAAGTAAGTCTGCTTTGCTTACATGCTCCTCAACACGTGGGAACCATGCAAAGTTTCCAATACATAGTGGGTGATCTTCTGGAATAGCACCTTTTCCTGATTCACTTGTAATGACACCTGCTTTAATTTTGTTCACTAGCGTTACTAACTCTTCTGATGCGCCAGCGTGAATAATTCCATCTCCTACCCAAATCACTGGGCGTCTTGCGGCAGCGATTTTTTCAATAATTTCTTCTGGTAAGGTAACTTGTACTTCTAAATCTTCAACAGTTTTTACATTAACTAGATTATTTTCTGGAATAATCATGGCCTGAAAATCAGTAGGAATTTGAACAGTAACTGGCCCAGTCGGAACAGTTACTGCATCTTTAATTGCTTTTCTCATGAATGGTTTAATTAGTTTTGGACGTTTCAATAAAAAAGCAGATTTATTCACACCTTCCATCATTTTCAATTGATCTTTACATTCATGGATATAACGTTGATCCGTTCCAATATAGTTTGAATTCGCTTCGCCTGTAATGTGAAGAAGAGGTGTACCAGAGTTCCAAGTTTCTGTTAGTGAACCAGCACCATTTCCAGCTCCAGCACCCGTGCTTGTTAATACAACTCCTAGTTTTCCAGTTGCGCGCGAATAAGCATCTGCCATATTGACAGCTCCGCTTTCACCACGCGATGTCGCCATACGGATTTTCCCATCTCTGAGTATCGCATCATAAATCGGCATATTATGAATACTCACAATCCCAAATAGTACTTCAACACCAGCGTCAACTAATTCTTCTACAATTGCATCGGCTACAGTGTATTCTTGGTAGTTTTTGCTTTTCTCTACAGCTATTTTCTCTAATAGTTTCTTCATTGTGTTCCTCCCAATAATACATATTTTTTTATTATTGATATGGCAAGTTGCAAGTTAATTGCGACTGTCAATTTTAATTAGCCTTTAACTTGTTGATATTTTTCTAAATTACCATCTGTTTCTTTATTAAAATTCTTCTCTGTATTAACGCCAACTACATATGTGACAACAAAGTTTATCATCATAATTAATAGTCCCATATCAAAGTCTTTGATCATACTTGGAAGATTTGGATATAACGTCGCCAATGTAGTATCGGTTACTGTCGAATAAATAACTAGAATGACTCCAACAATCATCCCTGCGAAAGCACCTATTTTGGTAATCGGATTCTTTTTCAGAAGACTAAAGAAAAGTGCTGGGAACAGCTGGACAATAATGCTGTAGACCATAATGTAAATTAAACCAATCAACTTCGATTCATTCAAAGCGAAAAATATAGCAATGACGACTAAGATGGGTACCAATAGACGACTTAATCTTCCAAGTTGCTGGTCGGTTGTTTTAGGTCTCCACACTTTAAAAATGTTTTTCGATAAAAGTGTAGCGGATGACAGTAATACAATTGAGCTTGGAACAAGTGCCGCCAGTGCTCCTGCCCCTCCAACTAATCCGACAAACCAAGGTGGAAATGCACCCTGTGCAAGCTTAAATATAGACATGTCTGGGTCGTTTAAACCCGGCACTTGTAAAACCGCAGCAAACCCAATAAAAACAGAAAATACGATAATAAGTTGATATATAGGCATACTTGCAGCATTCCAACGAAGGGCCTTCGCGCTTTTGGAAGAGAAAACACCCGTTTGCATATGTGGAAAAAGATAAAATGCTAACGCTATCATAATCGACGTTGTAACAAACCATGTAATACTCAATCCTTCAGCAGGAAACAAGAGCATTTCTGGATGTACGCTCTCAATCGCTTGGAACATCGGTTTGAATCCACCATAGTAGTGGAATGGAAAATAAACGCCCATAAATATGATAACTCCAAGAATTAAAATATCTTTGAATATCGCTGTCCAGGCAGATCCGTGCATCCCTGAAATTGTTACATATACGGTGACTAATAAACCACTAAGCACAACAGCAAGTCCTGATGAAATCGACCCATACGATGATGCCGAAACAATAATTCCTAAACCAACAAATTGCATGACTAAATAGGATACAGATGCAATCACACCAATAATCGCAACAACAACTCCAAGACCTACACTCTTATATTTTTTCTCATAAAAATCTGCTTGCGACATAACATTATGTTTCTTTGCATACTTCCAAATCGGTGGTAACATCCAATATGCAACAATAAAATAGAAACAGTTAAATGCATATACTGCAGGCATCCCAACACCATAAGCCATCCCACTTGCGCCTAGGAAAGTGAATGTGGTAAACATTTCCCCCGCTAAGATAAAGAATATAGTTAATGAGCCAAAGCTTCGTCCCCCAACAGCCCATTGCTCCATATTCATTTCTTTACCTTTCCTTGCGCTAACGCCTAAATAACAAGCGAATATTAAAATTGCAAATGTAATAAAAAGTGATATATTCAAATGTCCTCTTCTCCTTCATGGTTAGCAGGATCTAGAATGTTTACGATGTATAAGAAAAGTGATGTTAAGATGACCCACAATAAAAGCCAGAACAAAACGAAAGGCATGCCAAGAACATATGGTTCTATCTTATTTATTACACTTAAACTCCCGATAGCAGGAATTAAACTGAAAAAGTATAACCAAATTCTCCTATTCATCCTTCGTTCCCCCCTTATTCCAATTTTCGACGAAAGATTTTGGCTCTTTACCATACATCTTCATCTGTGTAAACGCTTACCAAAACCTTTAGTTCTCATTGGTTTGATTATTTCTATCTTTCCAATTAGCTAATATTGTCTTTGTATCACTCAAACCAATGGAGTGGTTGTGGGTTTAAATTCATATTAATTTGTTTTGTTTCTTGATACTCATCCAGTCCATAAGTGCCAATGCTACGACCTATTCCACTATGTTTGTAGCCGCCCCATGGTGCCTGAATGTTTGTGAGGTGATAAGCATTCACCCATGTAATTCCAGAGCGAACTTTCTGAATGACACGTAATGCTTTATTACTGTCGGTAGAAAAGACCGCACCAGCTAATCCATAATCAGAGTCGTTTGCAAGACGAATAGCCTCTTCTTCATCTTTGAACTTTTGAATCACAACAACTGGTCCAAAAATTTCTTCCTTAACAATTCGCATATCGCTCGTTACATTGGTAAACACCGTTGGTTCAATGAAGAAACCTTTCTCCATCCCATCTCGCTCAATACGATTACCACCGCAGGCCAATGTAGCCCCTTCTTCTTGACCGATACGGATATATTCAAGAATGCTGTTCATATGATTCTCGCTAACTATTGCACCCGCTTTTGAGCTTTCATCATGTCCGGGGCCAACTTTAATTTGTTGTGCGCGTTTTACGTATTCTTCAACAAACTTATCGTAAATTCCCTCTTGCACTAACACTCGACTTCCAGATGAACACACTTGTCCACTACCATAAAAGATTCCAAATAAAGCATAGTCAACAGCTGTTTCGAAATCAGCATCATCAAAAATAATATTAGGGGATTTCCCGCCAAGTTCTAATGATACTTTCTTCAAGTTTCCAGTCGCCGCATGCATGATACTACGCCCAACTCCTGTGCTTCCTGTAAAGGAGACAACATCCACATCGTCACTTTCAGCAATCGTCTGGCCAACGACGGTTCCACCACCCAGGATTAATTGCGCAACACCTTTCGGTAAATCTGTTTCATCGATTAACTGAAACAGTTTGACAGCTGTTATCGGTGTAATTTCAGCCGGCTTTAATATAATTGAATTTCCTGCCGCAAGTGCTGGAGCTACTTTCCAAACCGCCATTAACAATGGATAGTTCCATGGAACTATTAACCCCGCTACTCCCATTGGTTCTTTCACAATCATCGTTTGTAAATCTTCCATTGCTTCATATATTACACCTGTTTGATTTTGAATAAGGCCTGCATAATAACGAAAAGCGCTAATTGAGTCGGCAACATCACCCTCTGCTTCCCTTAACACTTTTCCGTTATTTTGTGTTTCTAACTGAGCAATTTCAGCTGCATGTTCTTCCATTTTGTCAGCAATTTGTAGTAATATCGCAGCTCTTTCTTGTGGATTTTTTGAAGACCAAACGCCACTTTCAAAAGTTGCTTTTGCAATTTTAATCGCTTGTTCCACCTCTTCTTTAGTTGCTTTCGGGGCTTTAGCAATCACTTCTTGATTTGCAGGATTAATTACATCAAATAGTTGAGGATTACTTGAATCAATCCATTCTCCATTTATATAAAGCTTTAACTGTTCTGTCATCTGCTTTCCTCCCTAACTGTTTATAAAATTATTTATGTTTATTAGTACTAAAGAATGCAGGTATTGCATAATTCTTAAAAACTGCATAACTTCAACGTTTTGTTTATAACTTATTCAAAGATTTATAGTATTCGAACAGATAAGAACTCAAGTGAGTTTTTTATACTCACATCTATGTGTTTTCTCCTGTTACATTACATTTTCTCTTTACAATTATTTAGGAATGATTAAAAGAGTCTGTTATTTATAACATTTTTTTAAATGTACTTTCCTTTTTATTAGCAAGTTTAAATTATTATTCAGGAATGCCCATTGCTTCCTTGTACTGCTTGTGGAAATGCTTTATGCCATGCTCAGTTGGTGAATAAATCCCATGATCAAAAGCCTTTGTATGAAGCCCAGTTTGCAATAATTCAACGAGATCAAAGTCTTCTTTACGAACTTGATCGACAAATTTAATAAGTTCTTCTTGTTTATCCGTAATTTTATCGGAACTAAAATAGTAGCTGTAAATTGCCAAAGATTGGTTTGGTGAGATAGGTAGTATTTGGCTTGTCGTTATGTTTCCTTCTTCACCAGGATAAATGCTAATCATTAAGTTAGGCCATACCCAATAGAAAAATGCTGGATCTGCTTCTTCTCCTTGTTTCATTTCAGAATATTGACAAGTGTATGTGTTAAACGTGTCGATATTGTAGTTTTCCAAATCAAATGTTTTTGCAAATGCTGGGTGCGCTAATTTACAATGATCACACTCTAAATAATTGTCAACGACTGCTTTCCAATTTGCTTCGATTACCCTTTGAGTCGTTCGGATTCTCTTCAAAGCATTTAAAAACTTATATTGATCAAGACTTTCAACTAGATCGCTATATTCGGATTGAAACGATTTAGCGTTTGGATCTAAGTTTACAAAAATGAGAGATTGGTAAATTTCTAGCTTAACAGGTGTCATGCAATTGTGGTCACCTAAACTATCTTTATCAAAATTTGGTGCACGATTTACTTTTCCGTTTAGTTTGAAAGACCAACCATGGTATGAACAGAGAAATACTTTTTTGTTTCCGGAAGCGCTTTTTTCAACACGTGTACCGCGGTGTGGGCAAATGTTATAAAAGGCATTTACTTTTCCATCGTTGTTTTTGCTAACAATAATGGATTCTCCAGCAATTTCGAAAGTGAAAAAATCGCCTACTTTTTCTAATTGACTCATATGGCCAACGAAGACCCACTTTTTAGAAAAGATATTTTCTTTTTCTTCATCAAAGTATTGTTGTTCCACATAGTTTTTGTAAGACAAAGTCGCATTTGCTTTGTTGCTAAACGTATTGATTGTCATTGTTCTTTCATCCTCCCTATAAAAAAAGCATTTTGATATCTATAGCTCTATATCGCAATTATTGTACCAACTTCGAAAAGACGATAGCATCAAGGCAGAGAAGTTTTTTTACGCTTAGAAATGGGGAAAGTGAGTTTTTCCTAACTCAAATTACGTCTTATTTTTTATAGTAAACGGTTCAGTCGCGATTTTAATCGAATTTGTTGGACATTCCTCTACTGCAATTTCTAATTCTTCTATAAAATCTTCGTGGATCTCGGTATTACCAGCATTTAGATCAAGTACTGAAAAGGAAAGACCTTCTTCATCATGGTCAAATAAATGAGGAGCGTTTTCAGAACATGCGCCGCATGCTATACATGTTTCGCGGCCCACCATCGTATATACTGTCATATCTTTTCCTCCTCATATGATTTTTAGTTTGTTACTTTCTCTTTAAATGTTGTCTCCATCAGGCTTGTGCTATGAAGTGTTTGTTTTTTTGCTTGTGGATCAACGTACATTTTCGCCTCATTGACTGCAATCGGCGCCTCTCCAAATCCTGTTACAATTAGCTTTACTTTTCCTTCGTACGTACAAATATCCCCTACTGCGTAGATCCCTTCAATATTTGTTTCCATCTTCGAGTTTACAACGATTGAATTTTTTTCGATCTCCAATCCCCAGTTTTTTATCGGACCTAGCGAAGAAACGAAACCGTAGTTTACAAGAACATCATCTACCGTTAATTCGATTGTTTCTTCACTTTTGTTGTTTTGAATGATGACTTTCTCTATTTGTACGTCTCCGATTAATTTTGTTGGGACATATGGTGTTAGGATTTCCACACGTGATTTTTTTAACAGATCAACACTATACTCATGTGCCTTAAACGAATCTCTTCTATGAACTAATGTTACTTTTTTTGCAATTGGTTCTAACATAAGCGCCCAATCAACAGCAGAGTCACCGCCGCCGAATATTACAACTTCTTTATTAGCAAACTTCTCAATCGTGTCAACGAAATAATGCAAGTTCTTTCCAACGAAAGTTTCTTCATTTTCCAACTTCATTGTTTTTGGTTGGAACGCACCATTTCCAGCAGTAATAATAATCGTTTTTGAGTAATGCGTTTGTTCATTTGTCGTAAGTTCAAAAACACCATCGTCGCGTCTATAAATCGTTTGGACTGTTTGGCCAAGACAATGATCCACTTTAAACTGATTCATCTGTTCGATGAGGTTATTCACAAGGTTTTGCGCACTTACTTTAGGAAATCCTGCTACATCATAAATAAACTTTTCCGGATAAAGTGCCGATAACTGTCCGCCAAGTTGCGGTAAACTTTCAATAATATTGATGGAGGCTTGTCGCATTCCAGCATAAAATGCGGTGAATAAACCAATGGGACCTCCACCAATTATAGTAATATCATATATTTTGGAATATCCATTCATTAAAAAAACCTCCGTTTTTTGCAATTAGAGTAATTATAAATATCAGACATTTACATTACTTCCTATATCCTATAGAGTAAACTTAGGCACATCATTTATTCATTCACATCAACATCCTCTCTTCACTTAAAAGTCCTTGATGAACGATTCATAAACTTAGAAAGCAATTTTCATGCCACTTTTAAGTAAGCTTGATGTTTAGCTAGTTTCGTTATCGAAATGCGTGAACTCTTGATGATTGAACGAACTTAAATTGACTCAATTTGAATTTTATTAGACTCAATTTTAATGAGGGGGAGGTTTTTAAATGTTCGCTAGTTTATCTACTGATCTTGAAATGGAGGCATTGCTCCAAATTTTAGATTATTCGTCGGATGAGATCTTTGTTCTTGATGAAAATAGACGAATTATTTTTGTGAATAATGCATGTGAGCGGCATTACGGATTGAAGAAGTCTGATGTAATCGGAAGATTTAGCGATGAATTATTTAACGAGGGGTATTGGACACCGTCTGTACTTCCTGAAGTATACGAAAAGAAAAGACCCATCTTCATAAAACAAACTACTATCTTAGGTGCTGAATTGCTAACATCTGCTATACCTATAATAAATAAGGATAATGAAATTAAATTAATTGTGACGACAGCCCGAGAATTGCAAAACTATAAAATGCTAAAATTGACGCAGCAAAATAAGATGGATCCTAATCGAGAACCCAATATAATCGAATCGGAGATGATGACAAATAATAAAAAGGTAAAGAAATTGCTTCTATTAGCACAGAGAGTTGCAAAAACCGAATCGACGATCTTAATACAAGGGGAATCAGGAACTGGGAAGGGAGTGCTTGCGCAGCATATTCATAATGCTAGCAATCGTAAATCTCATCCATTCTTAACCATTAATTGTGCGGCGATTCCGGCAGATTTGTTAGAAGCCGAATTATTTGGGTATAGTGCTGGATCTTTCACGGGTGCAAATAAGGGCGGTAAAATCGGATTAATTGAATCAGCAGAAGAAGGCACATTATTTTTAGATGAGATAGGAGAGTTGTCTTTACCCCTTCAAGCAAAATTGCTTCGAGTAATTCAAGATAAGATATTCATTCCGATTGGTAGTGCTAAAGAGAAAAAAGTGAATGTCCGTATTATCGCAGCAACGAATCAAAAGCTTATTGAAATGGTAGAAAAAAAACAGTTCCGCGAAGATTTGTTTTATCGTTTAAATGTGATCGATATTCAATTGCCGTTACTTAGAGAGAGAAAAGAGGATATCATTCCGTTAACGTATAAATTTTTGTATAAATTTAATGTCATGTACGAAACGAATAAAGTTATTTCAGAAAAATGCTTAAAGTTGTTTACGGAGTACTCTTGGCCAGGAAATATTCGACAACTCGAAAATGTCATGGAAAGATTAGTCATTATAAGCGATGACGTCATTGATGTGGAGGACTTACCAGAGTTAATGTACCGTCAAATCGAACAAGTGCATCAAGATTCACCTGCTACGTTGAGAGAAGCGATCGATTTTGTGAAAGAAAAAATGGTGAAAAAGTCATATGAAAAGTATGGTAGTTCTAGAAGAGTGGCAAGTGATTTACAAATTAGTCAAACACAAGCATCGAAACTAATAAGGAAATATTGTGATAAAAATTGATAGCAAGTCAAATCAGAAACAATATATTTAGCTTTTCGATACTCGTCATATCTATTCAATAAAAAACTCGATCACTTACAAAAGCGTACCGTACTAACCTAATTATAGGAGACAAATAAAAACACCTTTCATTGAATAGCGGGTATTTAAACCTGAAATACTCAATCTGGAGGTGTTTTTTCTATGGGGACAAGGGTTCAAAAAATATTATTTAGTTTAAATGGGGTATAGAATGGGACTCCCCCCTTTTAGCATTGAAAGAAGTGTATGAAATATTTATACAATTAAATTTATCTTACTGTTATAAAAATCTAAGGTTGTCCACAACTTCTTTAGCAACTATCCCTACCAACTAATCATTTTAGACCTGTAGAACCAAACTCTTCTTCTCCTCTATCTGATACATTTAGCTCCAAATTAGTTTCAATTAGTTCAACCTCAGGAAGTTTTTTAGCATATTATCCCTTCCGTTAAGAAGGTATGTTCTACAGCTACCGAAAACACATTTCTTAAAGTAACTTGCTCTGCATTAATCCATGAAGTTATACTGCGCAAAGATGTTGAACTTTAAATGTGCAACATCATATTTAATTGGTTTTTATTTAATTATTTGTAGATTGAGTGAAAATTATTGGTAGTGGTGTTTATATCGTCTGCCCTCCTAGAAACCAGTAGGCGTGATTATCCATATTACCTTCAAAGTTTCTTTTCCAATATTGCGCCAAGCATGGTGTCTATGACTTGGAAAATTAATTGTATCTCCAATATTTAAGATATAAGTATTTGTATCTACGGTAATTTCCATCTGCCCTTCTATAATTATAATACATTCCTCATCACCTGCATGATTATACTGAGAACCACTGCATCCTCCCGGCTCTACTTCACATAAAAGAACCTGTAGTTTTCCCTCTCCTGTTGTCAGCATGTAGTCCGTTAACTTTCCATTTGGATATGGCATTTTTTTTCGTCTATCTTTACGAACGATCGAGACATCCTCAATTATATGTGGATCCACTTCATTGTCACTAAATAGTGCAGAAACAGGTAGATCTAAAGCATCTGCTATTTTTTTTATAGTTGCAACTGAGCCATCCGTCAAACCACGCTCAAATTGGCTGATAAAGCTTGCTGTTAATCCAGTTTTCTTTGCGATTATTTCAATGGTATAGTGTTTTTCTTTACGAATTCTTCTAATATTCTCTCCTAATGATTGGTTATTCATAAAAAACCCTCCTTGACTGAATATTTCGAATATTGTATATTTTAAGCGACACTTAAATTTTAATATTTTTGTAAGTGTTGCTTAAATTATACCATGAATTGGAAACAATCGTTATTTCACTTTTTCTTATCTAAGGGGTTTATTTATTATCTAAAGGAGGGGTTATAATGGGAGAATTTATTTTTACAATAGCTTATGGAGGTTCACTTATTGTTTTGGGCTTTATTACAAGGAGTTATTTAAAAAAAATGGAACAGCTAGCTTCTCAACCAACTATACCTAAAAAAGTTGATAAGGCGGTGTAGTCGATGGTATTTATCATAGGGATCATTGTATCGTTTATTTTATATATTGCTATTGGTGCAATACTATCAAAAAACGTCAAAAATACGGAAGACTTTTATATATCTGGTCGAAGTGGATCAACGTTAATGGTTACAGGGACGTTAGTGGCATCCTTTTTAAGTACTGTATCTTTTATGGGGGAAGCCGGGTTTTCTTATGAAGGTTATCCGATTCCATTATTAATTCTAGTAATTTTTAATGGAAGTGGTTATATATTTGGAGTTTTTCTTTTTGGACGTTATTTAAGAAGAAGTAAATCTCTTACTGTTCCTGAGTACTTCGGGAATCGCTTTAATTCAAGAAAAGTTCGCTTAATTGCTGCGATTACAACAGTTATTGGTATTGCTGCATACTTAGTGGCAGTTACTCAAGGCTCATCTCTTCTATTGTCCGAAATATTCAATATCCCTTATGCCATAGCTATTGTGATTATGTGTATTGTCTTCGCCTCCTTTACGGTAATGTCAGGTGCAAAAGGTGTAATGGTTAATGACACGATCATGTTCTTTATTTTCTCGTTAGCAGCTTATGTGTCTTTTCCATTCATCATCAAAGCTACTGGCGGTTTCCCTGCTGCAATTATGAAAGCTGCTAATAATGTAGAAAAACCCAATATCTTTAGCTGGCACGGTGTTACCGGATCAGGCGCCTATATGGGGTCGCCAACTGATGTATTAATATGGGCAGTTATAATGGGACTCGTATGGGGTTCTGTAGTAGCGATTAGTCCATGGCAAAGCAGTCGATACTTAATGGCCAAAAATGAGCATGTAGCCATTCGTTCAGGTGTTTGGGCAACTATTTCGATTTTTACGATTTATATATTCTTACATTCTAGTATGGCGATGATCAACAATGTGAATTCCTCTATTCACCCTACGGAAAAAGTATTTATTTGGGCAGCAATGCATCTTGTCCCTTCTTGGCTTGGAGTAATCATTGTAAGCGGCATTATGGCAGCAGCTCTTTCATCATGTGCAACATTTTTACAACTTATCGGTAGTAGTATCGCTAATGATATCATTCAACCATTTAGTAAGAAGAAATATAGTGATCAGAAACTACTGAGTTTTAGTCGAATTTCAATGATTATGGTGACGCTTATCATTCTAATAATTGGTATATGGCAACCTCCTGCTGTCATGTGGATTGGCTATTTTGCAGCAACTCTTTTTGCAGCATCATGGGGACCTGTTGCTTTTTCAAGTGTATTTTCAAAAACTGTAACAAGTCTTGGTGCTTTCTGGAGCATTATTGCAGGTTTTTTAGGAGTAATTGCTGGAGAAGCGATCGGTACATTAATTAAGTTACCTATTTACCTCCATCCAGTAATTATAGGATTTATCCTTAGCTCTATTACTCTGTATGTAGTTTCTAAATTTGGTGTTATTACCGAGGAAGAAGTTTCATATCAACGAATGCTTCATCAACAACCAATGGAAGAAAATGAGAAACGAGAAATGGCAATTACAAAACGATACCCTACTTATTTAATCATAAGTGGAATCGCTGTCGTAATTATCACATTTGTTTTCTATTATTGGCCTATCTCACATGCTTAAAAGAAGGAGGATTTGCTATGTCAGTATTTAAATATTTATTTACACCTGTTGAAATTGGAAATACGACAATCAAAAATCGTATTTTATCAACAGCACATCAAACAAATCACGTATTGGACGGTATTCCTACAGATGATTTAATTGCTTATCATGTTACTCGTGCAAGAGGTGGTCTTGGTTTGATTATTTTAGAAGCTGGTGCAGTGCATTCGTCTGGTCTTTTAACGACACATACAATTGCTGCTTTTGATCCTAGTATTAAAGAAATCTATCGTAAGTTGATAGAGAAAGTTTCTCCATATGATACGAAAGTGTTTGCACAACTTTTTCACGGTGGACGTGAAATTGTGTCCAGTAATTATCGATCTGCTGCACTAGCTCCCTCTTCTATCCCAAGTCTGCGTTTTGGCACAATGCCACGGCCAATGTCAGTCTCAGAAATTCAAGAGGTGATCACAGGTTTTGCTAAGTCAGCGCGCAATGCAAAGGATGGCGGACTACACGGTGTTGAGGTTTGTTGTTCCCATGGGTATTTACCTGCACAATTTTGGAGTGAACAAACCAATAAACGCAACGATGAATATGGTGGAAGCTTTGAAAATCGTATGCGTTTTATAGTAGAAACAATACAAGTAATATGGGAAGAAGTTGGCGAAGATTTTACTGTAGGAATTCGAATGAGTTCTGATGAGATGACAATGGATGGATTAACTATTAAAGACTCCATTAAAATTGCAGAGTATTTGACGGATAAAGTTCGTGTTGATTTTATTAATATTACTGCTGGCGATTCCAGTACTTATGCAGGTTCTACTCACATTGTTCCGCCGGCTCCGATGAAACAGGCTTACTTGGCCCCTGATAGCTTTAAAATACGTCTAGAAGCAGCAGTCCCTGTGTTCGTTGGTTCACGAATTGTCGACCCGATTCAAGGTGAAAAAATTATTAGTAGTGGTCGAGCGGATATGGTTGGAATGACACGTGCTACTATTGTCGATCCTGATATGCCAAATAAGGCAAAAAATGGTGAACATCAAATGATAAATGCTTGCATTGGTTGTCTACAAGCATGCATTGGACATTATCATAAAGATTTACCAATTGGTTGTGTTCAAAATCCACAAGTAGGTAACGAAGTATTCTTTGAGCGCGTTCTTCAGCAAAATAACCCTTCTAGAAAAGTACTAATTATTGGTGCTGGACCTGGTGGACTTGAGGCAGCCATAACTGCGGATACTATGGGTTATGATGTAACAGTGGTGGATCAATCGGATCGTATTGGTGGGTCGCTTAATTTGATGCTACTTGCCCCACAACGAAATGAAATGGCTTCAGCGATGCTCGATAATTTTTCACGCCAACTGGCATTGACCAATATCCAACTAAAGCTTAATACAAAGTTGTCTCCAAAGGAAATTGAAGATTTTAAGGCGGATGCAATTATTTGTGCAGTTGGTTCACGACCTTATATTCCTAATGTCGAAGGAGTAATGGATGAGAGAGTGATATTAATTGATTATGTATTTAAGAAAAACATTTTTAAAAAGAACGAAAAGGCAGTAGTATTTGATTTTAAAGGAGATTGGGCTGCGCTAGAGGCAAGCCTTTATTTAGCAGAAAAGGGTTGTCAAGTAACACTTGTTACTGCGCGTTTATATATTGCAGAAGATGTACATCAGTATTTACGAAATGAATATATGAAGTACTTATACGAGGCAAATATCGAAATGATTACACATCACGATTTTGGTGGAATCTCGAAAGATGGAATTTACATGCGTAATCTATTTACACATGAGAAAAGATTAATAAATGCTGATCATGTTATTTTAGCTGTTGGAAGAATACCAAACACAGAACTGTTTGAGACAATAAAGAACATGGCTCCTTATGTAGCTCAAATTGGTGATTGTCTCGCACCAAGAACGATTGAAGAAGCAACGTTGGAAGGTTTAACAACTGTTACTCAAATTGAAGAACAAATAACTAATGCTTTGAATTTAAATAAATAGTTTAAACCTTGGTATCTTACAAACGTAAAACACTCTTATCTAAATATAGATAAGGGTGTTTTACATCTATTATTAAACTCCTTCTTTACAATAAGAATCTAAAATATTTGAATCATTAAGTCTCCCTCTTTTGTACCGATTGATTCGGGATGAAATTGCAAGCCAAATACCGGGATATTTCGTATGCTGAATGGCCATAATCTCTTGATCATCTTCAGCAATTGCTGCAATTTGTAGTTCAACCGTTAAAAAATTATGAATAAACTATTTATTTTATGTAAACTAAAACAAAAGAAGTGGAGGCTTTCCTATTGTTTGTGTATGGACAAGAACTTCTAGTTTTTTTAAATTATTGAGCCAAGAAATTTTAGACATGTACATTAAAAATAACGCTATGAGACGAATCGAGATTCAGTATCACGTACAGTTACCCATCTCGATCACTCTCACAGCGCACAATAAAAGCCTTCCATGTTTCTCGATTTGACATAATTTAGGGTGAATACCTCCTTGATTTTCTACAACTATAGACTAAAGCTTTTCCTAATTTCTTCAATATTTAATACTAAGCGTATTTTTCGGTTTCACTTTAGTCTTCTATTAGATTTTGCAAGATCATAAACAATGCACCTATACTATTTCCTTTCAAAAACAAAAATTGGACTTATGAAACTGATTCAATTAATAAATTATTTGAACTTTTAACTAGAAAGTCACCTATTAAATAAACACTATATAGCATAATATAACAAGAATATTTGATACGAATCATACATATATTGATTTTAGTATTTCATTAAAACAGAAGTCTATTATTATCCTAATGATGGGATTATATTATAAGCGGAAATTTTCTATAAAGATAGGATGATGACAATTATTGAAAAATCGGTTCTTGCTATGGTTATTTTACGTGTATTGTCTGGAAGTATTGAAGTAAGTGCTGGATTGTTGATGCTAAAGTTGAATAATTTAGAAAAAGCATTCTATATTAATACAATGCTTGCTTTGGTTGGTCCAACAGTTTTAATCGTAACGACAGCAATTGCATTATTTGGACTAGCTGATAAAATTCCAGTGGCGAGAATCATTTGCCTATTTACAGGAATTACACTTATTCTTATTAGCTCACATATTAAGTAATAACGAAGTATTCCCGAAAAAAGTAATAAATCAAGTAGTTCAAAAAAATAAAATTCTCCAAAGAGTTTGTTTTACAATGGATGTTAATTAAATCCTAATAATGTTCAATAGTTTGCTGTAGCGTGTGACGACGCTACGTTTTTATGTATAAGTAATCTCTACTTGGACAAAGTGTATCGCACGTACTTATTCGGTTGTGGCGTTGGTTGACCGTCACATCCTCCCTCATTCAGGGTCAACTTAACTCAGTGATTTATAATTTCTTTTCTCGTATTGTTTAGTAACATTACACTGCATCAGGTAGTTTTCTACTTGAATAAAGAATGAATCTTTAAAGCAACTTCTTTCGGCTTAACATCGATCGTCAACATTTTTTCGACCTCTACCTATATTGGTAAATAAGTTCCTCTATCTTTGTTTTTGTCAGTGTACTCTTTATCTTGCCCAGTTCCAAAATCACCTCCAATTATTTCCGATAAGAAAAAATATTGATTGCCATTAAATTTTACTTCTGCGATACAATCCTTGATCCTTACCTTTATACCTAACTCTTCTAGCGTTCTTGCTGCATCTGCTGGCTTAGGTTACATTTTTGTCTAACAATTGGAAGTGCAATTAATTGTTACGGTGAATATTTTATTCGTCTTAAGGAGAATCTAGATTAAACGATAATTGGTATTATTTAAACGAATAATTCCCTTTTGAACGATAAATTATAGGAAGCTTTCGATAATTAGGTATCTATATTATGTAAACTAAAATTATTTGGCGTGAAGGAGGGCTTAAATACGTCAATTCCCCATAATATCTGTACTTTTGTATATGGCCAAGAATGTCCAGACAACTAAAATTACTATTGAGGAGAGGATAAAAGAAATCAATAAATATCAAAAAGCATAAGCTTTTTACGCCTACGCTTTTTCAAAAATTAATGTTAAGACAACATCGTTATTCTTTTACAAGCTATTTTTGCTGCTGGAATTTCAACACCAGCACCAAGTGCTGTTTCTACTGATTCTCCCCAAGAACCACTGCTAGCCTTTATTTCTTTCCCTGCTGTCAAAACTCCCTCTGCTACAATTTCAACACAATCATAATAGTCTGGATTAGGATTACTTTCAAGATACTGTGCAGCTAATTCGTCTGCTTTCTTTTGTATTGAAAGTCGACCTTGTTCAGCCAATGAACTAAAAATACTCTCAGCTTGCCCACCAAAATGTACTATTTCGTCGTTAATGTCTTGACCAGTACGATGTATTTCTCCCATTTCAGATGACATATATAGTCCCCCAATCCTTGAAATTTGAACTTTTTAAGTTCACAAATATTTTATCCAACTGAGATTGATCTTATCCATCAACAACTATTTCTTTTTGGTAAGGCTTGAATAATAGCTGAGAAATATAATTTTTAATCATAATTAGGTTCCCATTCACGGATAAATTCTTTTGAATCATCTTCATCCCAATTTTTAATAATTTATATTTCAATCCTACTCGGACTCTCCGACAGTGCAGTCAGGGGAAATCACATCCCACTTTCCAAGCAGCGTCAAACCAGCTGCTTTAGCTAGGAATGTAGAGGCTTCGTTATCGAGCTGGCATCTATACTGTGGTTCGTACCCCTGCTCAAAGGCGTACTTGCAGATTGAACGTACCACTTTGCGAGCATGACCTTTTCCTCTAAAATGTGTCAGAGTCAGTACGCCGAGATCCGCAATTTGCACATCTTCTTCCCAAGGATACATGCTGGCAGCGCATACTAGGCGATTTTGCTCAAAAGAGCCGAATACCGCCCAGTGATCCAACTCGACATAAGCATCATCTAAGTCTTGTTCAGTAGCGGAAGACTCGAACTCTGAGAAAATCGCACCATCTTGCTCTTTTAATTGACGCAATGTACCTCCTAGGCTTTCTTGCAGCAAGACATTCTTTTCTCCTTCTGAAAAATAAAAAAGATAATCTGCGCCATGCAATGTGACTCCTGCTTCATTTAATTTCTGGCGGAAGATCAGCTCAGACAGTTCTTGTCCTTTAGTAAGGTCTAACTTTTCGGCCATCTCAGGCGACAAGACTGCCAAAATCCGGCCGTCAGTAGTTTCCAGCACCATGATCCGACTGTCTTCGCTCAGATCAGGGTTAATGGTGACCGTAAAGATTTCATCATTGTAGATAACGTCTCCGTTTAAAAATTGCGACTTCCAATAGTCAGTTATCGTTTGTGAAAATAAAGACATGCATATTGCCCCCTATAGTTAAAATTTTATTCAAAATACCATATTTTCTCTATTGCTTTCTAATCCTTTTTTCTAACTTCTTTTCATAGGTCCTTCACCTAATTCTAGTAAACATTTGCATCAAAATTGTAATTATTTAATCATGCACTCCAATTCTTTGAATTTTATCAACTAAGCATTTTTTCTGGAATTCACTCTAAAAAGACACCTAGAACGAATCAGTATTAATATAAAGCTTCACACAATGTGAAGCTCAAGTCTTTTCTGGATAAAAAATATGGACAGCCAATACAAGACGGTCGTGATGTTACGCCAACAAACTTCTTCACCACGTCTATCATAAGCAACAACTATCCTTCAAATTAGCAATTTTTATAGCTATACCTACTTCAGTGACATATTTATCGCTATCTAATGTAATAAACTCATCTGTATAATATTTTTCTATAAAAGGACCCTCTAAAAGATATCCATTTGAATGAGCCCAGTCATATAAGGCATTATAGGCATAATTAATATTGTCATAATTACCTATATGTATTGTATAGATATAATTTGTTTCCTCAAAAAATTTTATTCTAGTATCTTTTAATTCCTCTTCTACTATTATTGGTTGACATACTTCTATATCATATCGAGAATAATCCCCATCCTTCATTGAATGAAAAATCGCAAAATGTTTGCCGTTCAAAATTGGATCTCAATAAAATGGTGACTACTATTCTTTGTCTCACTAATTTCATTTATGAAAAATGGACAATTCTATATAATAGATGAGGATACAAGACAAAAATCTATTTAAATGTGGGGTGTATAAATAATAAATTGTTCCATTTTAGATTTATATGTTTATCCTCAAAATGGAATTTTTTTAATTATGCAACTAATGCACCCTTTAAACTAATAAAGATATCCTAATAAATCGATCTTGCCATTTTATTTTGCCTACTTCTTTAATTCTCATCTCCTTATGTGGTGCCCTTCACTATTCTAAAATTTAGCCCTTTTTTTGAATAAGCATTTACTTAAACAGTATATCCCTTGAAGGTATACAGTTTTTCAAATAACTTTAGTCCTTTTAAAAAAGCGTTCCTGTTTATTACAGAAACGCTCTTTAGTTTAAGATGCCGACCACAAGTTAACATTCTATTAAGATATGTAAATAACTCGAAAAAACAATTAGAGGATATTCCTCTGAGCTTTTTGATTCTTTCCTTCTTAAACTAGTTCACAATTTTCATTAATACTAGAATAAAGCACTTACAATTAGAGAGATGCACTCTAATAATAAGTAATGGACGACTTAGATGCTCGATTTTCTTATGACTAGCTCTGCCAATAATAAATTAAGAATAAAGGCCGACCAAACTGCAAACGTATAAGACAAACCATATTGAAGACCAACACCATAATGAAAAATCGCCATAATTAAGTAAATCGTTAAATTAGCAAACGTTAAAAAGAAGCTTCTTAGTACCCAATTTCGATGTTGTCTCACTTGCCCTTTTCGTATAAAACGATAACCATTTATCGTCGTAAGCAACCAGAGTGTATTTAAGATTAAAAAGCCAATGACACTCCACACTCCCCCATTTGCATAAAACGATACATAATAACCTGGAATTATATTGAATACAATTGCTACTACATAGATGCGGCCATTCCACCGGTGTAGCACAGGCCTCTTCTTTCTAATACTTTCCGAAAGACCTAATGAACCGGTAATCAAAGTAATAATTGCTAAGACAATATGCAGTTGAATCGTAACGGCCCATAAATCTACATTTGGAAGTTCTACTTCCTTGTTCAAAAGCAATGTCGAGAAGGTCGGGTCGACCATAAAATTCTTAGATGCTGTATGCAAAATCCACATCACAGCAATAACAGATAGACTAATGACTAAACCTTGTCTACTTCTCATTTGTTACTTCCTCTCCATTTGTAAGAGCGACCGTAAAAATCATACCTTCACTAGGTTGAGAAAGATATTTTCCCATGGTAATTCTACGATTTTTTGGACAATAGACTGTCCTAGCTGTTACCTTTTTTCTGTCGATTACTTGAGCGGTCACTTTTATAAAATTGTTCAAAGATCCGATTTGTACTTCTTCGGTCATACCAATTCCGGTATACTTAATCTTTAAAACTATAGCAAAAATTAATAATATTGAAGACTTAACTCACATTAATACTTGAAAGTGGTCATGATCAGATACCTTTTACCTCAATCCCCCCCTCATACTACTATTTAGAAGGTACTGATTTATCTGTGATTTATACATCGGGCTCCCGTTTTGCAAACTCTTGTAACATTCCTCTTATTTGTTCTACCAATAAAGTAGGTGCTTTCTTTGGTGAACCCGCGTCAAACGGAGGTTGAGGATCGTATTCCAAAATTAGTTGAACACCTTTACTCATATCTTCTCCTAACTCCCAAGCTATTAATTGGAGTGCCATATCAATACCAGAGGAGACACCAGCTGCTGTAACGATTTTGCCCTGACGAACCACTCTCTCATCGGTTGGAATGGTTCCAAGTGATTTGAGCAGGTCGAAGGATCCCCAATGACCAGTTGCTTTGGTTCCATTTAACAAGCCTGCGGCGCTCAAAATCAAAGATCCGTTACAAACTGACGTAGTCCATTTTGAAGTTTCATGTATTTGGCGAATCCAATTTAACGTTTCTTTGTCATTCATTGGAGCTCTATAATTTGGCGGACTGCAACCTGGAACAACAAGAATATCAGTTGAAGTAACTTCAGAAAAACTGTAATCTGCATGCAAATAACCCATATTTGAGTCCAGTTTAATTAACCCTTTTTTCTTAGCGACAAACTTCACTTCATAGTTCATTGAAGCAGCAAATACCTCGTATGGACCAATTGCATCTAATGCTGTGATTCCATCGAAAAGCATAATTGCGATTTTCATAATGATTTCTCCTTAGTTTAATTAAATTTGTTTTTCATATTAATTTCATGATATGTATCGATGATATTGTAAGAAAGTTATATGTTAATCAAATAGTATTTCTAATACCAGCTCCTATTAGTGAATTTCATAAAGAGACCATTCAGTCTCTTTTAATATAACTTACTATATGTTAATGTACAACTAATACATGTTACAAATTCTCAACAATAATAAGTAATGGAGGATATCATGCGAAAAGGTGAACAAACACGAAAGCACATCATCCTAAAATCGGCAGAATTATTTAATCAGAAAGGGTATGCTGGCTGTTCAATGAATGACATTATGGAGGCTACAGGACTGCAAAAAGGGGGAATTTACCGCAATTTCAAAAGTAAAGATGAGATTGCTTTTGAGGCGTTTGATTACGCTATTGATACTGTCTCACAACATTTTTCTGAAGCATTACACGAAACTAATACAGTATCAGAAAAAATCGGTGCTTTTTTTAATGTATATGAAGATGTAATAAATAATCCACCAATAAAAGGGGGATGTCCGTTGCTGAATACTGCCGTAGACAGTGATGATACCAATCCACAATTAAGAGAAAAGGCACTTCGTGTTTTCCATACATATCTCGAAATGATTGAAGAGATTATCGAAGAAGGTATTCAAAACGGAGAGTTAAAGCCTAATATCGATACAAAGGCGGTTGCCTCCTTTATTGTTGCAATTTTTGAGGGAAGTATTATGGCTAGCAAACTAGAAAGAAATAATATACATGTTGCCTACAGTAAGCAGCAGATACTACATTATTTATCTATGCTACAAACTGACGCATATATATAAAGATTTTGATCTGTTTTTTTAAAACTGTACTGATAGGAATAAAATCTAGACTATGATCCTAATTACATGTATCTCGGCTGTCCCTCTAAAAAAGTCGATTCCTTTCCTTAACGAACAGAAGTCGTTTGTTTAATTTCATAGATGCTTATACCACTAAGTAAAGGTTGTTCTCTCAAGTCATGGCAGTACAACTTCTGCTGCATACCGTACAGCCCATTCCAAAAATCCAATAATACATTTGATATTTATCAGTCTCTATATGTTTTGGGTTGATACGGTTTGCTAAATTATCTTCGAGTGGAATAAACATTTGTTTAGCGACGGTTGGTGAAGTAGTCGGTGCTTCTACAGGGGTATTGCAGGAATCTTGATTTTGAACTATCACAACACCTCTTTATTTCTTGATTATTTTTATCAGCATGATTATTTGAATTACAATATTTATCTGCCATCCCTATCCCTCTAATCTATATGTTTAGCACAACATGCAACATCAGATTAAACATCTTCTAATACGATATTAAACATTTCAAGTAACTCTCGAATGCGCTCATTTCTCAAGCTATAATAACAGTATTTCCTTCGTTTCGACTCCAAGCTATGTGTTGCGAAATATTTGAATGATTGCCTTTATCTGCGAAGCGGTTTTTTCCCTATCTTTAATACATTCTAAAATTTGAAGTCGTACCTTATTTGAAAATCATGTATTAGTTTAATTTTTAAATCGATAGAATTATGTGTCATAAATTCTCCTCCAATTCATATTAGATAGAACTAATATATGTATCAAAATTATTTCAAAAAAGTAGGCAGTTTATGCTGTCACCTATTAAATACAGCAACATTCTTATACATTAACTTGTCCCTAATATGTGTTAAAACATTTAAAAAACTCTGATCATAATTGATGAAAACTACTTGACGTGTGAGAAGGAGTTGTTATAATGACGTTATTATATGAATATATGAACATATATTAATTTAAAATAGGAAGTGGGATAAAGAAATGTTAGATGTTATTGTGATTGGTGCTGGGCAAGCTGGATTAAGTATGGGGTATTATTTGCAACAAGGAGGCTCTAATTTTGTAATACTTGATGGAGAAAAAAGACTTGGAGATTCATGGAGAAAAAGGTATGATTCCTTGGTCCTGTTTACACCTAAATCGTATAGTTCACTGCCAGGGATGAGATTAGAAGGAGATAAAAACGCATTGCCTACAAAAGATGAAATCGCGGATTATCTTGAAGCATATGCTAACCGTTTTTTGTTACCGGTGAAAATGGAGACAACTGTACATAAAGTACAAAAAATAAAGAATACATTTGAAGTCACTACTGATAAGGGGATATTTCATTCCAAACATGTTATTATCGCATCTGGTGCTTTTCAGAAACCGTTCATTCCTTCAATTTCCCAAAGTCTTTCACAAGAGGTGTTTCAAATTCATTCTTCCCAGTATCAATCACCGGAGATGATTCCAGATGGTCCAGTTCTAGTGATTGGAGGAGGAAATTCTGGTACGCAAATTGCGACTGAACTCGCAGAAAATCGTGAAGTAACCATTGCTATTAGCCATTCATTTAAACTTTTACCACTTAGTATTATAGGCAAAAGCATTTTTTACTGGTTAGAAAAGATTGGTCTCTTATATGCAGGAACTGATACAAGGCGCGGATCATGGTTCCGAAAACAAAGTGATCCTATTTTTAGCCTTGAATTAAAGCATCTGATTCGTAAAGAAAAAATTAATATTAAACCAAGAGTCATACAAACACAAGGAAGAGAGATAACTTTTAGCGATCATAGCAAAAAAAACGTGCAAAATATTATTTGGTCAACAGGATTTGTTCCTGACTACAAATGGATCGACATAGAGGGAGTTTCAGATGCAAAAGGTTTTCCTCTTCATAAAAGAGGTGTAAGTCCAATACAAGGGTTATATTATATAGGATTACCGTGGCAACATCAAAGAGGATCAGCAC
This sequence comes from Lysinibacillus sp. NPDC093216, assembly GCF_050280325.1. NCBI lineage: Bacteria > Bacillati > Bacillota > Bacilli > Caryophanales > Bacillaceae > Lysinibacillus > Lysinibacillus sp. NPDC093216. The sequence continues at coordinate 38,599 of NZ_JBNNVB010000016.1, read as the reverse complement.
TTATTTGTGGAGTAGGAAAAGATGCTGAGTTTTTATATTCAGTTCTGAAAAAGATGATTTAAGTTTATCAATTTCGCCTTGGCGTAATTGATAATGGCTTCCCCACCCCATATTAGTTTCATTAATATTCACTTCTTGCGCCATTAACATATACAAAATCCCAAGGAAAAGACGACCACAGCTTTTCCTTGGGATACTCTTTTTCCGTCAAGGTTTTTACGAATAAGCAAAACCACCTCAATTGCATTGGAGTACATATTTGGAGGGAATTTAGTATAAGTTTAAGAGAAAAATATCATTGGCTTTACTATTTTAAATGTTCACATGATTGCTATTTTAATCATAGACCTAGCAAATGTAACATCATTCGAATGGCCATCTCTTGTTTAGCGATAGTAGGAATCATTATGAGCTAATTTAGAGCGAGCTGAAGGCCGTTTAGCACCTAGGAATATGGCTATGATTAGTTGCTAGCAACTACAGGTAAGCGGCGTTCGGAGCTTGTTGAATTAACTTAGGGTCAATTAAATACTGATAATGCAGTTGTACATACACTTGTAGATATTTCCTCCATCAGATTGGTAGATTAGTCCAACTTGTGTTTTTGCCGAGATTTGATGTAATGTTTACTAAATAATTCAAAAAATTCAGGATCGAACGATGTTACCGACAACATTCTATTTTTTATTACGAATTACTACTTTTTCTTCTTCTCCTTCCCATTTAATTTGAATAGGTACGCTATTAGGAAGGGCATCACACGGTCCACCGCAGTTTACATGAATTTCAAATTCCTCTTGGTTTTTAAATTCGCCATCGCCAAATGTTGGGTTGTGTGAAGATTCATATATTTCATATTTAAAATTTAATGGTTTATTCTCTTCCCCAATATAAGAAATAATATAACGCCTGTTGCTATCCATTTCGCTTACCATTTTTACATACCAATTATCACTTTTTCCTTCAAAATATTGTTTTTTAAATTCTGACTGACTTGTTTTTTCATTTGTACAAGCACCAAGTATCATCATTATTACAAGACATCCAACGAGCAATATAATTTTCTTAATGTCTACTCCAAAAGAATGTCTATTCATAATTGGCCATCACCCTTCCAGATGGGAGAAATAAGTACTATTACTGGCTCTATGCTGTATGAAAAGCAGCTTTGCAATAAGGTCAACTGAATGTTCTCTTTCGTTCTACTTACTGTAAAAATTTATATTTCAGATAGCTTTAAATGTACTGAATAACTACATTTCTTTATTTATATGTCATGCATACCTCATTTAAAATCTCAAAACAGAAAGTTAACACAATGTTTGCTAATGTATTAGCACATTATATTCGAATAATCCCCCTTTTGAACGAAACCATCCGAAAATTAGAAGGTTATGACCAAGATATTTATATTATGTATACTAAAATTATTGTGTGAAAGAATGCTTCGTCAACTACCCATACTATCTATACTTTTCGACTTGCAATCTATATGACCTTGATGGATCTACAACAGCTATTTAACTATTTAGAACGCAACTAATCACGTTTTTCTTAATGTTTAAATTGTTAGCAGCAACAGGTCTGAGGCGATCTGAACTAGTTTCATTAACCTGGGAACAAGTTGATTGGGTTAATGAAACGATTCGAATTGATGGAAAAGGGAAAAAGAATGTATATTGCCCCTTCATCCCGCTTCTGGTATTCTACAAAGCTTCTTTAAGAGCATATCAGAACCTGTTTTCCTAAATAAATATCGTCAAGCATTAGATCCGCGGGGTTTACATGTTATCTTTAAAGATGCGTCGAAAAAGGTAGACCTTCCACCTACCCGCTTCACGCTACATCACTTAAGGCATACTTGTGCAACATTGATATTACACCAAAATAAAGAATACGTTGATTTACGAATACTACAAGAATTACTCGGCCATGAAAGTATTACATCAACGCAAGTCTATTCACATGTTGAGTACGAACAGAAAAAGAAAGCAATTGATTCTTTTCGATTATATTGATTTATTCCCTTTAAATAAGAGCTAATTACCCAATTACGGGTAGTTAGCTCTTATGAAAATTATCGTAACCGTTAAAATGCGTGGGATAATTTAGGTTGATAATGAATAGTTGTTAACTGTGGTAGCTAAGGATAATTTAAGCTTGTTGAAGGTTCCTAGTTGAAGTTTCTTAAAAAGTGCGTCATTAATACTTTAATCGTTTCATGAGGATCCCCCACGGCATCTTTACTTAAATAATGGCTATATTATTACAGATTTTCCGAACGAGAAAGCCTATGCAGGGTGTAGCCCGTCTTTCGATTATATTAGTTTCACACGCGATAGTTCGTTAATTACCTTGTGTCTGGATTTTTGTCATCGATTGTCTCTAATTATATATATCACTTCAATTCCCCCTCATACCAAAATTACTATTTATAACGCTAGGGTTCGAAACCCTTCTGGCTAATAAAAAGTTCATCTTCCGAAAAATACTGCCGCATTCGTTTATAAACCATTTGATAGACGGATGGATGATACCATTCTTCCATTTCCAGATTTCTATATAACGCTTGTAAGCCCATCTTGTGTGTGCGTTTACCACCACTGCCGTCCCCCATAAAATAATCGTCGATACATACTCGGTTAACTAAGGGACGCAATATTTCTGCAAATCTCTCGCTACTTGGTAAAACGGGTGCGATGGCAACCTGTGTAGGAATACCGAATTCAGCAAGCAGTTGGAGTGTTTTAAGCCTTGCTGGAATAGGCGGAGCATAGGGCGTAAAATGCTTGCGAATATCTTCTCTATCGGTCTCTACTGTCATACTTACCCGAACTTTATCTTTAAAATGTTGCAGCAAATCGATATCTCGACTTACGAGTGGGCTTCTCGTCTGTACAAATAGGAAGTCAGGGGGATTTTCTACCATAACTTCTAGTAAAGATCGCGTCACTTTTTCCTTATGCTCTATTGGTTGATACGGGTCAGTACTTGATGACATAAAAATAGTTACATTCCCTTTGGTTTTGGCGCGATGGAGCTCCTTTTTTAATAAATTTGCAGCTCCGTTTTTAACATCGACCCAATTTCCCCATTCTCCTTCTCGAAAAAGAGATACAGGCATTTCACGTACATAACAATAGGAACACCCAAATGAACAGCCTGTATAAGGATTTAGTGAATGAGTATATCCGGAAAGAAAGCCAGTCCCTTTATTCAAAATGGTTTTCGGATTTTTATAGAATATTTCACTGTTCATGACGGAACCTCCATTCATTGTGCGTCAATAATTACCCATTGCTAGATGAAGCTCGCTTTTCTAGATCCAGTAGCCGTGTCTTCATTTCTAAACCTCCCCGATAGCCAGTTAATGAGCCATTCTTTCCTATTACACGATGGCACGGTATAGTAATTAATACCGGATTAGCCCCAATAGCCGCTCCTACAGCACGAACAGCTGCTGGTTTATTTATATCATTTGCAATGTCGGAATAGGATTTCATCTGTCCATAAGGAATTTCACAAAGTGCATTCCAGACTGCTAGCTGAAATTGCGAACCTACGTACTCAAATGGAACAGTAAAAGCTTTCCGTTCTCCTTCTAGATACTGAGTGATTTCAACGACATAGGGTTCAAGCTTTTTATCATCTTCAACAAGAGGACTTCCTGGAAAGCGTTTCTTAGCCCATTCGAACAATTCCTCGAATGGTTTGTTCTGTGAACCTACAAACACAAGCCCCTTTGAAGTTGAAGCAATATAAAAATTCCAATCCTTAAACTTTAGTAAAGACCAATAAAGGGTTGGTTTATTCTTTGTTTCCATTGTACTTTTCCTCCATTTTACTCATTTGACGAAATTGTGCTGGTGTCTGTCCAGTTTTCTTTTTAAATAAAGTAATAAAATATGGCGCGTTAGCTATACCTACACATATGGCGATATCTCCAATCGCTTTATTTGTCTGAATCAAATACTTTTTAGCCGCGTGTACTCTAACTTGTTGTATATATTCAACCGGCGTAATACCTTTAATCTTTTTAAATGTTCGATGCATATGATACGGACTCCCGTGACAAATAGTTGCTAACGATTCTAGCGTTAATTTTTCTGTGAAATTTTTATCAATGTATTCAGTAATTAAATTAACCCACTCGCTATCAGGCAGATTTTCATTAGTGGGCTTGCAACGTTTACAAGGGCGAAAATTTGCGCGGAGGGCTTGTTCTGCGTTTGAAAAAATACATACATTTTCTTTTTTCGGAACGCGGGATTTACAGGATGGTTTACAAAATATCCCTGTCGACTTTACAGCGTAGAAAAATTGATTATTGTACGCTGCATCATTATTTAGTATTGCTTGCCACTTTTCATCTGTTATCATTTCTACATCATTTGAAATTCGATAATCATGTCTCTCTATATGTCCGTTATTGATACTATCCGGCATTTATCTCACCTCTCCTTACAATATACTTCCTATGAATTCAGAATGTACAATTCTGGGTATGAAATAGCAAGATATTGAAGTTTAATTTTTATCCCGCATTAACGGGCTGTAAGACTCCCACCTCAAAACATAGAGAAATCGGAGAAGTTTAGGTGGGAGATGAACAGCCCGTAAAAGCCCGATTGGTTTAACTAATGATCAGTGGGGGATGAAGAGACCCCCCACTGATCAAAGTTTCACTTTATTTAGAATCGTGAAAAATGATTCCAAGACCGTATCGTTCTCCAGAAGTAATCGTGCTTACTCCGTGACGAACCGTATTTTTATAATATCCTTTTTTCCCTAGAACAGGTCTATGGTTCGTAGGAAAGACCAGCGCACTGCCTTGTTCCAAAGTAATGACATGTCCCCTACTCTGAGCACGAGGAATTTGTTCCACTAATAGAGATTCTCCACCACAAAAATCTTTATCCCGTTGATTTAATACAAATACTACTTGAAACGGGAAAAATATATCGCCATATAAATCTTGATGCAAACAATTAAACCCGCCTGTTTCATACTTTAATATTAAAGGTGTCGGTCTAGTTTGTTCATATTCTTCACAGGTGTTCAGAAAATCTTGAAGATGATCTGGAAACTGTTCGGTTTTCTTTAAATAACCTAACCATCGATTGGCTGTTTTGGCCAATTCTAAATAGAAGGACTCTCTTAAACGTTGGATGATTTCAGGTAATGGATAGGAAAAATATTTGTACTCTCCATTCCCAAAGCGATATCTCGTCATATTGATGGTCGTTCTGTATGACTCTTCCTCACAATACGATTCTATGAAGAATTCACATTCCTCTTTTGTTAAAATCGCTGGAAGCTTTGCAAATCCTTGCTCATCTAATTCATTTTGAATGGAATCCCAATTTAAGTTTTCGACACGTGTTTTTATATCTTGGACCATCTTTATCCACTCCTATTTAGCATTCTTGATAACTAACACTATAACCTCATAAATAGAAAAAAATAAGGTGTTTAGAATGTAATAGCAAGATAACAAAATTAGTAGAGATTATTATGTGATAAAGTAAAATTACATTAGAAAATCATAATAAGGTTAGGAGAACGAAAAAATGACATGGCATGAAATCAATGATGATATTGTCATTACATTACCTGATACTTTCGACATGAATGCAAACCTTGGCTATCTAACAAGGGAAAAAAATGAATGCATGTATGAAATAGAGAACGATATCATTACAAAAGTTATAGCAATTGGGGAAATTCGTTCTTTAGTACAGGTAAGCGTAATCAATAATAAACAAATGGTTGTTCAATTCCTAAATGATTCTAGACCTATTGAAAAGTGGCAACGGGAAGCGATTGTAAAATATATTCATGAGTGGTTTGATCTTGATAACGATTTAACGCCGTTTTATGAAATGGCCAAAGCAGACCCCTTACTTAAAATGCCTGCCCGAAAATTTTATGGATTGCGAGTTGTCGGCATTCCTGATTTATTTGAAGCTTTATGTTGGGGAGTTTTAGGGCAACAAATTAACTTAGCCTTCGCGTACTCCTTAAAGAAGCAATTTGTAGAAGGATTTGGCGATTCTATCGAATGGAATGGCAAAAAGTATTGGGTGTTCCCATCGTACGAACGAATTGCACAGTTAACACCTCCCGACCTAGCACATATTAAAATGACTGTAAAGAAAAGTGAATATATCATTGGAATCGCCAAATTAATGGCAAGTGGAGAATTATCAAAGGAAAAATTAATGACAATGAACTTTAAAGATGCTGAAAAAAACTTGATTAAAATACGAGGAATCGGTCCTTGGACAGCCAATTATGTTCTAATGCGCTGCCTCAGGTTCCAGACAGCTTTTCCTATCGATGATGTGGGTCTTATTAATTCGATAAAAATATTACGTAATTTGAACCGAAAGCCTACAAAAGAAGAAATCTTAGAAATATCGTTGCCATGGAAAAACTGGGAATCATACGCTACCTTTTATTTATGGCGTGTCCTTTACTGAATAGTTACAACTTAAAGCGGAATGTACTCAATAAAAAGAGAATGAACTTTAAAACCAATCTTGTTGACCGACCTAATGAGGCATTAATCTTTCTCCTCATAGCTTTCCATTCCCAATTGTATTCCTCTAGTTGTGTTTCTAATTCATACAAAAATATACCCTGCAGGTAGACTTTTTTTTGTGTCTACTCTGCAGGGTACACTTTAAAATAACTCAAGGCATGATCTTTTTACATAATCACAGAGCAGGTTTCTTTATCCCCGTAGCAACTTGTAATACCCAATGAGAGAGATCATTACAGTAAGCAGCAACAGAGTAATAAAGACCGGTAAAGAGGCGCCGCCAGGCACGAGTGTGCTAACCAGCATGATGAAGCCGCCTGCTACATATACCCGACCCATGAAAAGGTGAGACTTACGAATTTCGATCCCAGTATTGGTATCGTATACGGAAGTAGCCAGGCTGGAGCCTATATTCCCTCTCATTCTCGGAATAAAATTACCAATCACAATGAACACAGCACCTGTAACTAGAGGAGCAATAATATCCACGTTAAAAGGATTACCCATGCCATAGGCCAATACCAGACCGTGAACTGGCAGAAGGATAAGAATAACGCCGTTCAGAATCGCATTAACCGGTTCAACAGAGCGCGGGCTTTTTTTATTCAATCCAAGCCTCTGTATCAATGCCATGCAGACAAACATAAGAATCATCATTACGGGAATCATGCTTACAATAAACTCTCTGGGAGTAGCGTTAGAATCACTTTGATACTTTGAAGCGGAAATAATATTTTCAGGAAGCTGTGGGTAGCTCCATATACTTGCTATCACAGCTATAATGAAAATTAACAACGAAAACAAATACTTTTTCATAAATTTTCCTCTCCCTTTCCCTTGCTTTTATTGAATTGCATAAACCACTTCATTACTTCCTGTAATACAGACGTATTGATGGAGTAAACAACATGCTGCCCTTGCCTTTCGTCCCATACCAATCCACCTTGCTTGAGCAAGCTAAGATGATGAGAGATTGCAGGCTTTGTCATCTGAAAATGATCGGCAATTTCCCCAGCCGTTAAATCCTTATCCATGAGTAGATCAAGAATTTTGCGTCGGGTTGGGTCGGAGAGTGCTTTGAATGTAAGATTTAACGTCATATTATCACCTCCCTTTCTTATACGATTTAAACATTTAAATAATTATTTAATAATTAAATTAAACCACGCCTTAACTTTTTTTGTCAATATGCAAACAACCAGATATGACCAATAAATTGTTCAACCGTTCGAATATGAATTTGTACAGGATATACTTCATACCTTCCGCAAACAGATTATTTATAGCACTTTGCAGCTGATACTGCTTGCAGTGATAGTCGCTCCCTCCGTGAATTTAGAGTGGTTATTCTTTTTCTACCACTTCCCCAAATGTCCAAAGCATAGCAAGTTCTTAAGAAATTCTTCATAAATAACCTACCTAATTATTAATAATTTCCATTTACAATAACAAAGGTCGACAATATTACCTAAAATTAAGCCAAAGGAATTAATAGTAATGAAATATAAAATGGTCTCTTTTTTCTTGTAGAACGCAAAATATCAAAATAAATAAGTTAGGAGAGTCTCATCTTGGGAATGACAGAAATTTTTAGTAATGTTCGGTATTTTATGTTGCCGGTATTAATGATTATTGGAATAGAGTTTATACTTATCGCACTATATTATTTCTTTTATTATAGAAAACAGCCGTCAAATCGAAAAAAACAGATTCATATAAAGAAGCTTGTTCTTGGTGCAATCTTTATCGGGTATATTATTTTTGTGTTTGAGTTAACTATTTTTGATCGTGGCACTTCCCATTACCTGCAGATGAACCTTCAGCCGTTTAGTGGTTATATTGATGCGTGGAAAAAATACTCTTTACGTGATCTTCAAAATTGTATTTTTAATATCTTAATGTTTGTTCCGCTAGGTGTTTTTTTACCTTTATTGAACTCTAAATTCAAAAAAATTAAGTGGCTTCTTCTTGTAGTTATAAGTGCTACATTATCTATAGAAACGTATCAGACACTTTCAGGAGCCGGGATTTTTGAGCTTGATGATTTAATGAACAACTCACTTGGTGGTATTATTGGATACCAGTTATACAGACTAGGGGCTTCCGTTGCGCATCACAAAAAAGTAAAAATAAAAAGTCTAATCGGAAACCTTGCCATACCTCTATTGATGGGTTTGATTTTTGTTGGGATGAATATTGTCTACGCCCAACAGGAGTTTGGTCATCTAGCGATAAACGCCTATACAAAATCGAATATGTCAGATGTGCATGTATCAACTTCACTGGAATTAAGCTCATTACCTACAGTTGCCCCAGTATATAGGAAAACCATTAAAAATGATGGAGTTGAAGCCCTATTGCAACAGAAATTAGGATTATCAAAGTTGAATGAACATGTCTATAGAGGTGATCGTGAGATTCTATTGGAAAACAAAGCAGGGTCCCAATACACGTTGTTTATAGGTTCAGAGGGAGACTGGTCATTAAAAGAGAATAATAATACGCCAGGGCAAACTTCTTTTTCAGGGAAAGAGTCAATGGTTGACAAGGCAAAGGCAATGATGGACGAATTTGCCATACTACCTCAAGATGCTGAAATGACGGTATTGGATACTGGAGAATTTGAATGGAATCTTCAGGATAGTACTTATTTAAATACTGATTATTGGACAGGAGATATAATGCTTGATCTTAAACAAGATGGCAGTGTTTCTTCATTAGCATATAATTTACATAAGAATCAATTTAAACGAGAAGTGAACATACTGTCTCCTGCGGAAGTGTATGAGCGAATAAAAAATGGGGAATTTCCCCAAATAAAATATAATGCACTGGTGAATGAGGAAGATCTTGTTATAAAACAAGGAGATCAATTTGAAATAGAATTAATCGAGCTTTCATATATGTACGATACGAAAGACTTCTATCAGCCAATATATAGAGTTTCCGGAAAGTATAATGGAAATGATTGGTTTACCTTAATTCAGGCAAGACGGTAGTAACGGTATCATAAATCAATACACACAAGCCCTTTTCTACCTTTTATCCTAGTCAATACAACTTCAAATAATTTAGAATTTATCTTTATTCACAAAAAAGCCTCACTTCATTGAAGAAAGTGAGGTTTTTTGTAAGTTTCTTTTGATTAAGTTCTATTCTATATAGTAAGGATTTACATGAATAAGGACTTCCCCTACATCGGGGTATTTATTTAATATTTCATTTTTTATATCACGAGCTATATCATGGCCTTGTTTAATTGTTAAATCATGATTAAGTGAAAGACGAACGTCTAGAATCTTATAGTGACCGTGTTCTCTTGCACGGATTTTGTCTATTCGTTTTACTTGATAAAATTCATGAATAGTCGCTTCATAACTGTCTAAAAGATACTGACCCACGCTTTTTTCCATTAAAATATCAACAGAAGGTTTAACTAATTCCATTGCGATTCTAAAAATAAAATAAGCTACTAAAGCACTTGCGATTGCGTCCGCGTATAACAAATATGTCCATCCAATTGCATTTCCTATAATCGCTAAAAGGACTCCTATAAATGCTGCAAGGGAAGCAATAATATCACCTTTATGATCATAAGCAATCGCTATTATAGCCTTACTATTCCACTTTTTCCCCTGTTTTATGGAGTATCTATATAATATTTCTTTTGCTATGTAAGAAATTATAGCTACAATCAATGCACTGTACTGTGGTACACCGGGTTCATCAAAAAATGCTAAAATTGCTTCAACGAATATATATAGTGAAACTAATATTAAAATAATTCCAACGATCGCTTCACTAATCACCTCTGCCTTCCCATGCCCAAAGGGATGATCCTTATCAGGTGGTTTATTAGAGATACCTACAACCGCTAGCACAGCAATCGAAGCTACTACATCTGCCCCAGAGTGGATGCCGTCTGCAAATACAGCCTCACTACTTCCAAAAAGGCCAAAGAAGATTTTACCTATCATTAGAATTAGGTTGGATACAAGTGCAATCCATGCAACTTTTTTGCTAATTTGTTCTCTTTCACTAACCATTTATTTCTCCTCCGATTAAGAGTTTTAAAACTAAAAAACTGAGGGAAGAAATTCTCCTCAAATACCCTTAACCTACTTCATTCAATTAATACTCAACTATGATATCAGACGAATATCGAGTGGGTCTACAACAACCTTTTTTACCAATACTAAATAAATTTAGAGCATAAAAATAAGTTGCCTTAGACCAAATTAACAACTCGTATTTACTGTTCTTTTCTCTTGCGGAATATCCTTCAAATGGATTCTTTATTAAAGTGTAATTGCAAAATTTCCAGGCAGTTTAGTTGAATAAGTGCGGGCGTTTTTGTGTTTTAATAAGAACTGCTATTAAGGCGAAGGTATAACTTATGAAATACATTAAGGCTTATATGTAACCCTTGTACTAATTATGTTTATTATTTTGGTTATCACAACAATATTTGATGATGAATATTCATGGATTGCTATGTTCCTTTGTTTAGGCATATTTATAATAGGAACAGCATTTTTTATAAACACTAAAAAATTAGGATGCGTAAAGCGAGTTGCTAAACTATTGAGGGTTTACAGAGTAGATCCAATCTTTTTCTTCTCCAACTAACAGCAGGGCAGATAAGAAGGATGCAACTATTCTCAGGAGATTTAATGCGAGGAGATGATTTTTTGGTTAGTGTATTGGAAAATATAAACCAAGTATCAGGAATAATATTACTCCTATGTTCAGTCTATTACTATAGACACTTTAAGAAAATTAGGAGAGAAAGAAAATTAACTTTGCTTGAATTTTCGATCTACGTCATAACTCAAGTTGCACTTTATCTTTGCGCAGGCAGTTTTTTTCTTCTGTTTTTGGATAGGAATTTCGGATAGAAATTACTAGACTAACTGGGTACTTTACTTGAAGATTTTTGAGTATCTTTCATAGTTGCAATGATTCTTGCATAGGAGGAGATGAATATATGAGTTTACAGAAATGCGATAAATGCAATACTCAATTTAAATGGAGCAAAATCATAAAATCTCTTTTTTTAGCATACAGTCCTATTCAATGCAATCAATGTGGTACGGAGCATAGGATAATATTCTTTTCAAGAATTATATTGTCTTTGTTATCAGTTCTACCATTGTGGTTACTTGGCTTTATCATATTAACTCAATTATCGTCTTCCATTTCTTATACTTTTTCGATAATGATTTTATCTGGTGTTTTTTTGTTTTTGTTTTTGTTATTTCCTTTTTTTGCGAAGTACAAATCGGAATACTGAATATATTTATGGTGAAATAAGGTTTTACACTTGTTAAGCTAAGGAGTGCTGTAGTTAAAGATTATTAAGTTGTATAAGTAGCTCTTTTGCTTACTGGGGTAGCGTCAGGAAAATGCGGATTTACAACGATAAGGAAATTCCAAATTAAAAAGCCCAACTTCTCTACAAATCAAAATAGAGAAATTGAGCTTTTCAGTTACTTCATTCATTTATTTATTGAATCCATTAACTGGAAGAAGTATTCAGGTTTATGAGTCTTATTTAGGTTATACCATGAATGTAATGCATCTGGTGTAAATACATCTATTTTTTTTAGTACCTCCATTGCAAATTCCAGAGGAGCTATTCCTGATGCAGTAACTAAATTCGCATCAGATACCGCAGATCCCAACTCATAGAACTTTTCTCCTTTATAGTTAGGACATACCATTTTAGTATATTCTAAGTTATTACTTGTATGCTTTCTAGTATCTAAGTATCCCATATTCGCTAGGGCATCAGTTGCACCACAAATTGCAGCAACAATAGTGCCAATCTTTAAAGCTTGGCCAATTCTTTCCAAGATAGGTTGATGAATTTCTTCACTCCAAGTAGTCCCTCCTGGCAAAATTAAAAGATCTTTACTCTCAAGAGTACATTCATCAAGGGAAATATCTGGTTTTATGCTCAGTCCTCCCATAGTAGTAATCATTTCTTTATTAGCTCCTACTGTAATTACTTTTAAAGGTGCTAAATCTTTTTTGAAATATCTTCCTGAGTTTAGTTCAGCAATTAAATATCCATATTCCCAGTCCGACATTGTATTAAATACATATAGAAAAACTTTTTTTGTTTGCATCCAATAACACTCCAATCACAATTGATATAGATATTATAAGATAACTTCCCTGACAGTTAACGTCAGGGAAGTTATCATACTTGATGAAATTTTATTAATTCCGACAGAACTTCAATAAGTCTTTTCTTAAGACTTATTGGCTCAATAACTTTAATAGATTTATTGTACGGTAAAAGTAAATAAGGTACATATGTATGTATCATATCTTTTTCAAGAAGAAAAACTGCTTGATTTGAAGTCCGTTCTTGTAAATAATGTCCTAAAAACCAATGTTGGCAAATATCAGCCAATACACTTTTATCCCCATTAATAACCAAAGAAATAATCCCTTCCTTATCTTCTATAGTTGGAAGAAGATTTTTTATAAAAAAGTCACGTGCTGAAAAATTTTCTGGCCGGTTAAACTTATTTTCAGTTAGCATTAGACTTTCAATTCGATCTACTCTAAAACTACGGATATCATTCCTAAGATGACAAAATCCAATCACATACCACTTATTATTCCAATAGATAATTCTGTACGGATCGACCAATCTATAATTTAATTGCTTTTCGCCACTTTTATGGTAAAGAATTTTTACTGAGTACCCGTCAGCTACGGCCTGCTCCAACTCCTTCAAAAAAGGTTCCATAGAGAGTGAACTTAATCGACTTATTACTTCAAGACTAGTTACATGTTGGTTTATCTTTGTTTCCTGCTCTTGATTTGAGTATTTACTTAGTTTTGAAATAGCCCTATTTAGTGCTTCACCACCATAATATCCGGCTTCTTCTGCAAAAACAGCAGCGTGAAATAGTGAAGTTTGCTCCTCAAAATCAAAAAAAAGAGGAGCCTCAATAAAATTGTTCAATAAAGTGTATCCACCGTTATGTCCTGGTTCTGAAATTATAGGTACACCACTTGTTGAAATTGTATCAATATAACGATACACAGTCCTTATATTCATCTCTAACTTTTCTGAAATTTGTTTTGCAGTAATTTTTTCACCTGAACGAAGCATCCATAGAATTGCTAACATATTGTCAATTTTAGGCATATAATTCCACCTCTATATGAAATTTATTTTCTATTATATATTTCCGATTTTTGGTATAACTCATCAACTGTTCCTTTCCGATAGCTTTCTATATAATGAGTCCCTAGACACATTAGTAATTTCACAAATTTGATTTACAGTCATATCTCCCTCTTTATAAAGCTTTACTGCATAATTCATTCCTGCATGATTTTTATGGTACTTCTTTAACCGACCTTTAAACTTTCCTTCTTTCTTAGCCAGTTCAATCCCTTCACGCTGCCGCATACGGATAAAATCACGTTCTAATTGGTTTACGCCCGCCATAACCGTAATTAAGAATTGGCTGTAGGGATTATCTTCTGATAAATCTAGCCATGTATCTTTTAAGGATTTTAAATTTGCCTTTTTACTCCGTATGTTATCGATTAATTCAAATAAATCTTGTGTACTACGAGTAATCCGAGTTAAGTCCGTAACATAAATGATGTCACCTTCTTGTATATCCTCTAACATTTTTTGAAGTTGCTCACGATCTTTTGTTGCTCCGTAAACTTTTTCTTCAAAAATAATATCCATTCCGATTTCGTTCAGTTGCTGAAATTGCCTTGAAGGATTCTGGCTAGTTGAACTGACACGTATATAACCGATTTTTCGCAAAATATCATCTCATTTTTGAGACAAGTCTTATGAGACGCTCTTAACTATGTTTTTATCAGTCTCCTACACTTGTATCAATAGAGTACACTCTATTGATATATAATTGAGCTAATTAACTGAATAATTACAGAAATGAGATGATACTTTATGAAAATTACGAGAGGTGGTGCTAGGAACCTACTACACTTTTTCCAAACGAGATTTAGAAATTATAAATAAACGAAGGAGAGAAGAAAACCGTTTAGGGTTCGCCGTTCAATTAGCCGTTCTTCGGTATCCCGGTGGCCATACACTCATATCAAAAGCATCCCGGATTCATTCATACATTATATTTTCTTATATATAGTGTATTTTTTACGTCTAGCATTAAGCTAGACGTAAATTAATCCTTCTATTTAACCGCTTGAATAATTGCTGAGACAATATAATTTTCTAAATCATAATTAGGTTCCCATTCACGGATAAATTCTTTTGAATCATCTTTTGGTTCAATTGAGATATTTGTAAAGCCAGCATCTTTTAAAAGTTCTTCATATTCATCAATCGAAATAGCACCAGATATACATCCAGAATACAAACTCATATCTGTTAAATAACTCTCTGGTAAGGCTGCCGTTAGAACAACATCTGAAATCGCTAAACGACCACCTGTTTTTAAAATACGGTAAGCTTCTTTAAATACCTGTGGCTTGTTTGGTGATAGATTGATCACACAATTCGAGATGATAATATCAGCTGTATGATCCGCAACAGGCATCTGTTCAATTTCTCCTAAACGAAATTCTACATTTTCAAAACCTGGTTTTTCTGCGTTACGGCGTGCCTTTGAGATCATTTCAGGTGTCATATCAATGCCAATTACTTGACCTTCTCTCCCTACCTTTGGTGCAGCTAAGAAACAATCGAAGCCACCACCAGAACCTAAATCAACAACAGTTTCTCCATGCTTCAAATCCGCGATAGCTTGTGGATTACCACAGCTAAGGCCCATATTGGCTCCATCAGGAATAGAAGCTAGCTCTTCCTTTGTATAGCCCATTTTTCGCGAAATTTCTTCGATGGAAATATTTTGATTTTCATCTGGATTACAGCAGCTAGAGGCTGGTGTACAGCATCCTTGTGTACTGTTTAATTTCAAGGCTACTTTCGCATAATTTTCACGTACATTTGTACGAATATTATCTTCTCTTGTCATTTAAAACCCCACCTTAGCAAGATTTTGGTGAATATCCTACCAACACTAAACCTAGTTCACCATTCTCTTCTTCTGCATGAATTGTAACTTCTGTTAATTGAGGTGCAATATCAGGATGAATGGCAACTTCGATCCCTTCAATTGTCTCTACAGTATCTTCATCTGTAGGTGCTTCTAAGCCCACACCTAAATTAACACCACAGCATCCTGGAATGCCGAAGAAACGCAGTGTTTTCACCTCTGAATCAGCTAATACTTGCTCTAAATAATTTTTACCTTCGGGACTCATTTTCATTTGAATGTCTCTCCTTTAAGTTCATGTAAACCTTTTGTTCCTACTGGTGGTGTTTTTACCCATGGTATTGCCACAAATTGATGGTTGCTGATGGTTCTGATTTCTTCTAACCATTTTGTTTCAGCTTGTTGCTTTTGTATTAATGTTAGACTAGTTGTTTCAATAGATGAAAATGTCTGATTGATAACCCACCAATCAACGGATAATCCAGCACGCTGTAAATCTTCCTGTAAACGTGTCGCTTCAAAAACAGGTGTTGCTTCAGGAAGTGTTACAATAGCTACGCTTGTATAACTCGCATCACGTAATCGTGGTAACAAGTTTGAAACAGCTGGAGGGATGTCACCTTGCGAACGGCTTATTTCACGATGATAAGCTTCTGTCGCATCTAATAACAACAATGTATGGCCAGTTGGTGCTGTATCAATAATAATGACTTCATCTTGATGATTTTCTACAACATCAGCAAACGCTCGGAATACGGCAATTTCCTCTGTACAAGGAGAGGCCAAGTCTTCTTTGACAAATGCTAAGCCTTCTTCATTCATCGTTTCACTTGCTTTTGCAAGCACTTCGGCTTCATAATTTGCAACTTCTACTTTTGGATCAATACGACTTACCGTTACATTTTTAACTTTGTCATCACCGAACGTCCAATTTAAATGCGCTGCTGGATCAGTCGTAGTTAAATGTACATGCATGCCTTCTTCTGCTAAGCGCAGGGCGATATACGAAGCAACTGTTGTTTTGCCGACACCGCCTTTACCCATTGTAAATATAAGCCTCGGCTTACGTTCTAAATAATCGGCAATCATGTCTTCTACTTCAGGGACCGTCATACCTTTGTCTGCTTCATTTTCATGTAAGATATCTTGATCTGTCATCCATGCTTGCATACGCTCAATACTTGATAATGAGTATGGGACAAACGGTAAATAGTATTGTTCAAATTCCTTTAACTCTTTAGGAATCAACTCTAATGCTTCTGTTTGGCGTGCAATGAATGCTTTTTCCACTGCATCATTAGAGTATAGATTTTTCATATAACCATTCACTAGTAAAATCTGATTTTGAATACCGATATCAAACAGCTCTTGAGAAGCACGTGCAGCCTCTTTTAAAGGATTTCCGTCAGGACGTGTCACAAGCATTAGTGTCGTTTGATTCGCATTTTTTAAACGCTCAACAGCCTCTTTATAGATTTCGCGTTGCGGCTCTAGTCCTTTTAATGGACCTAAGCAAGATGTACCAGTAGTGTTGTCATCTAAAAACGTAGACCATGCAGAAGGCAGCTGTAACAAACGTAACGTATGTCCTGTTGGTGCCGTATCAAATACAACGGTATCAAAATTTTCAATTACTGTAGTATCAGTCAATAGTGTAGCAAATTCATTAAAGGCAGCAATTTCAACTGTACAAGCACCCGAAAGTTGTTCCTCCATGTTCTGAAGGACTACATCAGGCAATTTACCTCTGTAAGGGCCAATCATTTGCTCTTTGTAATGTTGTGCTGCCTGTTCAGGGTCTAAATTTAATGCAAATAAATTATCGATACCATCTATTTTTGTCGGGGTATTAGAAAGTGTTTGACCGAAAATATCTTGTAAGTTGGATGCTGGGTCCGTACTAATTAGCAGCACCTTTTTCCCTTCATTAGCAATGGCTATTGATAGGCTACTAGCAACTGATGTTTTTCCAACGCCGCCTTTCCCAGTAAAAAATAGGAAAGGGGTGTCAGGGAAATGGCATCTTGAAAAGCGTTCCAAGTTACTCATCTCCTTTTAGAGATAAGCGTACTTTTGGTTTTTGTAATAGTTCTTCTTCGGAAAGCCCTGACCACTGTGAAAATTGTTCATTTGTCGGGTATTTCCCTTTACAAAGTAATTCCCCATCTAAAAATGTTGCAGGCAGTGCATCCATTCCTTCTGCCATTAGAAGCTGATTGATGGCTTCATTTTCTACAAAGGCATTTGGTTCATTTGTTAAATTAAATCGTTCAGCTTCTATATCTGTTTTCTTTAAATTATTCATTACAAATGACATACGTAATAACTCTGGGTCAATGGATGGTCCACATAAGCCCGTAGAACAGCACATTGCTGGCTCATAAATATGAATTTTTTTCATGTTATTTCGACTCCTCAGCTACAAATTGTTCAATACGTTTGCCAATAGCATCACGTACGTTCTGGAAAACTACCCACTTTTCTTCTTCTGTACCTGACGTTTTCGCTGGATCTTCAAATCCCCAATGTTCACGACGAACGTGAGGAGGCGTCATCGGACATTTATCTGCGGCATCTCCGCAAAGAGTGACGACTAGTGTTGCATTGTTTAATGTCTCTAAATCAATTAGATCAGATGTATGATTCGAAATATCAACTCCTACCTCTGCCATAGCTTTGATCGCATTCGGATTTACTCCATGTGCTTCAATGCCAGCACTTTTGACTGTCCAATCTGTAGGCAATAATTTTCTTGCCCACCCCTCAGCCAATTGACTACGGCAAGAATTTCCTATACATAAGAAATAAAGTGTGTTTGTCATAAAAAGTACTTCTATAATTTAATGGTTTTAAAATATTTTTTTTGCCAACGTAATGCAACCCATACAAGTCCAATGAGTACCGGTACTTCAACAAGTGGACCAATAACAGCGGCAAAAGCTACTCCACTATGAAGTCCAAAAACACCTACAGCTACAGCAATGGCTAATTCAAAGTTGTTACTAGCGGCTGTAAATGACAGGGCTGCTGTAACGGGATAAGATGCACCTGCTTTACGAGAAGAAAAGAATGAAACAGCAAACATCACAACAAAGTAAATGAATAATGGGATAGCAATTCGTACAACATCAAGTGGTAGTTCGACTAATTTTTCACCCTTCAATGCAAACATCATCACAATTGTGAACAGCAGTGCAATTAAAGTAAGTGGTGAAATCTTTGGTAAGAATCTTTCCTCATACCATTGCTTTCCTTTTGTTTTGATACCGATCCATCGTGTTAGAATTCCGGCAGCAAATGGTATTCCTAAGTAAATAAGAACACTTTTCGTAATTTCCCACATTGAAATGGACACTTTAAAATTCTCTAAGCCAAACCAACCAGGTAATACATTTAAGAAAAAGTAAGCAAAAATCGAATACGTTAAGATCTGAAAAATGGAGTTAAATGCAACTAAACCAGCTACATATTCTCGATCTCCACGAGCTAGATCATTCCACACGATAACCATCGCAATACATCGAGCTAAACCAATCATAATGAGCCCAGCCATATACTCCGGATAGTCTCGTAAGAAGATAATGGCTAAAAAGAACATTAAAAACGGACCCAATAACCAGTTTTGGAAAAGTGACAGTAAAAGAACTTTCCAATCCTTAAACACACGCCACATTTCCTCATATTTTACTTTTGCCAGTGGCGGATACATCATTACTACTAGCCCAATAGCAATCGGTATCGATGTTGTACCAACCGACATGGATTCTAATGCTTCACCGATATTTGGCATTGTGATACTTAATAAAACGCCAATACCCATCGCTACAAAAATCCAAAGAGTAAGGTAGCGATCTAAAAATGAAAGCTGTTTCGTTAAGGATTCATTACTCATCTACATTTCCCCCTATTTAGCAACCACAGTCGGTGCCACAATCACATCCAGCTACAGGTTGAATTTGTTCTAAAATGCCCTTCATCAGTGGCGTTTGATCCTCCACTAAACGATAATGTTTCCAAGTCCCTACTTTTCGCTCAGTAATAATACCTGCCTCCTTTAATTTTCGAAGATGCTGACTAACTGCTGGTTGTGAGATGCCTAAAACATCCACAAAATCACATACACAAACCTCCCCGTTCTTCATACATGCAAGTAATTTAATGCGGTTCAAGTCAGCTGCTGCTTTTAATTGTTTTTCAATTAGTGTATTTTCCATATGTTTGAGCTCCTTGTATAATCATTTGCTTATATATTACATAAAATAAAAACACCCAATCAATTACAGGTGATTAAATTATTATATAACTATTAACTTATATTATGCTTGTTAAATAATAATTGCAATAATTTTTTTCCATCATTCAAAAAAATTTTCCAAGGTTCTTTCTTGGAAGAGATAAGAGCATGTTTTGAACAATATATTTTCAAAACATGCTCTTTAGATTTGTTCCAACAAGGAGGCTGTTCTTGTTTTTGCTTAATAGTATTGAAACATAATGAGAAAGAAGTTTATTAAAACTTAGGAATATTATTGTAACCTTCAATAATATCCCCAAAACCTTGGTCGATGAGAAGGTCAGCTACCGATTGAAGAATTTCTTGTTTACTTTCCACGAGGTATTGTGCTTTTGAACGAATGAGTTGATCAAACATTTCACTTCGTTTTTCCCCAACAACTTCCCAAGATTGTTGTGATTTCAGTAGATCTCCTAACGTTAAGAGAGGATAATCTATTCCTTCAAAGGTGAAATCACTATTCACTTGATACCACACATCCCCATTCTCTCGTAACCATTTTTCACCGATGTTTTCAACACCCTGTCTCATATTTCTGGCCACGTCTAAATAGGATTTTTCTTTTGTTTGTTGATAGGATTCTAGCAAGTAATTCATTTCTCCTAGAGCATGATTTAAGGATGTATGTGTCTTCTTTGTCTGCTGGGGAGAATAATAATCGGTCACAAGGTAACCACCTTTGGGAACTTCGATTATGTTTCCGTTTTTCGTCTGATTGACCAAAAAGTCTGCATAGGTGATGGTCGAGTTTTTGAGTTCTTTAATGTCAAGCATGTTCCCTGTTTTTTTTAGGAATAACGCGACATTCTCGTTATGCCTAGTATCGGTATAGGGAGCTTGGATTCCGTAATCTTTTTTCAACCACGTACTCGTATACTCCGTTTCCCATAAGCCTTTTTTATCTCCTTGAAAAATAAATAAGTTCGCAACAGAATTTAATAGCAAATCGTAGAAGTATCGCTCCTGTGTAGTTTCATAGTAATTTAATGCTTTTTTATCTTGGACCCTCACTAGGTTTCGCCCATATCCTAATTTTGTTTCAGGTTCGATCGACCATGGGAGTTTTGAATAAGGTCCTTCTGCTGTATACCATTTGTTCATTTCTTTGTATTGTTTGGTACTTTCATTTATCCATTCATTAAGCGCTTCTTCTTTTTTAAACAGAGGCTCTTGTGATATTAACACCCAGTTTTCAGATAAATCATTTCCCTCTGATTGAAGTGGAAGAGTGACAGTAAGGCCATTATCATCATTCATTAATTTCAAGTCCTTATTTTCACTCGTCAATTCCCGGACCACACTCTTATCCCCGTTCTCATAGTTGGTTATAAGTTCTTTCGATACGTAGTTTCGGCTTATCATCATATTAGTCAATAAATCTTCGTGTTCCTTTACTTTTAACAGGCCGATAGGATAGGTGGTTGGATCTACACCGAATACATGATCATGCTCATGTTGAATTTCCTGGCGTTCGAAATCCGTTAAATCATACTTTATATTTCCGCTGATAGGGTACGATATTGAGGCACTATAACCTTTGCTGCTTTTGTTTTGTAATTGAGTGAAAATGAAGAAATCCCCATTATCGATTTCTCGAACAGTGACCTTGATGGAGCCCATGTTTTCCCCATCTTCAAATAAATTATAGACAGTTGTTTGATCCGTTGAACGAATATATGATTTATTTGAGCTTTTGGTTTTTTGTAATAGTAAACCATTGGCTTCCAAATGTAATTGTGCGGAGTTTGGTAATTCTAGTGAAACGCTCTCTCTAGGTTCAATTTCTTTTTGTTTATCTTCTTTTAATGACCATGAAGTCAAAATCATGGCGGCTAAAACGAAACATAAAATGCTACTCCAGATTTTTCTTTTAAACAAACTGTCCCTCCAAAATGTAACGATTCTTCTAAATTAAAGCCACCTAAATTATACCAGTGTTAATTAAGAAAAACAATTTTTCGTACATAACTAATTCTAAGATTTCTTTGTAACATTGAAATAGAAGCTCTGTTGGCTCTTTAATAACTAGCTAGTAAGCCCGAAATATAAAAAAATAAGCGCACCTTCTTGGTACGCACGACGAATAGCCATTTTTCCTAATTTTTTTCGGATAGATGGCTATTTTGCACATGTGGCTTGGATTTTTTTCGACCAAGGCATGTAATTATTTAAAATCACTGGCTGCTGGTGAATCGGTAAATTTGGCAATTCTGTCATTAACGTCACTAGGTATTGATAGAAATCGATGCCGTTTGCTTTTGCCGATTCAGCCAAACTTAAACAGATGGCATTCGCTTTATCACCAGCTTCACTAACAGAGAAAAGCCAGTTTTTACGACCAATCACATTAGGACGAATCGCATTTTCAGCTGGATTATTATCGATTTCAATCCTACCGTCGAACAGAAAAGCTTTTAATCCGTGGATACGATTTAATGTGTATTCTGCGGCTTTGGCTAAGGCATTTTTTCCGAAGAAAGGTGATTAATCCACCCATTTTAAGAATTTCTCTACAATCGGCTTTGAATGTTTTTGCCTTGCTTTTCTGCGTTTACCTGGTGAAAGATGCTTAAATTGGCGTTCTAAATCATATAGTTGGTCACAATAATCGACGCCAATTTTGCCGTTTTTGCTATCAGCTTTCAGCCAATAGCGCTGCACATGCGCCTAACAGTTGGCGAACGTAACGTCAGGTAGATTCCCGTATGCAGAATAACCATCACAAATCACAGTTCCTTGAAAACCAGCTGAAAAGTCTTCTAATACACCGGAGGATTACTTCGCTAGTGATGTGGTTATCGCGCCCGTGATTCCGAGATGACCGAGGCCGAAAATAACCCCTGTTATAATAATAGCCAACCACACGCCGATTTTAGTTGGTCCCCCATCTTTCGCCTTTTTGATTTTGGAAGCAATCCAAACCAAAAGCGTCATCAAAAAAAGCCGGAATAATATTTCTTCTGCCGTACCGCCATAGAAAATCGCAAGCGAGGATTTCCAAACCGGCACCGCCATTTCCGCCTTCATTAGTTCAACAGACATATTCCAGAACGGGATACACAGTAAAACGACAAGGACACCGCCCAAAATGCCCCAAAAGACAGATGCACCGAGAATAGATTTCAGATAGCCATTCCGCTTTTCACCGCCTGTAATTCCCTCCAAAATCGGTGCGCCAAATCCAATATGTCGCGCCAAAAGCAATCCGAAAAAGCTTGCCAGCACACCTAACACCAGTGTTTGTGCAATCTGCGCAGGTATGATGTTCTACATAGGTGCGTTATCTGGCAGCGGCGCAAGCACGTACGTAAACGATATAACCATTACGCCCGTCACGACGCATACGGCAATAAGTAGGAAGAATAGTTTCCAGTTTATTATCTTTTTCATGATTTAGTTTGCTCCTAAGAAATTATTTCGTGCCTATAGTTTGTAAATAGAACTAGCTATTGTATTTACCTCCTGATGACTATTCCGATACCGAATGAATCCAATCGGCAATATCATTGATCACTTGTTGATCGACATGTTGTGCAACTTTATACTCTTTTTTTGCTTTTCGTATCTCTCCATAAACAAAAGGCATGAAAGCATGATTTAGGTTTAGATAGAGTTTATACGTTACATTGGATCTATCTCCCAATATTCTTTTGTAACCATTAAAATCCTTTTCCACTGATACATGGAAATCTTTTTCTCCTTGTAGAATGAATATGGGTTTATTTAATTCCTTGAGATAATTGGCAGATGGATGTTCGCCCATTTCTTTTAGGTAGTAGGCTCTAACATATTTTCCTAAAACTGAAGTTGATTTTGCTTCTTCATCACTTAGGTTATAGATGTTGTTAAACTTTGATGATAATGCTGCTATTTGTTTTTTTGCAATTACTTTCAAAAACTTATTCAATGAATTTAAAACTTCGTTATTTTGATCCATTAGAATTTCTTCAAATTTGCGTGGAGAACCACCCATAATAATGATTCCAGCAAACTTACCACCTTCTGCATCAATTCGCGGAGCTAACATCCCACCTAAACTATGACCAATAATAAATATTTTGTTTGAATCAATACGTGAATCACTTCGCAAAAAATTCGCAGCGAGAATTGCATCCTCAATGGTTTCTTCTTTCACTGTTAATCCAATATCCTTTCTCATTTTTTTACCATATACGAATGTTCTTTTATCATATCGCAGCACTGCAATTCCTTTTCCAGACAAACCATTTGCAAGATCCTTAAAAGGATAAATATTTCCGATTTTTTCATCCATGTTGCTTGGACCAGAGCCTTGAACCAATACAACTGCAGGAAATAATCCTTTTGTTTCATCAGGAATGGTTAATATTCCATTCAGTGGGTACTTTGTTTCAGCACCTAAAACAATTTTTTCTTCAACCATTATATTTACCTCCTTATATTGACAACCAAAATGTAAGTGAATACATCAAGTTGGCCCTATCAATAGTTCATTTCAAATTTGTGCTTTTAGTTTTTCAACAATACTTTTGAATTTCGGTTCATTGTGCAATGGGAAGAATGCAGGATTTTCTATAACACTTTGTACGATACTTTCTTTTACTATCTTTTCGTCTCTAGGAGCTTCAATATCATAATCCTTCAGCCAGTTTTCAATACTGTCAAAAAAGGAATCTCCTTTCAATTCGTACGGTAAAAGGACGTTCGTACAAATGTATGTGTATTTTTCGAGCATTTCCAATGCTTTTTCCGCTTCTTTTTGCATCATATAACCTTGCGCCGCAGCCATATAAAGCAACGACAACAAATTAGGGTCCAGTTTTTCTACTTTAAAGACTTTTGATATTTCGATAAAACGTTCAAGTGCCTGCTCAAATTTTTCAGGATGATTGGCTACCAACAGCAAGTATGACTGTGCCGGCGCAAGAAGGCCATGGAGATGTTGATACATACTGACTTGCAAAGCTTCCTTTGCCTTCTCTATATTTCCTGTCATTTGATAGGCTTTGGAAAGTAAAAAGTTATCACTAATCGGAGGCTTCATTGTTTCGTCAAGTAATTCCAAAGCTTCCAGCGGTTGATTTAAGATTATATGACACAGTACTTCCAATGAATTTGCCTGCTTCGCGATCCAAATATCATCACTTTCCTTCTTAATCCGGATACATAAATCAATGGCTTCTTGTAACAGTTCTTCTTGTTTTCCCCTTTCCGTAGCAAGGACAAAATGATTGACATATAATTTAGCTATTTGCAGTAGCAGAGGAAAACAAGAGAAATATTTCTTTATAATTGCACGGCATTGATCAAGTACATCATCAAAAGGCTTGTTGCTAAAATCCTCAGCCAGCCGTTGGTATGTTTTCTTTATATCTTTTTTTGTCATTTGCGGGAGGTAGCCAATGAGTTCATCAATGCTTATATTAAAATAGGTTGCCAATTGTGGCAGCAGGGTGATATCCGGATAGCTTTGAGCCGTCTCCCATTTGGATACGGAAGCCTTTGATACACCGACATACTCAGCAAGTTTATCTTGTGTGATACCTTTTTCTTTTCTTTTTGCTGTAATAACTTTTGCAATACTTATTTCTTTCATCATTTTCATTCCCTATACTATTATTAAAATGCATTTTACCGTCAATTCCAATGGAGTTATATTTTATTTTAGTAGAAAAAATCAACCGCAAGGCAACAAATCCAGTGATACACAAAATCCATTACGCATTTGTAAACATTTTTTTGTATATTGCCAGTAGGAAATATTTTTTAATGACATAGCCAATACAATAACACTATATTCCCTTAGCCTACGGTTCGCACAATAATTGAATGAAGTGTAATTTATGGTCTAACTATTTTGTTAATAGCAGTGGTTGATGGGGGTTTTTTGACCACATTCTAAAATTGTAGACATTATGTTGCTCTGATGTATGGTCAGTTCCACACAGGGTAAGCTCAACTTGGTTGTTACGACTTAATAAAACTAGAGATTGTTTAATTCCACCGTCATTAAATATAGATTACCCAGAAAAGTAAAAATACTTGACCTGACAAACCGTCACCCAGTATAAAACTGGGGTTTTTCTGTTTTTTCTAATCAAGTATAAGCTTTTCGGAACCTCCTCCTGTAATACAAAAAAGGATTCTTTTGATTCATACCTCCGGAGTACCGTATGTCATCAAAAGAATCCTTTTATTTTATTTTGCATATCCAATTCAAATTATAATAAAGTAAATACAAGCTAATTTTCTCTTCAAAATACCAGTCAGTTGAACGGTGTATTGTAATTATAGTTTAACCTTAACTTCAGTACCGTCTTTAGCTTTGACATCGACTAGCACGATTCCCTTATAATTTTTCAGTTCCTTGACAATAGGCTTTAGCGTTTCTTTGTCAATTAGCGGAAAGGTAAAGTCCAGTTTTTTTCTTTCGAAGTGCTCTCTTGTCCATTTGTTTGCTTTATGCTGAACAAATTTTGAAGACAAAATTGAAATAACAATGTTTAACATAGCATATGGAAGTGGAATGGTGAACCGAACGTCTTTTGCTTTCACTTTTACATACATCATAAGCAAATCACTATTCAATAATGACCGAAACGGTATCCCCGTTAGCCGATTTAATATCAACAATTTGGCCATCTAATTCATTTTCGATTGCTTCGATAATAAGGTTGATGTCTATATCTTTAACGTATTTTTCCGATTGAGGAATACTCGCTGCGATGCTGTGTCCAGCCATTAATACAACCTTGACAAGCTTTAAAGGTAAATTGACCGTAACGTTATCATTTTCAGCTGATACAACACGGATTTTTAAAGTTTTATCTAAGTATTTAGTCGGTTTTTCTAAAAGGTTCTCCTCTGTTTCTGCTTTCTCTTTTAATACTTGAATCAGTTCCGATGCCTTATCTGCATCAATCTTACCTTCTTGAACCATTGTTAACACTCTTGAGATTTCCTCTTTCATAGTTAATTCCTCCTTATTCTTCCTTTAAGAGTTTAATGGCTTCTTCTGGTGTGATTTCGCCATTTTCCAACATAGTGACAATTTTTTTCTCGTCTACTTCATTTTTCTTCTTCTGCACATATCCAAGGGATGAAATGATGTCTGTTAGCTTTCCTCGTACTGTTGGATACGAAATCCCTAGTTCCTTTTCAACTTCTTTGATATTCCCTCTACATGTTAAAAATACTTCCACAAAATGAAGCTGATCCTTTGATAAGGATGCCAGCTTAGATAATTCAAATTCATTTTCAATCGTCGTGTGACAATGAGAGCACTGTAACTTTGTAATTTTCAATGTTTTACTGCAGACAGGACAATTTGTGATTACTTTATAAGCCATAATTAAGTCCTTTCCTTTTAGTTGATTTGATTATATAACAAAAAATTAAAAATGTGAACAATAAAATTAATTTTTATAATACCTAAAATCAATAATATTAATTCGTTATTTAATATTATTGATTATCTATTTCCTTTGAATAAAAAAACTCCATAGGTCTTTCACGAGGATGAGAGATGAAAATGTAAGCAAGCTACATGTCTTTTTGAAGTGATTGATATCTTCTGCAAGATCGCATCAAGACTAATGGTTTCATCTAATACAATCAAATATGGTTTTAAAGCAAGAGCTCTTGCGAGGTTGTCACGTTGTCTCTCTGTTTTGCTAAAATGCTCGAAATTAAGGAGAGGTTCTTTTAATACCTCAAAAATCGTCCGCTTCGGATTAAAAGACAGCCTGCAAATGGTCGACAAGTTTGAAAAGTAAGGCTTAAATCCAGCTAATAATCGAGAAGTCATTAAAAAATTAACTGAAAAGGGCCAACAGGTTTATGAATATCAAAAAGAGCTAGGAATTGATGTAAAAATATTAAATCGACTAGATGAGTTTACAATAGATGTTTCGAAAAATTTATGAAGATCGCCTCCATCTTCAGTGAAATAACGAGGGAATCACTCAAACTTCAATTGGATAAAACATCTAAATTAACACTTTAGCCCCTTTTCATCCAATTATTCTAACTTTTTTTAGTAAAATTGCCCATGATTGTTGCAGAAGTTTTACACAGTTAAAATTAAGGTTTCAATTTTGCTGTTTAAAGGTAATCGGTAATATTATTGAAAAATAACTCGTGCCTGTTTCATGCTATTCTTACTTTATTCAATTGCGAAAGCTTTTTGAAAGGAGTAGGTTTAATTGAAGAAAAGATGGTTATTACCCATTTTCGCATCGTTTATGTTCTTTACAGGTATGGGTGTTCATGATGCAAAAGCGGCAACAATAGCAGATTTAACAAGTACAGCAAAAGCATATATAGGTGTTCCTTATCAATATGGAGGAACAGATATTAAAACAGGTGTAGACTGTTCAGCATATACACAAATTGTTTTTTCTAAGTTAGGGATTTCACTACAACGTACATCTACAGCTCAATATCAGCAAGGTACTTCGGTTGCTAAAGATCAGTTGAAGACTGGGGATCTTGTATTTTTTAATACTTCGGGAAGTGGGGTTTCCCATGTTGGCATATACATAGGTGACAGCAATTTTATTTCAGCTACTACAAGTTCTGGGGTTAAAATCGATAAAATTAATGATCCTTATTACTGGGGATCTCGTTACGTAGGAGCAAAACGCATTGCAAACTTCACTGAAAATGACTTGGGAGAAGTAAAAGGCACTGACGTCGACTTTAGCGTTTATGCATCGCGTGGAGAGGTAGCTCTTAAACTGGCAAATCAATTACATTTAGATACTAGTAATACCAATTCAAGTTTTCCAGATGTAAGCCCTACGTCTAAATATGCAGGTGCTGCGGAAGCACTAAGAAAACTTGGCGTTTTTACGGGTGATGTAAACGGAAAATTCAATGCAGGTTCTCCTATAACACGTGGTCAATTATCGAAAGTTTTAGTGGAAGCATACCATTTAAAACAACAAGGAACAGCACTACAATTTGTTGATGTTCCAAGTACGCATTGGGCTTACAATTATGTAGCCATTCTCTCTTCCAATAAAATTACGATTGGTAAAGGTAACAATATGTTCGGGGTGGAAGACAATGTCACACTAGTACAATTAGATACCTTCCTTCAACGATTAGCCCAATAACTTCAATAAAAGGTGTTTCATCTATGGATGAGATGCCTTTTTTTTCGTTCTTTTGCTTCTGGGCAATATCATTCCACACTCCCCCATACTTCCAATCACTATATGTATAAAAAAGCCAATACTAATTGTACTGGCTTAAAAATTATTCAGGATTATTCATTGTAAATCAGTGTGTGCATTGAGATTTTTTTGTGTCATGTGTAACCTCAGCACTCTACTTCTCAACCAATAGAAAATTTATTTTGAAAATAGATTGATCAAAATGGAGTTTCTTTTTTTATAAAGCTTGATTTTCCTTAATTGAGCTATAACACCCAGTCACAATGTACAAGTAAGAAAGCTCTTAACTTATTTAATGATCTAAAGCAAATCGACTAATCCGTCTGGAACTAATTTTAATTTATTATCTGTAAAATCGCTAATTGGCTTCCAAAGCAATTTAAAGATTGCGCCATTATCTTCTTGTCCGAAAAAAGAAGGTTTTTCATAAAAGGACTTTTCGACAAATTCAGCATCATATACAAAAACTACTTCGTGTCCAAGGTCACCGTTATATGTAAATATGTTTTCAATTGTACCTAAATAGTTTAAGTTCTTTATATTTGCCTCGATTTCTTCAAGTACTTCTCTCTTTATTGCATGAGAACTTGTCTCCCCATATTCAATTCCTCCGCCAATTGGCCGATAGTAATGATCTCCCTTTACTTCATCGAAGCCTTCAGAGACAAGTATTGAATCGCCTTTCCTAAATACACAAATAGCAATTGCTCGAATTTGACCTTTCTTCATCCTATACCTCCATTATCTTCAGTGATTTTGCAAGATTTTTCCTTATTATAACAAATGAATACTTTTATTTTTTTATCGTTCTTTCTCGAGGATGCGATGGCAAAATAGCATTATATAGTTCTAGAGATGCAGGGTGCTTGAATGCACCATCTTTCCCAATCTCCTCAACTAGCTGACCGTGCTGCATCACGACGATTCGGTCTGACATAAAACGTGTTGCTTGTAAGTCATGAGAAATGAAAATGTAAGCAAGTTGCATGTCTTTTTGAAGAGTTTGTAGTAATTGTATAATATGCTGCTGCAAAATCATATCAAGACTACTAATGGCTTCATCCAATACAATCAATTTCGGATTTAAAGCAAGAGCTCTTGCAATGTTGACACGTTGCTGTTGCCCACCACTAAGTTGCGCAGGATATTTTTGAGCGATTGTTCTATCTAACTCCACGCAGTCTAGTAATTCCATTACTTTATGTTGTCTCTCTGTTTTGCTGAAACGTTCGAAATTTAGGAGAGGTTCTTCTACTATCTCAAAAATCGTCTGCTTCGGATTAAATGAATGATAGCTATTTTGAAAGACAGCCTGTAAATCTCTACGTATTATTTTTTTGTGCTTACTTGTTGTTTCATAAAGATTAATTCCTTGAAATAGAACCTCACCTTTTGTTGGTCGTTCAATTCCTAAAATAATGCGGCCTAATGTACTTTTGCCTGAACCACTTTGACCGACGATTCCTAAACATTCACCCTCCTGAAGTGAAAATGTTACATTTTGTAACACAGGAGCTTCCTGTCCTCGTTTGAACATGAATGGTTTGTGAGCATAATGCATCTCTATATTGTTCACTTCTAGCAGCGTCATATTTTTTCACCTCTAAAACATAATTCTTGATTGTAAAAGTTTCTTTGTATAAGGATGCTGAGGCGCATCAAAAAAATCATAGACATTCGTGTGCTCAATCATTTCACCTTGATACATCACGGCCACATCGTCAGCTAGTTCAGCAATAACACCTATATCATGTGTCACAAGAATAATAGCAGCCTCTGTTTCCGAACGAATACGATCAAATAATGTTAATACTTGTTTTTGATTGACTGTGTCAAGGGCTGTCGTTGGTTCATCTGCAATATATATAGAAGCTTGTATCGCCAATGACAAAGCAATCATCACTCGCTGTAACATTCCGCCACTTAATTGGAAAGGATAATAGCGCAAAAGCTTTTCTGGATTGGGTAAATTGACTTTATACATAGCATCAATGGCAATCTGTCTCATTTCTT
Source organism: Lysinibacillus sp. NPDC093216 (assembly GCF_050280325.1). Taxonomy (NCBI): domain Bacteria; kingdom Bacillati; phylum Bacillota; class Bacilli; order Caryophanales; family Bacillaceae; genus Lysinibacillus; species Lysinibacillus sp. NPDC093216. The sequence continues at coordinate 7,567 of NZ_JBNNVB010000016.1, read as the reverse complement.
TTTTAGTAATTACAAAGTGAGCTTTTAATGATTCCCGAAAATGACTTTCGATTGTTTGAATACGATCAAAAGCTGTAGACGGATTTTGCATAATCATAGACAGATGCCTTCCGCGATACGCTCTCAATTTAGCAGCTGATACATTCAATAAATTTTCTTGTTGGTAGATGATTTGGCCTTGTGTGATCTGCGCCGAAGCCGGTAATGATTGCATGATAGCGCGGCAAAGCATTGTCTTGCCACTACCACTTTCCCCTATAATCCCTAAGACACGCCCTTTATAGGCTGTCAAATTGATAGAGGTTACTATATTTTTCTCACCGATTTTTACCGTTAAGTCTTTCACTTCTAAAACTTTCTCCATAATTACCCCTTTACTGGTCAAGCTTCTTGAAACTACTTGCCAAATGATTCAATAATAGCACAACAAGGACGATGGCAAGTCCAGGATAAAGCATTAATTCAGGATGTTGACGGATGTATTGTTTTCCTTCATTCACCATCATTCCCCATTCAGGGATGGGGGCCTGCACGCCAAGTCCAATAAAGGAAAAGCCTGCAATTTCTAAAATAACCTTTCCTATATCTAATACGACTATTGTTACGATAGGTGGCAGTAAATTGGGGATATAATGGCGTTTGATTAATTTGATTCCAGAAGTGCCACTGATTCTTGCTGCTTGAATAAAATCTTTTTCGTTCATTCCAATAAATAAACTTCTTATCAATCTTGAATAATAAATAAATTGCGTAAAAATAAGTGCGATCAACACATTTTTTAAGCTAGGACCTAATAAACCTAAAAGTCCAAATGCAAGGACAAGTGTAGGAAAAGCTAATAAAATATCACATATTCGAATAAATAGGAAATCTATCAGGCCTCGTTTTAGCGCAACAAAAGCACCTAGTAAGATCGCTAAAAGAATGGCTACTATTTGAATGACGAGCGCTGATCCTAAAGAATAGCGAATACCTAAAAGCAATCGTGAAAAAACACATCTTCCTAAATGATCTGTACCTAATGGATAGTCCCATGTTGGACCTGAAAATTTCTTTGATATATCGACTGCTAAAGGGTCATGAGGCATTAAAATTGGCGCAAACAGTCCTAACAAGCCAATGACTAGCAGTATCGTTAGACTAAATAATCTGAGTTCTTTATGTAATAGGCTCACTTCAATCTCTCCTGTCCTTCATCATCAGATGAGGATCCAATAGACGATGCAATACATCTGTGCATAAATTTGCAAGCACATAAATGACAGCAATAATCAATACATAGCATTGTACAACTGGGTAATCCCTGTTAATAATGGATTCTATTAAATACCTCCCAAGTCCTGGCCAACTAAAAACCTGCTCTACAATTACTGCACCACCTAGTAAATTACCAAGCGTCATACCTAACACAGTAGATAGCGGGATAATAGCATTTCTCAAAACATGGCGTACGAGGATCACAGAGTTTTTTAATCCTCTTAGCTGTGCATATTGAACATAATGCTGTTGTAATTCCTCAATGATGGTTGTACGGATAAACTGGACGAACAGTCCAATTGTTGGTAAAGCTAATGCGAGTGCAGGTAAAACTAGATGTACTAGTGTGCCCTTTCCATTTGTCGGGAAGATCCCTAATTTCAAGCTAAATATATATAATAGTAAAAAACCTAACCAAAATGTTGGAATCGATACACTCATGATAGTCAATAGTCTAATGATTTTATCGATGATGGAATGCTTATATAATGCACTTATGATCCCTAATGGTATACTTAATCCTAAAATTAACACAAATGCAGCAACTGCTAATTCAATGGTAGCGGGTAATTTCGCGAAAAGTTCATGTGCTACTGGTAATTTACTAACAAAAGATGTACCAAAATCTAAATGCAAAACGCCTTTTATCCACAGTAAATATTGAATAAGAAAAGGTTTGTCTGTTCCAAGTTCTTCACGTAATGCTTGAATGGCTTCTGCTGTTGGTGCAACTCTTGCCAATCTAAGAATGACCTCAGCAGGTTCTACTGGAACGAAACGAATAAATACAAAAGTCAGGATGGATACGCCCAATAGTACAAACGGTAAAGTCAAAATTCTTTTTAAACAAAACATCCATGTCGATTCATACATGCTGTCACTTCCTAATCAATCCTATGATAAAGAGAGAGCTGTCTTTGATAGACATACTCTCTCTTTTACAGTTATTTTTCTTTATCCATTTGTGCAAATGGAATATCATATTCAGATGCACGTGGAGCAAAATCCTTCATATATGGCTGATAAATCACGTTATTTGTTTCGTAAGATATAGGATAGAATAGTGCTTGGTCATGGAACATTGTTAAAATATCCGTATAAAGTTGCACTCGCTCTTTTTCATCTGTACCTACTAATAATTGATGAATGCTATTATCGATTTCTTTGGCATTTGGTAAGCCTAATTTTGCTTCATAGACACCATTAGCGTTTGGTGTAGCTGATTCATTAGCAAAGCTATGTGGATCTGTTGGTGGTCCATTTGTACGCCAGAAATTAATATCAACTTGATCATCCATTAATTTTTGCAGACCTACCATCACATCTGCGCCTTCTAAATTCAATTGTACCCCTATTTTCGCAAGTTCACCTTGCATTAGTTCTGCCATAGGTTTTTGAATCGCATCTGTCGCAATGTAGATTAAATCTAATGTTAGTGGCTGTCCGTTTTTAGAGCGAATTTTTTCACCCTTCTGAAGCGTCCATCCCGCTTCATCTAGCAATTGTTGCGCTTTTTTCGGATTATATAAAATTGGCGCTAAATCAATATTGGCATAAGGCACAGCATCCCAAAATAGTGTATTGGCCACTTTTTCAGTACCATGTGTAATACTGTCAACCATCTGTTCCTTATTGATTGCATATTGAATCGCTTGACGTACCTTTAATTCTGCTAACGGACCTGACTGTGTATTCAACAGTAGCGCACGCGTAGATAAAGGTTCAGACGTAGCGGTTTTATATTTCCCGCTATCTTTTAAAAACGTATAGTTATCTAAACTAATGATGCCACGACCATATATTAAATCTAATTCTTCGTTTTCAAATGCTAACGAGATAGATTCTGAATCAGGGATAATTTTTACTTTTATTTGTTCTACAAGAGGTTTTTCTCCCCAGTAGTTTTCGTTGCGACTAAATAAAGCATATTCATCCTTTTTGTAATCTGTTAATACCCATGGGCCTGTCCCAATTGGTGCTTTGATTGAATCTTTTGTCGCATCACCTTTAGGGAATCCATTATCACCTAAAAAACGGAAAGGTCTTACGAAGGCAAGTTCGTTTAAGACAGGATAATAGGGTTCATCCAATTGCAAACGAATTGTAAAGTCATCCACTTTCACAACCTCTTTAATATGATTAACCATGCCCATCCAAGAATGCATATCACGATTTGCTAAAACTGCATGAAAGTTACGAATCACATTGTCTGCATTAAAAGCCGTTCCGTCAGAATACTTGACATCTTTTCTTAAATGGAAAACATAAGAAGTTTTGTCCTTTGAGATGTCCCAACTTTCTGCTAGTTTCGGCGTAATTGTTCCGTCATCGTTATATTCAACCAATGATTCATAGACCATCGCTTGTGCTGTCATTTGATTTGGTAAATATGTATGGGGATTTAATGGACCTACATCTAATGGCCATCCAATCGTTATCATTTTTTCGTCAGTCTGTTGTTTCGTTGCTGTCTCTTCCTTTTCAGTGCTTGTACAGCCAGTAAGTAAACTGAACATCATAACAAGCATGAAAGGAAGTAAATACTTTGTCAATCTCATTTTCTGTCTCCTATCTTTGTTTGTGGTGCACTAAATGAAGAATCTACAGAGTGAAAAAAGGCATAAAAAAAACCTTATTCCAAAAGAATAAGGACAGAATAACTTACTGTGAGTAAGCCCCTATCCATCTCCCTATCTTTCGTAGATCATCAATGAATCTCCTTACAAGCAGGCATTCTGGCTCATGAATCATGATTTTGCTTCACCTTCCCAAGTATTCACTCAGTGGTAATCTAAACAAAACTCCTCATTTACAGCTGCGGGACAGCATGGGATTTACACCCATTTTCCTTTTAATTGAATGAAAGCTTATTTCACTCAAACTTGTAATGATTGCTATGAAATTTGTATTAAACATAACATGCTCAAATGTTCACGTCAATTTTATTTTCTGAATATAATAATAACCTTATAGTAATGACTAACATAATAAGACCAGGAATCTTAGTCCTGGTCTCTTGTACAACATCGGTTGTGTAAATAAGAAAGTCTTATGGAACAGAAGATAAATCAAAGATGTTGTACACAGGACATGGCAACACCATCTGTGGAGAGCTTTGTAACGCTTCTCTTAAGTACATAAGAACCCCACTGCTTATCTGTGGGAGTAGTCAGAAAGATGTTGCGGATAAAGCCAGGCATCTTTTTTAATGATTCAATGCTCTTGGCTGACTTAAGACAGCTCAAATGATACGCCTGTTCATCAATACTTGCGTTGAAAAGGGGATGAGTAATATCTAGGATTGGCAATTGAATATCATGCTCGAAAACCGCATAAAGAATACGCTTATTTTGATTTACATTCTCCACTTTATCACCACTCTTTTTAACAATTTTTATTGGTGTTCAAGCAACAAATAGATAACCTTTATTTCGGAAATATTTTATCTTTTCCCCAATCTTCTTATAATTAAAGCATTCGTTAGTTGAAGTGCAATAACTTCACCATCTTTTTACAAAGAACGTATCCGATTATTGCTCTAACAAATAAAATATCGGTAGTAAAATCAATCCTAGTAGAAAAAGCACTGGAATGGCGGAAACAATTAAAGAAAAAATTCTCAACTTGCCCTTTTGGCTAAAAAATGCAGCTAGAAATGAGGCTACTATTAAAGAAATGACCACAACGTCCCCAATTTCCGAGGTTCCGTTCACTTCAATTGGTGTAATATTTTTTTGCAATCGCCACGTAGCTCAACATTTAGATACCCAGTTATGAATTTCATTAGCTACTTTTTTAGGGTTATCCCAATGAACCATATGATCAGTTGCTTCCATTGAAACAATGGTGACATTTTCTATATGCTGTTTTAATTTGTTGATTCCAGTTCTTCTAGCGTTTATTAACTCTTTGGGAAGAGTTGCGTGGATAAGAATCAATGGTGATTTTATGTATGGATAAGCTGTTGTAAAACTTTCTCTAAAAAATGCTTTAATAATAGATAATACAGTAAACTTTGAAGTAATAAGTTCATATTTTTCTCTTTTATTAAAAAGTGTTTGAACCATTTGTTCAATTTTTTCATTCCATCGGTCTGTATATTGTTGGTACTCCCCGATTACATCAGCCCAAGTGTCAAAAACCGAGGAATGCTCCATATAATCATTCCACCCATCATATACTTTAGAAAAGGTCATATCTTCTTGGAAATCTGGAAACGTATAGCCACCATCAAGTAAGATAACCCCTTTAATTTTTTTAGGGTACATTTTAGCATAGTGTAAAGCTATATCAGCTCCCCAAGAATGGCCCAAAATATAAAAGGGTTCTTTTAAGACTCGTTCGAATACATCGTTATACCATTTTGCAAGACTTGAAAATAGATAACCATCTTCATTTACAAAAGGAGATGTGCCTCCGTGACCTGGATTATCAAAAGATAATATATGAAAATCATCTTCTAGGTATTCAGCTAACTCAGAAAAGACTGCCCCACTATTTCCAAGTCCGTGTAAACAGACTATTGTGGGTTTAGTGTTCTTTCCTAATTCGTAATAATGGACATCCAACTCTTTAACACATAAACTAATATCCTTCATAATACCTCCTGTTTAGAATTAGTTATATTTGTTTATTTCTACACATTATTACAATGGCCCTTCTTCCACTAACCTCCCCCGTTAGCCATCTATGTAGCGCAAAAATCAACATTTCACCACAGAAAATGAAAGATTATTACGTTCTTTCATGGGAGTTATATAGCAACATTTTTTTAGAATACAGCCTTTACAATTGACTAATTTTATCATCAAAAGTTTTATATCTTGTTCCACTAAACAGACCGTTAGTTGAATAGCAACTATCTTTTCGAATGATTAAACATAAAGTCTGATCATTCTTCTTGTACTAAAGCACCTATTTTTGTCACTTAATCCCATACAGACCAAGCAGCCTCGATATGATTACCTGATGGGTCGGTAAAGACAAAATATTTAGCATTTTCTCCACGCACCATAATCTCGGTAACTTCTATACCGTTACCCTTTAATGATTGATGTGTATATTCAAGATCTGGACAATTCAACGTAAAAGTTTGATACAGGCGACCATCGCGTAAAAAATCTGCTGTTGTATGATCCTTTGTTTCTACAAGGAGTAATACAACATATCCTTCTGGCGGTGTTAATACTGCCACATAACCAATATCATCCTGAAATTTTGGTGCTTTAAGCTTAAATCCTAGCTTATTCTGATACCATTCAATTGTTTCATCGATATTATTAGCTGGTAAATAGAGATAGCCAATTCTACTGAATAATGACTTTTGCTCTTCAGTAACTTCCAATTCCCTCACTCCTGATTAAAAAATTTAGGTTGGTTCATAGTATTCTATAAAATCCAGTATATCCCTTTTTGCCATGGGAATTGTTCGACAAATGTTTTTTACTAACGACGCAGAATATTTGAATAAGTTTTGGAAATAATACACCTAAAAAGGGCTTGAGAAAATGAAAAGAATTGTTTTTGTTGTCTTACTTTTATTAGTTCCAATTGATGCTGTTGAGATAGTATCTGCTAGTTCTCTACAATTAACAAAAGATACATTTGAAGCCGATGAACAGCAAGAATTATCAATAAAACAAGCGATTGAATTAGCCTATCCACCTGCATTGAAATGGAATAAAAATGCTCAATTAAAAGATGCAATAAATATTGATTTAGATAAGCCTGGAAAGTCAATCGGAAGTAACGGCAAAAGAAAGCATTGGAATATTTTATTTGGAGTGCCAGAAACTAATAAGGCTTTTTTAGTAACCATTCATGACGGAAAAATAGATGATACAAATGATTTAACGAGTGATGGTACTTCTCCTTACCCTAAAAAAGAGTTTATACAAATGAAAGATATTAAGTATGATTCACCTGAATTGCTTCAAAAAGCCATAAAAATTGGCGGTATTTATCCAGGGAAAGATTGGGCTAAAGGCTATAATTTTATGCTTAGAAAAGATATAGAGAGAAATGTTACCCTTCTAATAGTGATAGGTTGGAATAGTGACCAAACAAAATTGGAAGCAGCGGGCTTTAATGCTTCCACAGGAGAATACATTAAACCTAATTAATTTCATTCTAAATTTTTTCGTTAACGCGGACACTAGCGAAATAAGAAGGATCGAAATCAATCTTTTTTTGTTCAAAGCGTGACTTTTTATATGTGACGGATTGTAATATTAAGTGCAACACCTAGAAGTCAATATAAAGGAAGCCCATAACGACCTCGTGTAGAATGTAGTTACCACACAAACATTCA
>NZ_JBNNVB010000015.1:0-123420 GCF_050280325.1 Lysinibacillus sp. NPDC093216 | reverse complement strand
AAGTTCTGCTCCATCTAGTTGTTATGTTCATTATAAATAAAAGTACCCTATAAGAGAGACTTTTTTTAAGTGTCTATCTTATAGGGTACATTTTAGAGGTTGGGGGAGGTTTTTTTATGCTATCCAAGTGATGTTTCTTTACTTTCTAAATGGGTAGCAGTTGTACAGTGTAACTGAGAAAAAGTGCGGGAGTTCGATTCAAAAAAGCTGTATAAATAAAGCTTATTTATAATTGGTCGGAGGATTTAGTATCGCCACAAATGGTCATGAGCTTTCTACTCCGACATTGAATGAACTACAAAGAAAAGACATTACTATCATTACTGAACCTATTCAAAATCTTCGTGGTGAGGATGGTTATTTAAACAAAATCGTGTTTAGTTCAGGGCTTGAAATAGAAAGAGTTGGCGGTTTTATAGTCCCTAACTTTGTGCGTCCCAATCAATTTGCAGAGCAGCTCGGTTGTCATTTAAATGGAAATGGTAGCATGATGGTGAGAGACAGGCCGTACGTCACAGGAAAATGTTTATGCAGCGGGGGAGACAGCTAAATTAGGCTAGTCTTCATTAATCGTCGCTGCTGCTGAAGGATATAAAGCAGCGATGGCAGTTGTTTTCGATAGTACAATTTAAAAATTTTTTAACTTAATTACGGATATTAAAAGTCCTTAATGTGTGATAAAGGGGAAGAGTAGGGTCTAATTATAATAATAAGCATATTATAACTTCAAGATTTTTATTTTTACAAGGGAGGAAAAGAAGGATGCCAATTGTTCATGTAACGACAATGAAAGAATTAGGTGAACACTTAAAAACTAAAAAGATGGTGTTAATAAACTTTTGGGCTGAATGGTGTGGCCCATGTAAAATGTTCGCAGGGGTACTTAAAGAACTTAATGAGGAATTCAGTGGTAAGGTGAAAATTATAAAGGTGAATGTTGAAAAAAGCCCAGATATTGCAGCGGAATATAAGGTAATGGGAATTCCACATTCTCGATTGATTGTTCATAATAAATTACGTGAACCAATTGTTGGATATGTGCCTTTTGAAAAACTGAAGCAAATGATCGGAGTATGATTCGATAAACAGCTGATAGACCATTTTGGATGAACATCAAAAAAATGAATGTACAGCAAGTTCCGAAAAAGCTCTATGGTCTACCGTTTGTATACAAAATTACGTGGTGAATGTTTCACTATCATAATCATCAAGCCAGACAAGCAAATAAGATTAATCCTGTTGCTTGTTTGACTTGATTGCTAAATATAATGAAAAACTAATTGCAATGAACATAATCGTAGAAAATATGATCGAGAACGTGTCTGTATAGTAGACGGATGTAATCAATAGGATAAGAGAACAAATGATCATGACAACTCGTAGTAATATATCTGTTTTTTTACTTGGATTAAAAAAATCTTGAAGAATAGCAAATAAATAAGATACTCCGAAAAATATAAAATATTCATAAACAAAAATAGGTTTCACAAAATCTGGAATTCCGAAATAAACTAATTCAAAAATAATAATGAGTGGTGGTATATATTTTATATATTTGCTAAAGGAATTCCTCAAAATATCACTCCTTTTTTTGTAATTAGAATAACATATATTGTGAAAAATAAATAATTCGATGGAGCAGATGACCGCGCGATTCTGTGCCTTTTAAAAAATGCAAAATAGCTTTTACTAGCGTGTATTAAGCCTTTTCGAATTTCGGGAAGATTACACTTGTAACATTAGAAGTACCATCATGAAAATGGTAGACCGTTGATACATAAACGTATGTAGTGGGATGTTAGTCAAATATGATTTTTTCAATCTGTTTAATTATATACCAGCTCGTGTTATAATGAGGAACTTAAGGTAATTTAGACTTTTCCTTATAACTGAACGGATGCCAAGAAAGCCTCCGCGTAGAGATAAAATATAGAGGTGTTAGAGATTGAATAAAAAATGGACGATTGAAAAAATTAAAGAATTTATTGAGAATAATTCGGAAAGTAAGTTACTAACGACGGAATATCACGGTTTTTCTCAAAAGTTATTATTAAAATGTGCGTGTGGTAGTGAATTTGAAAAAACATTTACAAAGTTTAAAAATAAACATCAACGTAAATGTGACGTCTGCCAACCACCAAAAGAATCACGCTAATCAAACGAAGTGTTTAAATGAACTAGCTAATTAAAAAAGTTCAATGTTTACAGCTACAAAGAATATTTTAAAAGTGAGTAGGAGAACAAACATGATAGAGATCAAAACATCTCCATTAAGTGATGGAGAATTCAATAGAGGGGTATTTGCAACATGTGATATCCAAAAAGGAGAGCTTTTACACGAAGCACCTGTCATTTCTTATCCAAACGAACAGCATCAATACATTGAGCAAACCTTACTCGCTGATTATGCTTTTGAGTATGGGATCGGTCAATCCGCTATCCTGCTTGGTTATGGAATGTTGTTTAACCATTCTTATGAACCAAATGCAACTTATGAGATAAATTTTAAAAATCGCACTTTTGACTTTTTTGCTTACACAGATATAAAAGCCGGAGATGAAATTCTAATCAATTATAATGGCGACGTTGATGACAAAGATCCACTATGGTTTGATCAGGAATAAAAAGGATTTAAAATAAATCAGGGCGTTGATCCAACAAGGATTGACGCTCTTTTTTGACGTTATTTATGAGGTATGTTTGCTTCTACTGTACAACGTGATTCAAGTGGTGTGTGGGCATTATTGTCCAATGAGGTGATTGGAGTTTCTACAGGAAAAAGGAGTTATTCTTAAAAATTTGGTATAATGAGAGAGTAACGAGATAGAGGCTATATGGGCGATTGGTAATCAAATTTTCACCTATTTTCTTCGAGTCCTTGAAGAGAAAGGAGTTGATACCAATGACTATTTTTGAAGCAATAATGGTAGCTATAAGTTTCTCTACGCTTATAGTTTCAGTAATTGCATTGTCGTTTACTTTTACACAAAAAAAAGTAAACCGCCTCCGCCTGCCAAGCATGTGAGTCGGTTTACTTTCTTCTCATTGCAAATCGCCTTGTTACGAAGACCATTTGGTGCTGTAACACTAAATGGTCTTATATATTTTATATACATCTTCAATATGAACTATAACACGGAGATAAGTATTTATTCAATTAGAACAAATATTTACCCAAAATCAATAAATACAGAATGATAGGCTTTACAAGAAAATAATTAATTCAACATGAGAAAGAAGAGAACTAGATAGTTGTATTTTGCAAAGAAAAAATACATAGTTTTGCAATTACACAATGTTGCAACTTGACATGGAGGCCTCTGAGGGCATGAGTAATGAACCAAGAAGCCAGCTATATTAAGGGCTGGCTTTGCCTATACGAGGCTATCTGGTCCTCCTCTCCAAGTAAAGTTGCAACGCCAAATCAGGTTACAATACTCTGTCCTTTTATTTTGCAATACACAATAGTTGTCTGTTTTATGTATTATTGTATAAAATTCACTTGATGGTTTTTTACACTTTCCTATGCGGTATTTAACAATTTCAATTTCCAACGTATTAATGCGTGTTCAAGGGATTTTTCAGGTACGATCAAATGTGTTATGACAGCTGCTTTGACAGCTCTTGTTTGTTATTCAACTCCCATGAAAGAACGAAATAATCTTTCATTCTCTGTGATGTATCGCTGGTTTTTGCCCTACATGGATGGCTAACGGGGCAGTTTTGTTGAAGAAAAATGGTAAAATTAAAGAAACAAATTGAGGTGGAAATATGCTTATAAATGACTATATGAATGAAAATTTTCCTAACTTAATTCTTAGACCACCTTTGTTTTATAACTGGGAAATCAGCATACGGTTCGAGTTAGGGATAGAGTGGGATAGAGAATACGATTATGAAAATAGTCCTTATGTACAGGAGGTTTATAAAAGGGCTGTCACGCTGTTTGAATTGCTACATTTACAAGACGAGGAAATTGTTATTGTAGTAGATGTGAATGATTTTGGAGATGGAAAAACCTATAAGCACAAAGCGAGGATTTTTTCTCCATATGTCTATGATAAATCAGTCTTATATAAATTGAAGCATACAGAAATGCCTTATATTTTTCCTGAAGATGATGAGGACGGAAAATATAAAACACATAGGTTTACCCTTGAATGTAAAGTATCTGATATGAAGTACATTCCATTGTTAAAAGCAGTATGCAACCAGGATTTAGGGATTCAACCAAGTATTTTTCATAGGATATATTTTTTAAATATCAAAAGGAAAACCATTTTTCACGTTTATGATGATAGAGGATGTGATTTGCTTGCTACCTCACCTGAATCTATACGAGACATTTATAATACATACAATGATTGGATATTAGATTACGATAAGGACGAAATAGATAAAGTGTTTAAATAAATCCTTATTGTACTTCCATGAAAGAACTTAATCATCTTTCATTTTCTGTGGTGTATCGCTGGTTTTTGCGCTACATGGATGGCTAACGGGTGTTTTACTTCAATAAGGGGTAGAGCCATATGACTAACGTAAGCAGGATAATTTAATAAGGATTAAATTTAGGAGGTTGATAAATGAGTTTCTGTTCATTTATAGCAACAAATTATGAAATGCCAGAAGTAGAAACAAAAGCGAAGTATATTACTGTTAAGGAAGCTATTGAATTAGAAATAAAACCACATGAGTTGGTACCTTGGGAGAAGATGGACCCTAATGCCCAAATATTATTTGTTGAAAATGAAGATGACTTAAATGAATTGGACATTAAAAAGGACGCTTACTATGATGTAAGTGGATATACAAGTTATCCATTCATTTATGAAGTGAATTTTATCTATTCGGAATTGAGGGCAAGGCAATTACTGGAGTACCTAAAAGAAAATATTAGAGAAGGACAGATATTAGAACTATGGAGAGTGTGGATTGGTCATGACGATAATGAAATAAATATACCGTATATTAGATGTTATTATGAAGAATTATCTCTAAATCATTTAGTACAAATGTACAATTGGAACCATGAAAAATATAAAGAACAATATTGTATAGTATTAGAAAGATAAAAATATAAATAATCCTTATTGAACTCCCATGAAAGAACTTAATCATCTTTCATTTTCTGTGGTGTAGCGCTGGTTTTTGCGCTACATGGATGGCTAATGGGGCGGATTGGTTAAAGAATAAATGTTATAATATGGATATGGTTGAAAAGTAGATTTGATAATGGAAGGTGTATTTGTGTGTTTTCATTTATTATTATAGCTTACTGTATATTTGTGGTAATCAATCTTATACACAAAAATAGAGAATCAATAAGACAATTAACGGCTAAACAATTAATTCTCGCTTCTTTTTCCTATCTTTCCACGGTGCTATTGGGGGTTATTTGTATTTATTATGGAGGTAATTGGATTGCTGGACAATTTTCAAATCGTTTTCTGCAATTAGTTGTTTTCATTTTGATAATAGTCATCACAATATCTTTATGCCAATGGCCATTTAGAAAAATATTAAATAGAGTTACATCAGGTATTTTTCCAAAGAATTGAAAAGTAAAAATTTTTCTATAGCGATTGTATCATAAACACAGTCGCTTCTTATGCTAACGTGGCAGTTTAGTTGAAGAGTGTTGTTTAACTTGTTGTTCAACAATCGGGCCATATTATTGAATAACAACCTTTTATGAAAAGTTACCAAACGATGGTTTGGTAACTTTTCTTTAGCTAATGTAGCAGGTTAATAATTAAAAGTTAGGTAGGATGTTATGCATAGAAAGCTAAGTAATATAGATTTCAGCTATTTTAATATACAGTTAGTCCTTTGTTGCCACATTTATTTAGGCAGTTTCTTATAATAAGTTAAAACCCCTTATGAAATTCAGAAAATAGACAATATTCCAATATAAATTTACACTGATTGGTGTATATGTTCTCTGGTGGAAAAAAATAACGCTATGCCAAATGCTTTTTATCATTCATCTGTAGCTGCTTATGGATATGCAGCTAATTATGATAAAGCAAGAAGTTATTGGAATGGTAGCAGTAAAGTTAATATTACTAAAACTACTTCATCTGCAGGTCGTCCTGATATTTATTCTGTCGGAACTACTTCTGTAAGTGGACTTTTAGGACAAGCAGGTGGATATAATAGTTCAGGGAGTGCAGTATCATTAGATAGTAACTGGGATTACGCTACATCAATTATTTATGATAATCAGATGAGAGCACAGTCAAATTATACAGCATCTCGTATAAATTTTAATGCTGCTCACGAAGTAGGTCATACTATTAAAATGGCACATGTAGGTATACCTCACGATTCAGTAATGGTTCAAGGTTGGTGGGAAATCCCTTCTGGTTTAACAAGTTATGATTCAGGTGAAATTAATAAAAAATGGTAATAGGAGGATTTCTATGAAAAAGTCACAATTTTTAACTATAACTTCATTTTCTTTGTTGTTATGTGCATGTGGTAATGATCAGGTAGCTGAAAAACCTAAGAAAAACGAAGAAATAGAAACCGTAGTAACTCATGGAAGCTATATTGCGTATGATGCTGAAAGCCAATTATTTAATGATGCTGAACTTGTTGTAATGGCGAAAACTGACAAAAAATTCGAAGATAGAGAACATGTCGTAAAGTACATTTCATCAAACAATGAATCTGACGCTGGTTTACCTCCAGTAATTGAAGATTTCTATACGAAAACACCAATCACAATTTCTAAGGTATTGAAGCAAGATGAATCTTCTTCAATAACTGAAAATGATAATCTAACAATTATAGAGCCAATTAGTTACGATGAACAAAAGAAATTATCAATTGAAAATTATGCTGAATTAACTGATGGGGAAATGTACATTCTATATTTAAAGAAAAATACTTTTGGTGAATATAGCATTATCAATATGAATAACGGTAGATTTAATTTAGAAAGTAATGATAAGATTCAAAGTATCTCTGAACATGGACATGAAATTGACAAAGAGAAACACGAAGAAATGAAATCTGATGTAGTGAAAAGATTTGCAAACGAAATGGAAGAAATCGGTATAGATCCACAAAATTAAAAAAAAATAATACTGCTATTCAATTAAATCAATTAATTTATCTGTCATCTCTTTGGAAATCGTATAAATAGTATGAGTATCATCTGTTTTCATTAATGCACTTTTTCACTATCCACAATCCAAAATTCTGTTTCTTATTATTTACATAAACAACATCCATATATAAATCTGGATTCACCATATTTACCATATCATTTTCCTGTACAGCACCTGATATTATATTACGGGGGCTTCAGTGCAATAAGGGTTGTTCGATCCACTTGTTCTGAATGGCGGTAACATATAAATAGAATCTCAATGAAAAGTTACCAAAGGACGCTTTGGGAAGGTTATACTTTAACTAACGGGTGCAGTTGTTGAATAAGCGCTGTGCTATAATTGGATTATATTGAAAAAAGTGTATGTTAAAATTCGAACAAAATAAATTTATATGTAGGGAGATGACTACTTTATGAAAAAGAGAATTTCTATAGTATTAACAACGATAGCTATCATTACTTTTGGTGTTTTTATTTATTATGGGTCTTTGACCGAGGCTAATAAGGAAACCGACAGTATTGTAATAGATAAAGATGGAGAAGTAGTAGAACCACTTAGTGGTAATAACGATAATATGGGTCATTAATACACATTAATATCGGCAGACATTTTTCTTGACGTTCTATTTGTACCAATATTCTCCTAAGCAATCGGGCGCTTTAGTGCAACAAGGACTTATAAGCTATACAAAACAATCATAATAAACGTTCCCAAATGTAAGTTTGGAAACAGACTTAAAGGCAACGAATGTTGTGAAATCAACAGTTTCGTGGCTTTTTGTATGCACATTATTTATACAGCTTTTTATGCAAGCAGCACAAACACTTGAAACATCAATATTTACACGATTATGGCTTACTGTTTAGTGTGCATAAAATCATGTATATTTCTTAGCGTTGTAAATCCACCTTTTTTAGTTATTCATTCATGTTCATCAAGCCATTTATAAAATGGCACATAGTTTGGATTGCTGGTAATATCCTTCTTGCGATGTGCATCATCTAATTGGCTTTGTAAGCTGCGATGCTGGTATCTTTTTTCCCTTTATTAATATTAGAATTTGAATACAGGATATTGCAAAATAACAGAAACAATGGAGGTATGAAATTTGAAGATCCGAAGAATAGATCATGTGGGTGTAATCGTAAATGATCTCCCTGCCGCTAAAGAGTTTTTTCTCGATTTTGGACTTGAGGTAAAAGGTGAATGGGAAATGGAAGGAGACTTAATGGGATATGCAGTTGGGCTTAATGACGTTAAAGTAGCGTGTGTAGGATTGGGAACGACAGACGGTCAGACATGGATAGAGCTAATCAAATTTTATTCACCGTCAGATGAAAAAGATTTTCAGCAACCCTTTGCAAATACACTGGGTATCCGACATATTGCATTTACTGTTGAAGATATTGAAGCTGTTGTTGCCAAATTGAAAAAGAAGGGTACGAAAATCTTTAGTGAGATACAGCAATATGAAGAAAGTTATAAATTATGCTACGTTCGCGGTCCAGAAGGAATTATTTTGGAGTTGGCTGAGGAAATCAAATAAGTTATGTTAATTAAAATGAAAGTACGACTCTGCGTTACTTTCTTATTTTTTTAGTTTGTGAAGAAATGTACTTAAATTAACGGGTGCGTTGATTAAAAATCATTGAGTTACATACGTAGCTCTTTTAAGTATTTCTAGAACTAACAATACAGGATTGTTACATAGGATGACACAAGAAAAGGCGGTAAGTTTTAAGTGAAAGAATTAAGAGACTTGATTTCAACAAGAAAAGCTGGCGTTACAGATTTTGATATAAAATCAGCTGAAGAAAAATTAGGTGCAGTTTTTCCTGAACAATACAAGGAACTTTTTCGATTAGTTAATAATGCCGAAATCGGCGAATGGACTCTTTTTCCGATCAAAGACCAAAAGAATCCTAAAAAAACTTGGGATGATGTCGTAAGGCAAAACCAGGATGCAAAAGATGAAGAAATGTCTAGTGATCTAATAGCTATTGGTGATGATGGTACAGGGGATAAATTATGTCTTCAAGTTATAAACGGGAAAATGAATGATGAAATTTATATTTGGAACCACGAGACCGCAGAAATAGAGGAATATACCTCAAATTTAAAGGATTTTATTAAATTGGATTCTGAAAACGGTGAGTTCGATGAAGATGAATAATGTCCAATAATAAGATAAACGCTTGTTCAACTAACGGAGCTTTACTTCAATAAG
Source organism: Lysinibacillus sp. NPDC093216 (assembly GCF_050280325.1). Classification (NCBI taxonomy): domain Bacteria; kingdom Bacillati; phylum Bacillota; class Bacilli; order Caryophanales; family Bacillaceae; genus Lysinibacillus; species Lysinibacillus sp. NPDC093216. The sequence continues at coordinate 114,072 of NZ_JBNNVB010000015.1, read as the reverse complement.
GAGTAAAGCCTTTTTCTACTTAACTATTGGAGCAAGCTATCTCAATAAAAAAGGTTGAATTTACCATTTCTGTGGTATTATGAATGTACTTTTAGAAGGGTGGGGCGAGTTCAGTTGAGTAAAATGAAGCAGAGTACAAAGTTAGATTTAGAGAGAATAGTTTTCATTGGGAGAACTTTTGAAGAGTATTTGGATATGTTCTTACTTTCAGAAGAAGAACTACGAGGAAAGAAAATACTTGATTGTCCAGCAGGAGCTTGTTCATTTACAGCCATTGGCAACAAATCAGGTTTCGATGTAACCGCTTGTGACATTGCCTATTATCATTCTGGTGAAGGTCTAAAAAATAAAGGTCTTCAAGATATTGAACACGCAATGAAGCATATGGAAGAAGCTAAAAACAACTATAAATGGGACTATTTTAAGGATGTAGAAGGTCTTAGAAAATTTCGTTTAACGGCTTTACAAGATTTTGATAATGATATGAAGAAATCGAGTGAAAGATAAATACCTGTTAAAATGCCTTCTTTGCCATTTAAGAATGATGAATTTGAGATTCTTCTCTCAGCACATTTTTTATTTATGTATGCAGATAGGTTAGATTATCAATTTCACTTAGAAACGCTAAACGAGCTGTTGAGGGTTACAAAAGAGGAAGTTCGTATTTTTCCTTTAGTTGATTTAGAGGGAAAAAGATATAAGCATTTAGACAAACTAATAAGATATCTTGCTGACAATAACTGTACTGTTGAAGAAGTAAAAGTTCCATATGAATTTCAAGAAAATGCTAATTCGATGTTGAAAATAAAAAAAGGTTAGAAGAACAACGTTGGGCGGTTATCTTTTTGAAATAATTTTTATTGAACTAACAGAGCTTTAGTTGAAGAAGGCTCATTTAATTGATCAAACTTTTTTATAAAATTCTCATACTTAGTTAGAAAGATTAGCTCCATTTTGATCAAACTTTTTTCAAAATGGAGTTTTTGCATTTGCTGATAAATAAAGGTTGAAGGTAATTTTTAATCAATCTTACATTGCAATAACCATCGCTTTTGAGAATCTAAAAGGGAGTAAATCGATGGTGATTTACTACCTGTTTTATTATTTCGTGAAGTTAAAAAGCAATAATAGTCCCATTTAAAAAATGTCTTGATAAAGTGTTTGCAATAAGCTTTTTATCGCTTATTGTTTCTGTAATTGCATTGTCGTTTACTTTTACACAAAAAATGTAAAGGCAGCAAAGCGACATGAGAGGCCACCTTCAAATCGAGAATGAAGGTGGCTTTTCTCATGTTATTTGCGATAGTTGGGGGATGGAGTTGGAGAGGTAGCTGACCGATAAAATTCGAATTATACAAATTTTCTGTTGATTTTTCACGAAGGGTTATGTCACACTATAGTAGTGGAATTATATTCCAACTTTTTTTCTGCGAAAGGAGATGTTTTTTAATGACAACTTATATGGTATTGGTGGTTTTAACTTAACCGAATATCGGGCATAGTAAATTCCAATTTTTGATTATAGCTTGGAATGAGAGCAACCGGGAATATCACCCGTGTTTTTTGCTATGCCGTAAACAGTAACCTTTCGTGAATACTGCTGTTAGCGGGATACGATGAAAGTCGTATTCCTTTTTGATTATAGTCGAGTTTTGACTTTTCTCCGCGAAACAGCAGCTTCTTAGGAGGCTGCTTGTTCGCGGTATTTTTATGCCCAAAAACAACTTTTAGGAGAGGATCTGTTCAATGATTGATTTGAAACAATACGGCTATATCGAAGCCGAAACGCTGCCGAAAGGTTTAATACCTGGAAGGGTTACGGAACTACAGCGAGAGCAATATACCGTCATCACCGAACAAGGAGAAGTGACCGCTGTATTGAAGGGCGCTTTCTACCACACTGCGGTGACTCGGGAAGATTTTCCGTGCGTTGGCGATTTTGTATTTTTACAATACAACGAAAACGGTGCTTCGCTCATTGCCAAATTGCTGCCTCGCCGCTCGAAATTTTCCCGCGCGGACTATTCGGGACACGCAGTAGGCTATGTCAAAACTATACTGGAGCAAGTCGTAGCAACGAATTTTGATTACGTATTTATCGTGTCATCCTTAAACTGGGATTTCAAGATCAGCCGCATCATGCGCTACCTGACACAGGCACGGCAGAGCAACAGCCAGCCTGTCGTAATCTTAACAAAAGCTGACTTGGCTACGGATTTCAACACACCGATAGCTGAAGTTCAGAAAGCCGCTCCTGATGTGCCAGTACATGCAGTTTCCAGCCACACCGGGAATGGTTTAGACGGGTTGAGCGAATATCTCCAACCAGGAAAAACCGTAGTATTACTCGGTATGTCTGGTGTGGGAAAATCTTCGCTGCTAAACGCTTTGATGAATCAGGAAGTGATGACTGTCAAGGCTATCCGCGAGGCCGACAGCCGGGGCCGGCACACAACAACGCATCGCCAGCTTTTCATGCTCCCTTCCGGTGCGATGGTTATTGATACGCCTGGTATGCGTGAACTTGGGCTGTTCGGTGCGGACGACGGGATCAGCGCGGGATTTAACGATGTGGAGGAATTATTCACACAGTGTCGCTTCAATGACTGCCGCCATCAGACGGAGCCGGGCTGCGCAGTTCTTGCCGCCCTTGCCGATGGTTCATTGGCACAAGAGCATTGGGAGCGTTACCTTGTACAGAAGCGGGAAAACAAATTTGTGGATGATAAATCGGGGTATCTCATAGATAAACGGGCGTGGCAAAAGTCGATTGCCATGCGACATAAGGGTAAAAAGGGAGGAAACAAGAGATGAACAACCAGAATGAAAAGTTTGTAAAGCCCGAAATACTGACGCTTGTTTTGAGTAAAATGCTCGACAAGACGATAATCCGCGCAAATTATCAACTTAAAGAGTTGCAAGGCGGGACAATAGGAATTGTTCGGCTTGTAACAGGCATGGTTGAAACTTCTGATGGTGAAAATCTGCCGTATAAGATAGTTTGGAAAACACAGAAAAAATTTGAGCGTTATGGTGATCCAGATTCATGGCGTAGGGAATACGACTTCTTTGTATCGGATTTCAAAAAGGTTTTCTCCGACTCGTTCCGTTGGCCGGAGTGTTATCACGCCGAAATAAATGGCGATGAGATTCAACTGTGGATGGAATATATTGATGGTGTGTCAGGCTTAAATCTAACCTCGGAAATGTATGAACGTATAGCCCAGGAATTGGGGCGATTTCAAGGCAAGTTGTACACTGAACGACCAAACATATTGCAGAATTTACCCAATTTAAGCAAGGTGGAGTTTATGAAAAACTACTATCTGCGTTATCGGTCATGGGATGTTTTGTATGATTATATACGGTCCGATGACTGTGAAATCCCGAAGCACCTGTGTAAAATGCTCATAGACTTAGATAGCAATGCGGACGAAATATTCAGTCGAATTGAAAAGCTACCAATAGTGCTTTGCCACAGAGATTTTTGGGTGGCAAACATATTCTATTCGGACAATAAAATCGTACTTATCGATTGGGATACCGCCGGATGGGGGTACATGGGCGAGGATATCGCGAGTTTAATAACTGATGAAGCGGACATCTGTCATATGATTGACTACTACCAAAAATGCATTCCTGCATATTACAGGGGTTTTTCGGAATATGCGGATGTGTCCCATATATCCGATCATTGTATCTATGAACTAATTCTTGCTATGTTCGGATACAGGCTCGTGGAGTGGTATAAATTCGCTAAGTCGCCCGAAGATAAAGCATTGCACCTTAGTACCTTGCAAAAAATTCATGAGATGAGAAATGTGTAAATAAATATAACTATTGTGTCATAATATATAAAAAACTGAATGTATCTGTTTGATGTATCGTTTTAATATATGGAATTTAACAATTTTAAAATAAGAAAGTAGAGAAAATAAATGAAAATAACTAATTATCCATTAATGAATAATTTGAGTTTTGTTTATTATTTCTCCTATCTATTTCTTAGAACTAAAAGTTACAAAACCCTTTAGTAGAGTTAGCATTGGTGAATATTTTGTGTACCCTATTTTGAGAAATATGGAAATGATATTTGGAATGTTTTAGGCCATGTGTGGAAGTGGCTTGACTTAGAGAGGAGATAAAAAGATGATTGAATTACGAAAAATAGATGGGGATAACATAGATGAAGTAATAGCGCTTGATGTTGAAGAAAACCAGAAAGAATTTATATTAGAAACTACTAACCTTAGATGCTTCGCAGACGCTCATATGTTGAACACAGATGGTATACCAGCTTCTCCATTAGCTATTTATGCGAATAATACGATGATTGGATTTTTGATGTATATTTATGATACGACGGATCATGAATCATTTCAAAATGAAGTTTATTACGGGGAGAAGGCCTATTTCATTTGGCATTTTATGATTGATAAGAGTTATCAGGGGAAAGGATATGGCAAGCTTGCCTTTGAAAAAATGTTGGCGGATATTGAAAATTTCCCATATGGGGAAGCACAATATGTAGACCTCTTCTATGATAAAAGTAATGTCATAGCTAAAGAATTATACGCCTCATTTGGTTTTGTAGAAACAGGCATCATTCAGGATAATTCGGTGCATGCGATTAAAAATCTAGATGAGAAAATAACAGAAGCCGTAGTAGAATAGAATCTCTCGGGAAGCAATGTCGAAGAAAAAACCGATTTTATTAACTCTGTTTTAGCAAAAATATAATATTTATACCACAGGCGCGATTGTTCATGATCTATTGAGCGATTCATTTTTTATAAAAATCAAACTTAAATATTTGCTAAGGAAGTATCCATTTTGATCAATCTTTTTTCAAAGTGGATTCTTTTTATTTTATTCAAAAATGCTGGCTTGCGAGGGTGTTTTGATCAAACTTTATTTCGAAGCAACACCAAGGGGTTTTCTGATGAGGAATTTCTAATAGGGTCGCGATATGTTAACTGTAAGACCATCCTGACAGATGGTTTTGGATTTCCTCTAATAATGGTATCTCATATAAACTACAACCGTATGGAATGTACAATGTATGAACTCCAAAAATAATGAATATTATTATTATCTTTACTTTGGCGAAATTATCCGTAATGGTGAGACAGAATCTTTTAGCCTTTTAGAATGAAATTGAAAGAGGAGGGTTCATGATATGTCGCAAAACATCATTCCTAAAGCCGCTGTGCGCGGGACAGCTTCAGGAGTTATCTTCATGGCATTTTTCGGTACTCTATGGGCGGGAATTGGAATTAGAGGACTGCAAGGTTTTGGATTTCTCTGGCTGTTGATCTTTTCCCTATTGATTGGTGTCATATTGCTTATTGGAGGAATCGTATTGATAACGAATTCAAAAAGGTTATCAAACGAGAGGGCGGAAGGGAATTCTCAGCGTTGGAAACGAAAGAATATGTGGTTCGGTATTATTTTCGGTTTAGAAGGCGTATTGATAGCCATTGCTGCCGGAATTTGTGGATCTACCAATCATTTGGATTTGTTTGTCCCTGTTATGGCTCTTATTGTCGGTGCTCATTTCTTTCCTCTAGCGCACCTTTTCCAGGTGAAGATCTATTATATTACGGGTTCACTTCTTTGTCTGCTTTCGGCAATCGCGCTGTTTACTTTCCCTATTAATGTTACCTGGGGTAATTATCAAATTATGGTATGGTGGACATCTGTTGGTTTTGGCTCAGCTTTGATATTGTGGGGGACCGGGGTGGCAGTTTGGATAACAGGCCATAGACTGCTAAACAGGGCTCTGAATGGATCCAAAGAGGCTTAGGTATTTTTCAGGTTTTAATGTTTTTTGAAGACTGTTTGCTCAAAGATTCTTTCAAATGTAGTGACACCATTGGGCACAGTTGATATTTTTGAAGGTGAAGAGTTGGATGTATTTATAAGATTCGATACGGTAATTGTGCCGAAAAAATGAGCCTTAGCTTAATATGCTAAGGCTCATCCGAGGTTCGCCCTTCGGTACACCGTGTATCTCTCTTTCTACTCCAACTCCCTGCTATCAAAAATATCTACTTAGACAGAACTTTTTTCTTATTGAACTAACAGTGTAGTTTAGTTTAATAAGATGCTTGTAATCAAGTGATAGGTGGTTGCAGAAGTGTAAAAACAGTTTTTGGGAAGAAATAGCGAAGTACCAGCCTTAAGTGGGCTGGTACGTTGTAAGATACAATATTTAAATTTGCTTTATCTACTTTGTATTTAAAAATAAATGTGTTAGTGCTTGTTTTAGTGAATAGCCTGACGATTTAATAAGTAATCTAAATCGGTATGTGTTGATTCTAATCCTCCTTCACGAATACCTTTTTGAGTCATTACTAACATTGGAAGGTAGGCTTCAGGTACTCCAGCACCTTTTAACATTTCTTCATATGAAGCATCGTCTACTGCTAATAAAGGAACTTCTTTGCCTAAGACTTCATTTAAAGTATCAACAAATTGCTGTTGTGTTAAATTTTTACCAGAAAGTTCATAAATCTTATTTTCGTGACCATCTGCTACTAAAACATTCGCTGCTGCCTCAGCTAAATCTGGGCGATATACCCAACCGATTTTTCCTTCACCAGCAGAAGTTATCCAAGGGGCACCAGTCATACAGCCTCGAATTGTGCCAAGTTCATTTTCTACATACCAGTTGTTACGTAGAATCACATACGGAATACCTGATTCAATAATTGCTACTTCACGTGCTCTATGAAGACCAGCAAGGAAGAAGTCATTTCCTTCTGCTCTCGTAACACTTGGATAAATAATTTGTTTTACATCTGCTGCTTTGGCAGCTTCTACTGCGTTTGTATGCTGACGCATAACTGTTTCAAAGTCACCAAATGTTGACATAATGAATAAGCGATCTACACCTTTGAATGCTGTAAGTAATGTTTCTGGATTTTCAAAATCTGTTACACGAACTTCTAGGCCGTGCTCCTTATAGCTAAGGGCTTTTTCAGACTTGTCGTCACGCACACCAACAATTATTTCTTCAACTGATATTTTGGGAAGTAAGTACTCAACAATTTTATAACCTAAATTTCCAGTTGCACCAGTTATTAAGACTTTCATAGAATCTCCTCCACTACAATGTTATTTTTGATTTTTGTTCCTAATGCATATACTATTACCAAAGAAAGATTTATGTAAGTAGGCACAATTTAATAACATAGTCATAAAAATAGTACCTAAAGAAAAGGAGGTTTTATTTTGGCACGTTTTAGTTATCAAGATGAAACGGTCTCTGAAGAAACGCTGCAAGAAATTTGTCCATTAACAGTTGCTCAAAATGCAATTGCAGGCAGATGGAAAATCGTAATTTTGTGGCATTTAAGCAAAAATGAAATTATTAGGTTTAATGAATTATTGAGGCTGCTACCTGGTATCTCGAAAGGAATTCTAACTAGACAATTAAGAGAGCTTGAAGAGGACGGTCTAGTACACAGAGAAGTATATAAAGTTGTTCCACCGAAAGTAGAATATTCATTAACAGAGCAGGGGCAAAAGTTTATACCTGTATTAGAAGCAATGCAAGTTTGGGGTAAAGATTTACTAAATAAAAAAATATAGATGTATGAAATTATTACAAATACAGGTATCGAGTTTTAATTAAAAAATGCACTCTCATATAGAATTCTTTTCTTATTGAACTAACAGTGGCTTTAGTTAAAGAAGGATTTACTAAAATCAAAACATAAAGACCAAGTTAAGCTACAAAACGTGTAGAATAAACTTGGTCTTTAAGTATTAATAGCAACAAACTATACGAAAACAGCCTTTTTGAAAAAGAAATTATCACTACCTAAAAATTGGCAGACAAGAAATGCGCTTTACTTATTCAGCAAAAGGGCGCTATCTTCGAATATATAAGTAAAAAATGATCAAACCTTTTTTAATTCAAACCAACAGAAAGAGACCCAGATAGTTATCAAGGTCTCTGTTTTATGTAACTGAATTTTTTAGAAATGCTATTCAGCTAATCGCTGTTTGCGTACTCCTCAAACTATCGAACATAATGATAGTTTCGGGAGTACGTGTTTTTATTCACATAATAGAATTTGACGTAAAAACGATTGCTTTTTAGCAACGCATCGATCTGATATCACAAAACCTGCATCTTTTATCATGTCATCAATTGTTTCAATTGTAACGACAATAACCTTATCGGCAATCCTGCGAGCGTGTTTTATAATATCAAATTGATCTTCTGGTGATGAATGCGTAAATAAGTTATAAGGTAAATCAATTATGGCGACATCATAGTGTTCCGTTACTTCCGAGATTGGACCTACTGTAATTTTGCCCGTTAATCCAAAATAAGCGATGTTTTCTCGGGCACCTTTACAAACATTGTAATATATATCTCGCCCTTCCATATTAATTCCCATGGAAAGGGCTTCAATAACGACTGTCCCAATACCACAACAAGGATCAATCGCTCGAATATTTTGAGGCTGGGGAACTGCGATATTCGCAACAGCACGAGCTACTCTTGTACTAAGTGCCGTTGAATAACTGTTTGGTTTGTGTAAATGTTTAAGCCAAATGGATTCACTCTTCATATACTTTCCAAAATACCATATTCCATCTATTAAAATTAGACCAAATACAATTTCGGGATGAGTTAGGTCTGGTTCTCCCTCAATGCACAACCCTATCTCACGTTCTAACAATCGACGCTCTGACTGACGAATTTTCTTCGTTTCACCTATATCCATACTATTTAAACAAACCACTTTAAAAGTTGCTTCATTTATGTTTATACCCTTCACCAATGTCTTGATGTTCTCTACGCTATTATCTTCATATAGCACTTCAAGTCGTTCTTGTATAAAAGGGCTACGGCTTGGATCAATTTTATTATTGCTTATGATATAGTTTGATTGGGAATCAAGGCTAAAAAATGAACGCATCTCCATTCTACATAGATCGTATTCGTCAACATGATGTACATATGTGTATATAAATTTATTATTATTTTGCTCGTTGCTCAATTGATTACCATCCTTTTATATTGTTGTTCACTTGATTTCACTATAGTTAATAAAAAACAAATGAGGTTGTTTATTTTGTAATCGTATCATAGGCGTCTCTATCAAGCCACTCGATACACATTTATGGCGAGATTCAATCGATTAGAGGGAATAGTAGAAATAATCTGTGAAAAGAAATAATATAAAAATAAACATCTATTCATTTCAACAGGTCAGATCAATTATAGGAGGGTGTTAAAATGGTAGTAAAAGAAGATATTATACATAGAAAGGGAGCTAGAAAGGCTAGCGATATCCCTGGTGACGTTTTAACGTTGTTGAATCAAGGGAAAATAGAGAGTGTTAATTTAACAGAGTGGCAAGCTGTTCACCATATTACTTTATTAAAAAATGTTCTACCATCCATTGGGCTAGAAGAAAAGTTAGAATTTATACTGACTGAGGTAGAGAAGCAAAAAGTTGAAACGGGAATGAAGGCCATACGTTTAATTGGAAGTTTGTTAGATACAGTCTTAATGGATGAGCGTGCAACAAAAAAAGAGGAGCTAATTACAATATGCGCTCATCACGTATCTGATAGTGTCCGATGTTGGGCGGCATTTATGAATAAAAACAATGATTATTCTTTAGAGGAAAAGCTTTTGTATATTCAACCTTTCGCAGCAGATCATCATTTTGGTGTTCGGGAAATTGCATGGATGTCAATTAGGGAGGACCTTTCGGCAAATATTAAGAATAGTGTAGATTTGTTAACGGAGTGGGCGAAAAGTGAAGATGAAAACATTCGTAGGTTCAGTTTAGAATCAATCCGTCCTCGCGGAGTATGGACAAAGCATATAGAAATATTAAAGGAAGAACCGCAAATGGCACTTCCTATTCTAAATTTGCTTAAATCTGATCCGGCTAAGTACGTTCAAGATTCTGTCGGCAACTGGTTAAATGATGCTAGCAAAACTCAATCAGAGTGGGTAATAAACCTATGTGATGAATGGCAAAAAGAATCTCCAACTAAGGCAACTGAAAGAATCATTAAAAAGGCTCAAAGAACAATAGTAAAAAGTTAATTGGCTATTGAAAAATGTATTCGCAATTGAATACGGAAAAGATAAAATCCGTGTAAATCCGTACATCCAGGTATCATCGTAACACCAATGACAGCAACAACGATGGAAGAAGGAGGAGCTCTTCCTTTCTATAAAACGTATACGCAGCTTCCATACTTTGGTGAACCAGAGGATGTAGCCTATGGCGTTGTGATTTTTAGCATCAGACGAATCACGCTTTATGACAGGTGCAGAATTAGTCATTGATGGCGGTTGGACAGCTATTTAATAAAAAGAGAAAAAGCTAGGCTTCATACAGAATGTGAGCCTAGTTTTTTGTTATGTATAAGAATGGATGCAAAAGAAGAGAATCTCCACAAAAAGGGGAATGAATACCTGTGTGAAACAGGGAAATAGGTAAGCAATAGAAATGCTCAGTTCAGCAAAAGAACTTTTTGGATAGAACTATAGTTAGGGTAGCGAAGTATAATGTTTATGGTAAGATGAAGACGAAAAGGGGTTTTATTCCATATTATTTACAGGCGCAGAAAACGATGCCTGGATTGAATTAATATCGTTTTAAATACTATTATTCATATGATGGAACGTACTTGGGGTTTGATCCTGCTGGCGGATATCCTGAGTTATATAGATACGTTTGTAATCCGTAGGGGTTATTTGATAGAAGACGAGCTTACAGCGCCTGTGTATGATTGGAGGTATTAAAACATTATGCCATTATGGAATGACTTTATAAATGCTGAAATTCCCAGTCCGGGAAGCGGTAAATGGTTTCAAATCATAAATAATTCAAAGCAGTATTGTGTTGAAATAAAAAACGATGAACTCGTGATTTCTAGGTATCGTGAAAAGCACAGTATACAATATGACTATTTAGATTTAAAAATAATTGGCACAGATTATGGAGAATGGGGAGGAGAGTTAAAGGTTGTTTATCCGGATTCATCAGAAATATTATTAAAAAAATGTAATGTCAAATCAATATTTGAATATAAAGGAGATCTATATTTTTTAGAAGGCTTAGAACATCTGTATTTAAATACAGGAAGTTTATATCAGCTAGTTTACGATGGTACAAACTTTTCTATTAGAGAGTGTCTTGATTTAAAAGAATGTCCAATTGCTTTTTATATATTCAATAGTCACTTGTATATACTATCTAGCGAAAATTTATTTAGTTTATCTAGTGAAGATGGAACATTTAAAAAGAATATTATATTCAATAATTTCCCATTCAGTGCTTTTGTACCGAACTCACTTATTGTCTATAAAGGGAATTTTATTATAGGGATGAGAGGAGGATTAGGGCGAATAGATTACGAAAATACTAATAACGTGCAGTATATGCAATTGAAAAAAATTTGATTTTCAATTTTTTATTATGATGAGCCTGCTTTGGCAATGAAAATGTCCAAGATTGGAGAGAGGTTTATGAAAGTAGAAGAGGCTTTAGAAATAGTTTATGAATATACCATTGGTGATAACTCTGTTCTACATTCTATAAGAGTGGGATTGGGATTAAATGAAAAAAACTATCATTCATTAATTGAAGCAATGAAGGTACTAATTACGGAGTATTCGAATAAACCAGAAGTTCCTAAAAAATTAGCTTTATGTTTTGTAGATATCAGCAAATACTTTTATTTTCATGACGGCAAGTATTCTACAGAAGAGGAAGAAAAATTTGAAGATGCAATTCACGAAATAGCATATTTAGCAGAAGAATTATTTGGATAGATTTAAATAAGAGATGTTAAACACTCGGGACAATGAATGGTAGTAGAGTTCGTTTTATTTTTGGGTTATTACAAACACAAATATTACATGGAGGTTGAATAAATGTTTTATAAGTGCTCATTTCAGCTAACACGAGAAGATATCGAAGAAGTTGAAATGTTATTAAGTTTTCAACTACCTCAAGAATTGAAGAATCATTACCTTCAATATAATGGTGGTTTACCTAAAGACCCTTGCTTTTTTGAAGAACAGTCAGATTTGGAAACTCGGGTACATGTTTTCCTTCCAATGAAATATCGTAACAATATCGGGTACACATTGGAAGAAGGATATTTAGATTTTAAAAACCGAAATATTATTCCTCAAAAGTATCTACCTTTTGCAAATGACGCGGGTGGGAATATCTTTTGTATAGACCTTGATTCAAAACAAGTGGTTCTGATTTATTTAGATTTAGGAGAAGTAACAGACAGATGTATTTATTTTTTAGCAAGTAGTTTTATGGAATTTATTAATAATCTCGAAGAATGCTTGGATGACGAAGTAGAAGATGATTCATATGAATTCTGATATAAATAAGAGTGAAATTCAGTTCCATACTATGAACTAAATCTAAAAGATAGAAAGTAAGAATCTAAAGTAAAGGGGATGTCCAAGCCCTTTTTAAAAGAAGGGGTCACCATAGACCTCACTACAGCTACAAAATTTTGATTCAAAAATGGGAAGGTGGGCAATGGAGGAGAAAATATCTATGAGAAAATTAAATAGAGACGAGCTTATATTGCTTGTAACTAGGATAATGAATGCTGAAGGAAAAACAGAAGCGGGGGATGATCAGTTATTAGAAGAGTTTCTTCATAACGTAATTGATCCAGAAGCTGCTAATTACATTTTTTACGATAATTTACTCCCAGAGGAAGTAGTTGATAAAGCTTTGAGTTATAAACCCATTCAACTATAATAGAATATTTATAGTTTCTTAACGGAAAATCCTATTCCCTAGACGAAAAGATTGAGCAACTAGTGAACTTAATTATAGAAGTCAAGAAGATTTTATCTAAATCAAGAACGCCTGCATGGGATATATAAATACTAAAAAAGGATTCGAAAAAGAAGGAGTTAAAAGTGAAAAATAGCATTGAAGGTATACAGTTGGAGGAAGATCATCTATTGGTAGAGCAGTCTTTATCTAAGCCAAGAGGGTGAATTTAAAAAACTAAGGAAAGGCTGTGAAATTATGACGGAAGAAAAAATGAATTTAATCAGTGTTAGGGATGTGTTATCACATCCAGAGAAAAATCCAGAGACTTGGTTTTATCTTCCTCCAAATTCAAAAGAATGGAATCTACATACAAAGGGGATATTTTCGCTAGATAGCTTTGATTTTCCACCCGATTCAGATGATTTTTTACCAGAACAAGTGAAAGAAAATGGTTGGATAGAAACATTGGATGGTACAAGTATTGAGGATGTAATTGACAATGTAAAGGATCAGTTAGAAAATCCATCACTAGATCAGTTACTCCAAGCGTTCATTTATTATTTTGAAAATGATGCGTTTTTGGTTTTTTAAGTAGTTAAATTAAAAATAAAGATAAAAGAGTAGAAAACCTAAATATAGGATATTTTCCACTCTTTTTCTATTAGAAATGGAAATGCTTCATTTCGTATATTAGTGTCTACCCTCAGAAATCAGGACTTAAAAAAATAAATGGAGGAGCATTCTAAAGAATGAAGTATGATGATAAGGCTTTAAAAATTCTATTAAATTATAGCTTGTTGAATCCAGAGAAAACATCAGAGGAAGATTTTCAATATGCTAAGACAGCAGGTTATACGTTTGATAAAATTTTACAGACGCATAATGAAGCTATTGAGAATGCAATGTTTGAAATGAGGAAATGTAGTAAAGGTTTCGCGGCCGATTTATTTCTGGCCAGTTTAAGTACCCAGCGTTTAGATTGGAGATCAGGTTTACCAGTATTTGTGATTATGAGACAATTTCCTATTCATAATTTTAAAAGTGATTTTATCTCTTGTGAGATATGTGCCAATAATGCCGAAGATTTAGTAGATTTAACATTCATAAACAAAATTCGTTTTGGTCATGGTGGGGTTATTTCAGGTAACATATATGATTTTTCATTTATACTTCAACAGCATAATAAGCTTCCGCATATAAAACCGTCAAAAAAAGATTTTGATATTTTTCAATCTGTTATTGAGATTGTTAGAAATACAGAAAGTAATGTTACACCATCTAAAGTACAAAATAAGATTAGAAAGATTGAAGGATTTAAATCAAATGAAGAACAAAGAAAAGCATTACTAGAGACGCTTGGTTTTTGTAGTATATTAGAAACAGAAGAGCATAAAGGTTTTTTACATCAATTCATAAATCTTGGTTTAGCTCCAAGATCTAGACATAGCTCGGATTGGTTATATCCCGTGGATTGGTGGAAGGGGAGAGACGGGATAAATCAAGATGCACTAAAATTTTGGTTTGGTGAATATGAGGAATTACAAAGTTTGTTTACGTAAAAGTGTAATAAATATTCGGAAAACTGCATGTGTTTTTTAGACAGGTTCATAAATTGTAAGCTTATTTGAACACCCTATCAATGGCCTAAACCGTTGATATATCAACATTTATAGGAGGAGGAACTGAATTGAAGGTAATCGTACAATATGTTCCAGAGGACAGTACTACTTATAAGAGTTGGTTCGTCATCAAAGATGAATTGGATGGAAAATTTAGTAAAGATACATCTAGTCCTTGGGATATGGGAGTAGAGGCTCAAACCGGTTATACATACTATCCAGTAGATAATGCTGTTATTTCGCTCTATCCTGCAAAGTCGTCGGATAAAAAAGATGATTTGAATGGTGACAGATACAAAGGAAAGTATTTAATACTACTTTCAAATACTGCTGATACTGAAAGGTTTAGCTCTTATAAAATGTATACTTGGGAGGAAGCAATTAATATTATTTCCCAATTGAAGGATTTATCATTTAAAGCTGCATTACGTGTATGGAAGTCAAAAAAATTTTAAAATACAATGAGAAATTGAAATTGTAGTAGAATTTGTAGTTTATCTTAAGATAAGATTAATTCTTTTACGAGAGTAGCATAAATATCCTTTGGGATTATTGCTACTCTTTTTTTTATGATTATTATTGCATTTTTTGAGTGATATCCCTCATTTAATGAAAAAAGTAATCGTGTTTGAAGCAAAGCAAAAAGTACTAACTATAGTACGAATATCTTGGGTGGAATTCAAAATAAAGGTACTTTAAGGAGGCAAAAAATGGATTGAAATATGCTATTGTAGATTTATTAGTAAACACAGTATGCCCATATGATGTAACCCATGGTAACGAAGTAGATTTTTTCTAAGCAAAGGGAGTGATGATAAAGCTTTAATAATAAATTCTACTGTTCAAAATAGGAGTTCGAAGAGGATATTATGGTATTCGACAAAGTTTATAACTAGAAGATTACTTGATCGGTACATGTTTATCCGGAACAGGAAAAAATAATTACACAAGTTCGGGAGGGGAATAATGGAAATATGTAATGATGAAAAAATAGAATTGAAAAGAAAAGAGCTATCGAATTACTTTAATAGTTATTCAAAGGACATTCATCAGCATTATCTTAAGTTGAAGAGCAAGGTTACTAAATGGTCGTATTCTTTAGGAGTCACTGAAGAGTTAATTCCATTTGAGAATTTAATCCCTTCCGTCATATCAATCAAGAAAGGGAAGCCTCTTGCTAAACCCAGTAAGTCCAACTTTGAGTCGAAAAATTTAGTTACCTATGGTATCGATAATAATGTAAATATTCTTTTGGTGATTAGAAAATATGATAAAGATGTTACGAAATATGGAGAAAACATAAGATATGTAGATTATATAAATGAGGAAAATGTAATCGTTAATGCGCATATTTATGAGTCCAATCCTACTACCTCTAAATTATCTTCTCTTTGCCATGTTTATGAGGAAAATGGTTTAGTGTACTATGTTTCAATTACACCACCTAATAATTGGTATGTTAGAGTTGATGAGTTGCAAGATAATAGAATTGAAAAAATATCAATGTTTGCTACAAGTTGGTATAAACAAATGGATTACAGTATTTACTATGATAATAGTTCCGTTTTATCAAAAATAATGATTGGTGAACATTTGCATTGGGAAAATCGACTGTAAGTGTAAAAATCAAAAAGGAGCGGAAGGATGCGTACTAATAAATATTGGAAGTATTTTGATCGAGCGATGAAAGAGTATAAAAAAAGAGTAATTTCAGATGAGGAAGTAAAAGAAATACTAGATAATCGGCTAAATGAAATGAAAGACTTAATTCAAAAAAATGAACGAAATCGTTTAGCTGATCGCTTGAAAATGGGAATAGGTGTTCACCTTGAAATGAATGCAAAAAATAGAATACTAAATGGAGAACCATCAGCATGGATTTTATTAGAGCAGCAACTATTTTGGTTGATTCAGATGATTAAAAGCAATCCTAATAGAGGAAGTGTATCAGACAGTCAAATAGGGGGGCTTATCGGACTTTCCTTATTGTGGGGTTATGAAGATATTGCAGAGCTAACATACAAATATGCAACTAATATGTTCACAAAAGATCGAGATTTTTATTCTGAGAATAAGACTCATCATGTTTTTATGATATGCCTATATCATTATTGGAAAACTGGGGAAATGCCTGAATTGTTTAATATTTCACCAGAAAATCATGTCTACCAAAGATTAATGTGCAGTTGGAACGATACAAATGATTTTGGAGAAAATCTTTATGAAATATGTGATTTTCACATCTATAGTTTAAGCGACACACCTCATAAATCAAGTGAAATTTTATCGTTTGATTGTATTCCTTACGCTTATTATTGTATTCAATTAATAAGAGAGAAAGAGGGATTAGCTACACCTAATATAGAGCATCCGTTGCTTCAAACACCCCTTGCCGAAATTCCTAAGGATAAGCCTGGATATAAAATTGATGAGGATGAGATTTTGCAATTCGTAATACAAAATGAAAAAGTACCTGATTTACAACGCCTTATACGCTAAAAGCATTGGATGGAAAAGGAGTGAGTGTATGAATGCACTGTTACTACTTGTGAAAAAGCTTTCGTGTGATGTAGAAGAACAAATTTTTTCAGAGGTTTCATTAGCTATAGAAAAGCCAGAAACCTATTTCGAGAAGTTCCAAGATCGACTGGATGAAAGAGGAATAGATAGCCCCATTGATCAATTGGCATGGATTTCTTTGGTTGATGCACTTCTCGATCATGATTTGGCATTTGAACTCGATTGGAAAGAATCAGGGTTATACATTTGTGATGTTGTTGATGAATTGCTAGATAGGAAAAAAATGGCGTGCATAAGTTGGGGAGATTTTGAAGATGGAGAATTTGATGAGCTACCAACCTCCCAATGTTTAAATGAAATTTCCGAAAAATTAAAGGAAGAGGGAATTTCGTTGGCATATTTGGATATTGATAGTGACTGTTACGTTCTAATCACTGTTCCATCATCTGATATTGATGAAATAAAGAAGTTGGTGCAAGAAGTAGGATATAGAATTCAAGATTCTATCTGAAGTAGCTATCCTCATTCTCGTTAGAAGTCAGCACATAATCTAATATAAACAGGAAGTATTAGGAGGCAACAATGTCTTTTGAAAAATTAAAATCCATTCTTTCACCACTCAATTTTGCAATTTCTTTAGATGACTCTTCGAAATGGAGCGAAGTTGAAAATAAATTAGGTATAGTATTACCTTCAGACTATAAAGAGTTTATCGCTTTATATGGTTCAGGTAATATTGGTAACTTTATAATGATATATTCTCCTTTTGCAAAAAATGATAATATGAATTTCTTTATTCAACAAAATTTGAATAAAGGTGCATATTTAACTTTAAAGGAGAGTTTCCCTGAGAACTTTCCATATGAGATATACCCAACAAATGGAGGAATCTTGACCTGGGGACGAACTGAAAATGGGGATACATTAAATTGGATTGTGAATACTCAAGGTGATTGGGCTATTTTAGTAGATGATGGATCAGGTGATTACTTTGAATATAAGGGCTCTATGACTGGTTTTCTCCATGATGTATTAAGTGGTAGTATTATTTGCCCTATATTCCCAAGTGATTTTCCTAATAAAGATAGTAAAAATACCTTTATTGGTTTAAAGGATTAATGATCGAAAAGTTGAACTAAAAAACTATAAACCTGTCGCAGTATTTAATAAAGTATAAATCATAAGTATTGCAAAATTATTCATTCAAAAGTCATATTTCGAATTTTTATAGCGAAAAAAAGAGGATAATACATAAAAATTCAAAAAATTAATTGACGCTAGTATTAAATGTGTGATAAAAATGATAGTATCAATTCGGAAAATTAATATTTGGGCAATGATAGGATTAAGTAGTGAAAATCTCCCTATTTCAGAGAGCTGATGGTTGGTGCGAATCAGTATATAGATGATCATGAATTTCGACCTGGAGCATCTTTCATAAATCACACGTTGTGAGGAAGTGGAAGACGGTAGTGAATACCGTTATCAAATAAAGTGGTGAAGAATTTTATTCACAACTAGGGTGGTACCGCGATATCTATCGTCCCTACGTATTTACGTAGGGACGTTTTTTATTTAGGTCTTATTCTTGTTGTGTTTTCATAACTAGGGTGGTACCGCGATATTACATCGTCCCTACGTAATTGCGTAGGGGCGTTTTTTATTAAAGTTTTACGCTTGTTGTATCTTCATAACTAGGGTGGTACCGCGATATATAATCGTCCCTACGTATTTGCGTAGGGACGTTTTTTATTGTGATATTTTTATTTTCCCTACGTTTCGTTGAGGCGATTTTTATTTGAAAGGACTTACGATAGACCAATATGAATAAAGACCGAATTGTAATAAACAGAAAAAGAGAGGAGATAAAGAGATGGAATCACAGCAATGGACATCGAAATTAGGTTTCATTTTAGCAGCAGCAGGCTCGGCAATCGGTCTTGGCGCGATTTGGAAGTTCCCGTATATGGCCGGTATTGGAGGTGGCGGTGCGTTCTTCCTTATTTTCATCGGTTTTACTTTATTAATTGGTTTACCGTTATTATTGGCAGAATTTGTAGTTGGAAGAAGTACGCAAAAAGAGGCTGTTGATGCCTATAGAAATATTGCTCCTAATACGCTATGGCCGTGGGTCGGTAAATTAGGGATCGTCACATGTTTCATCTTGCTTTCATTCTACAGTGTTGTAGGAGGATGGATTTTATTATATTTATGGAACGCAATTACAGGTAGACTGTGGGAAGGAAATGGCTCTTACGAAGCAACCTTTGGTGAAATTATTTCTAATCCATTATTAGCGGTTGGATCACAGCTATTATTTATTCTTATGACTATTTTTATCGTAAGTAAAGGTGTACAAAACGGTGTTGAAAAAGTAAATAAGTATTTCATGCCAGCATTATTTATTTTATTCTTTGTATTAATTATTCGTGCTCTTACATTAGATGGGGCAGGAGAAGGGGTTCGCTTCTTCTTGCAACCTGATTTCTCAAATGTTACATCTGAAATTATTTTATATGCGATGGGGCAGTCGTTCTTCTCGTTATCTGTCGGTGTAGGCGTAATGGTTACGTATAGCTCATACTTACCGAAAGAAGAAAGTTTACCACGTTCCGCATTTTCTATCGTCGGTTTAACGCTTGTGATTACATTACTTGCAGGGCTTGCTATTTTCCCGGTAGTATTCGCATTTGGAATGGAACCATCTCAAGGACCTGGTCTATTATTTATTGTCTTGCCAGCAATTTTCAGTAAAATGGCATTCGGGAAATTGTTCTTCATTATTTTCTTGTTACTATTTTTCTTTGCAACAATAACATCAGCCATTTCCATGTTGGAAATTAGCGTGGCCTCTTTAACGAAAAAAGGTAAAGGGAAACGCGAAAATATGGCATTGATGGTCGGATTACTAATCTTTGTTGTAGGGATTCCATCGGCGCTATCATATGGCGTATTGAGCGATGTGCAATTGTTTGGAAAAACAATCTTTGATTTAGCAGACTTTACAGTAAGTAATATTCTTATGCCACTCGGTGTATTATTAGTTGCGATCTTCGTACCGTTTAAAATGAAGAAAGAAGTATTAATGCAAGAACTGGGTGTAAGTAAAAATAAAGGTTATAAATTATTCGTTTTATGGTTATTCTTACTTCGCTTTATAGCACCAATTGCAATTATTATCGTATTTTTAAATGTAATTGGATTGATTTAAAATACAATGCAAAAGGCCCTAGCATAACATTATGTTAGGTCTTTTTTGTTATAAAATGATCTGAAAGCAACTCCAAAATATAAATTAAAGTTGATGTTGGAGTTATTTTTTTGTATTCTTCACTCTCCCCCAAAAAACTGCTCAGGTTCAAGAGGAAAGTGATCGGGTCCCCCAAAAAACTGCTCAGGTTCAAGAGGAAAGTGATCGGGTCCCCCAAAAAACTGCTCAGGTCCAAGAGGAAAGTGATCGGGTTCCTCAAAAAACTGCTCCGGTCCAAGAAGAAAGTGATCGGGTCCCTCAAAAACTGCTCTGGTTCAAAAGGAAAGTGATCGGGTTCCTCAAAAAACTGCTCCGGTCCAAGAAGAAAGTGATCGGGTCCCTCAAAGAACTGCTCAGGTCCAAGAGGAAAGCGATCGGGTTCCTCAAAAAACTGCTCCGGTCCAAGAAGAAAGTAATCGGGTCCCTCAAAGAACTGCTCAGGTCCCTACGAATTCAGCCCTCCACAGAATAAAAGCGGAAACCAACGCAAATCAAAGCAATACCCGCCTAAAACAGATAAAAAATCAAAAAAAAGAATAGCTTGACATCATTCGAAATAGCACAAACATCACAAGTTTTTCTGCATATCATAATGGGGAAAGCGTTTTCTTCAATTAATATAGAAGAAAGGCACTACAACTTAATCAAGTTTGCTGAAAAACACTTACATGAGGCACATTTCGTAACTTGGTTTATTACGACACTAAGTGAGAAGGGCATGAAACTTTGGTTGGCTAATTATCTTGTGATAGTCATGTCCGAAGAGCTTCGGCTGTAGATGTTGTAATAATGACCCACATTTTGCTGTTGAATTGATACATCTTATCTTTATACAAGCAAAATTGTTTATATTGACATCCATATTTATTTTCGAAAAGACGATTTGGCTTGTCATGTCAGATCGAGCATCGAAAAATTCTGTAAATTTGATGATTTCAGCTAGTTCAGACGAATATTTGTACGATTATAGGAATTTTACGAAAAAAATTTGCAAAAACCTTAACTATTTCCTACGAAATCCGTATAATAAATCAAACAGTGTGAAAATTGTCCATTTTCTATCGATTAATTGCGTGAATTTTTTAAATTGTATTGACGTGAGGAACGATAATTTGTACACTGTGTACATTCAATTGTTTTTTGGAGGAATACATTTAATTTAAAAAGTTAGGATTTGATGGTTATGATCGTATGTAAATTTGGTGGAACATCTGTAGCAAGCGCAGAGCAAATTCAAAAAGTAGCAAACATTGTAAAATCTAATCCGGCACGTAAAATCGTAGCCGTTTCTGCACCTGGGAAGCGTTCTGGTGACGATATAAAGGTAACTGATTTATTAATTAACTTAGCAATGGCAGCATTAAAAAATGAAGAGATTGAAGATGAACTGCAAATCGTTGTCAATCGCTTTATGGCGATTGCGGATGGTTTGGAATTAGATCATACAATTTGTGACGTGATCGCTGAAGATTTACGTGAACGCGTACAAGGTGATAAATCCAATGAGGAATTATTTATCGATAGCATCAAAGCGGCAGGGGAAGACAATAACGCGAAGCTAATCGCTGCTTATTTTAATTCAATCGGTATGCCGGCACGTTACGTAAGTCCTAAAGATGGTTTGGTCGTCAATGATTTACCTGAACGCACGTATGCTTTACCAGAGGCTTATGCAAATTTAGCCTCCCTAAAATATACCAAGGAAATTATTGTATTCCCGGGTTTCTTCGGTTACACTAAAGCGGGCATACTGCGTACATTTGACCGCGGTGGCTCTGATATTACAGGCTCGATTTTAGCAGCTGCTGTTGAAGCAGAGCTTTATGAAAACTTTACGGATGTGGACTGTGTGTTCTCCGCGAATCCGAAAGTCGTGAATGATCCAGTAGAAATTAAAGAAATTACGTATCGCGAAATGCGCGAATTATCCTATGCAGGCTTTTCAGTTTTCCATGATGAAGCGTTAATGCCTGTTTACAAGATTGGGGTGCCAGTTAACATAAAAAATACAAATAATCCATCAGCCCCGGGTACTCGTATTGTACCAAGACGCTCTGTAACAGGACGTCCGGTTACAGGTATCTCGGCAGATAGTGGCTTTTCAACTTTATATGTGTCAAAATATTTGATGAATAGGGAAGTAGGCTTTGGCCGTAAGCTTCTACAAATTTTAGAAGATGAAAATATTTCATATGAACACACACCCTCTGGTTTAGACGATATTTCTGTCATTATGCGTTCAAATCAAATAACACTTGATAATGAAGAGAGAATTCTAGCTCGTGTGAAAAATGAGTTGAATGCAGATGATGTGCAAATGCGTCATGGCTTCTCTATGATTGTTATAGTAGGCGAAGGCATGCGTAATAACACGGGTCTAGCGGCACGTGCTGCAACTGCGATTTCAAAAACAGGTGCAAATATAGAGATGATTAATCAAGGCTCATCTGAAGTTAGTCTAGTATTCGGTGTGCTACAAGAATATGAAAATCAAATTTTACAAGCACTATATGGGGAATTTTTTGCACATGTGAGAGTATAAAGGAATAAAGTGTAACTTAATCAGTGGGGGTCTTCATCCCCACTGTAAGGGCAGCTAATGTTCTCCCTAACTTTTTTGCTTTCGCTAAATTTTTAGGTGGGAGTCTTGTACCTGCCGCTACGCTTACGGTACAGATTTGTGTACCTGACGTTTCACTTACGGTACAGATCAATTGCTGCCCGTTAATGTGGTGTAAACGCTAATCCTTAAACTGGATTGGTGTTTTCTTTTTGGCGGGAATACGGTAAAATCAAGGGCGTACATTGATTGGAGGTATTTCTGTTGAAAAAATTATCGATTGGTATGTTGCTATCAATGATTGGCATACTATTTGTTTGTTTAACGATCATGGATATTTTACCATCCTCGACAAAAACGATGAAAATTGTTTATATCGGTATTGGCTGGGTGTTTATCATTGCGGGATCTATTATTCGTTTTAAAACCTTAAAACAAAGGCAATAACGGAATGTCTCAAAATTGAATTGTGATAAAACGTGAATTTGTGATACAATTTCAAAAAAATAAATAATTTGAGTATGATGAAGTTGTGATGCTGTACGCAAATTCAAAAGGTTTATATTTGGGATAGGTTATTAATTAAAGACTAAACAGTACAAATTCTTCTTTGTAAGAATTTGTTTTTTTTTCTTTGAATAGGAGGCGAGATAATGCCAGTACTACGTAAGGAAGATATTCATATTTCCGACCATTATGTTGCCATCCAAACAGATTCACCAATGAAGGTCGTATCGTCGGCAGTACATAATCCAGGCTTTGGCTTTTATACACATTTGATGAATCGTTCAGTGCCTTATACGTATGATGAACGCAAACCACAGTTAGAATTACAACGGTTTTTACAGTCTGAGGGTTTTCCGATTGACAATACAGTTGCGATGATGACGGCCGTCTATGCCCGATATGCAACAATTCGTGAGTTTACATATGAAGGAATTCATCTTGTCATAATGATTACGGCAGGTCTTGGTAATGCCGTCGATATTACGCGTGCCTTTCATCGTCAGGAGCAGTATCATGCGGGGACTATTAATACTTGGGTACTGATCAATGGAAGATTGTCGGATGAAGCTTTATTTCAAGCAATGATTTCTACGACAGAGGCTAAGGTCAAAGCACTTATTGATGAGGGGATTACAGATCCTACAACGGGTACACTAGCTACAGGTACGTCAACGGATAGTTTGTTAATTGCTTCAACAGAGGAAGGCGACTACCATCAATATGCTGGACCGATTACGATGCTAGGAAAAGTCATTGGCCATGGAGTTTATGAAACGATGCGTGAGGCCATTCAAAAATATAAAAAAGACAAAGAGGAGAATCCTTTATGATGGCACTGGTAATTGCCTGTATCATTGGGCTTGTTTTTGATTTAATCGTGGGTGATCCTCCTAAAATGCCTCATCCAGTACGCTGGATTGGGAAGCTCATTCAATCTCAAACTGAATTATGGAATAAAGGAAGAATGAGAAAATTCCGTGGCATGGTGATGGCACTAGCTGTAGTAGGAACAACAATGTTTGTTGTGACAGCCATTATGCTACTAAGCTATCAAGTTAGCCCACTATTTGGCATCTTGGTTGAGGGCTTATTAATTGGGATTGGACTAGCACAACGTAGCTTGAAGGAAGCGGCGATGGCTGTCTATGAACCGCTTGTTAAAGGTGATTTTGCTGAAGCTCGTGTGAAGCTTTCTTGGATTGTCGGCCGTGATACGGAGAAACTTGACGAGGATGAGATTGTTCGTGGTGTTGTGGAAACAGTCTCTGAAAATACGAGTGATGGGGTAACCGCTCCATTATTTTATGCCTTTTTATTTGGCGCAATAGGGTTATGGGGCTATAAGGCCGTCAATACGTTAGACTCTATGATTGGCTATAAAAACGAAAAATATAAAGATTTTGGTATGTTTGCTGCAAAGCTAGATGATGTACTGAATTTTATTCCAAGTCGATTAACAGGTCTACTGATGGTGCTTGGGACGAAAAATGAAACAAACGTATCTCTAGGTAACCGCTTAAAACGTTGGGCACAGGATGCGAAAAAGCATCCAAGTCCAAATAGTGGTTATTTAGAAGCAGCAACAGCTGTTCAATTAGGAGTACAGCTTGGTGGAAAAAATACATATCAGGGTGTCGTTTCTTATCGAGCAATAATGGGCGAGAAATTAGTTCCATTAACAAAAGAGCATATTGCAACGTCTGTAATTCATATGCGCATTGCGACTTTGCTCTTTACGCTTGTTATGTTAGCAGTGGAGGTGTTAATTTTTGCAATTACCTAATCACGGAGCAAATCCGCAAAATGTTTATCATCAGCTAGGACTTAATATGCCCGAAAAGGTGTATGATTTTAGTGAAAATGTTAATTCGGCAGGGCCACCCCCGTTTGTTGAAGCGCGTTGGCGGACATTTTATCCGCTTATTCAACGTTATCCAGATCCGGACGGTGAGCCGTTTTTATCAAAGGTGGCAGCTTTTCATGAAGTTCAGAAAGATTCTATATTATTAGGCAATGGTGCATCCGAGCTTTTTAGTGTTCTAGTGAGACGCTACGCCAATAAGCGTGTTATTATCGTACATCCAACTTTTTCAGAATATGAACGAACATTAACAGCGGCAGGCGCTGAAATTGTGCCGATAATTGTCGAGGATTTTGTCCACTACACATTGCCGATGGAGCATCTGAAGAGCGAAATGGCGAACGCAGATGCATTATATATTTGTACACCGAACAATCCGACGGGGGTGCTTCCAAAGAAAGAAGAGCTTCTCGAATTAATCTCCCACGGTGCAAAGGTCAATTGTGAGCTTGTCATTGATGAGGCATTTATTGACTGGGTAGATGAAGCCTGTTCTTTGATCCAATATGTGGCAGAAAATCCTCATTTGATCGTTGTTCGTTCGATGACAAAAATGTATGCGATCCCAGGATTACGCCTAGGCTATTTAGTAGCAAGTCCGGTAGTTGTTACTGAGCTAAAGAATATCCTACCGCATTGGAACTTGAATGCCTTTGCCCTTGTTATAGGTACAGGCTGTTTAGATGAACATGTATATTGTGAGCAAGCTATTGCCTATGCTAAAAATCAACGGGAAGCGCTGCAGAGCTATTTACAAGAAAATGGTTGTCAGGTGACGAATAGTGTAACGAATTATGTATGTTTTGCATTACCGAAAAATCAGCAACCAGATACATTTTTTACATACTGTTTATCAAAGGGCGTCGTGCTACGCCATACAAAAAACTTTATGGGCTTAAATGGGGAATGGTTCCGTATAGGAATTAAAGATATTGTGGCTATGACGTATTTACAGAATTGTTTGCAAGCTTGGTTTAACGCAAATTAGGGGTGACAAAGGTGACGACTTTTTATTTAATAAGACATGGTGAAACGATGTGGAATAAAGAGCAGCGGCTACAGGGATGGTTAGATTCGCCGTTATCGGAAAAGGGCATTTTACATGCAGAAAAACTTCGAGATCATTTGAAAAATATCTCCTTTACAGCGGCATATAGCAGTTCAAGTGGCCGTGCTAAGGAAACGATGCATATTCTTCTAGGTAATCGGCAGCTTCCAATCTATTATGAGGATAATTTACGGGAGATTTTTTTAGGAGATTGGCAAGGAAAAACAGTCGAGGACATTATGACTACGCACTGCCTTGATTATGAATTATATACCGATTATCCTGGACAATTCGTCGCAACCCATACGGAAAGCTTTGGTACGGTAACAGAGCGAGCGATGTTTACGTTAAAGAAAATTGCAGAAAAATATCCCGAGAATAATGTTTTAATTGTGTCCCATGCTGTAACGATTAAATGTATCATTAATGCCATTTTAGGGCGAAGCATCAATCAGCTGTGGGCAGAACCATTTATTCATGGTACAAGTATCACGATTATTGAGAAAGTCGAGCAACAATGGCTCGTGAAAGATATCGGGAACATTCAATATTTACAATAGGAGGCGTAACTATGCCACTGATTTTCATTACAGGGGGAGTACGCAGTGGTAAATCCCACTTTGCTGAAAAAGCGGCTGTTTCTCACTATCAAACAGCGTTTAACCAAGCGCGACGACTTATTTATATTGCTTCTGGAGTAGCGTTGGACCATGAGATGGAGAAGCGAATAGTGCGTCATCAGGCAGATAGACGAGCACAAAATATTGAATGGCTGACGATAGAAGCACCTTATGACATTGCAAATACATTACGTAAACTGACTGATGGAGATGTTGTGTTATGGGACTGTGTTACGACATGGCTGACAAATGCTTTTTACGAGGGTTTTGACACGGGAACTCCCTGTGTGGAAAAACCTGGCTGTTTAGAACAAAAGCTTGATGTTTTAAAAAAGGCGGTAAAGACGTTACTTGAGAAAAGGGTGACGTTTTTTATCGTCTCAAACGAATTATTTGATGAGCCACCTTATTCTAGCGAGGAAGTAGAATTATATCGACAAATGCTTGGAAAATTACATCAATGGTTCGTTTCTATTGCGGATGAGGCATATGAAATAAATTATGGTGTCGTAAAGAAGTGGAAATAATAAATGAAGAAGGTGGCAAGACGATGAAAAATTTCTGGCATAGCATACAACTTGCGTTTCAATTTTTTACAGTTTTGCCAGTACATAAAGAAATTCCTTTAACGAAGGCAACGATTACCGGGATGTTCGCCTTTTTACCATGGATAGGGGCTCTTATGGGCACCGCAGTGGCGGCGGTGATCTATAGTTTAACAGAATGGACGGCAAGCAGTGAGGTTTTGCTTACTTTTGTGATTGTCGGATTATTTGCCTTATTTACAGGTGGTTTACATTTAGATGGTTTTATTGATATGGGAGATGCTTATTTTTCGTATCGAGATCGTGAGAAGCGGCTTGAAATTTTAGATGATCCACGTGTTGGCGCATTTGGAGTGCTGTCCGTGTTATTTCTAGTGCTTGGCAAATTTGTGATACTGCATGAGTTATTCGTGCAGCATAAGTTTGCACTATGGATGCCTGTGTTTATTCCGTTATTAACACGAGTAGGCATGAGCTTTTATTTTATGTCGCTCAAATGCTCAAAGGAAAAGGGGCTTGCCTACTTTTTTAAAACACATATTAAGCCGAGATCACTTATCTGCTTTATGCTTATCACATTAGTTGTGGCGTATAGTAGCTTGTTGTTTGTCATAGGTTTCTCCATTGTTCCATTAGTGTTGATGGCTGTATTAGCGATTGCCTTTTTAGTCTTTCGTCAATTTACAGTGCGCAACTTTGGTGGCGTTTCTGGAGATTTACTCGGTGCATCAATTGAAGGAATGGAGGTTGTATTATGGGTGACGTTGTTATTGTGCACTTAATGAGACATGCTCCAACAAAGGAGAATTTGGAGAAGCGTTATATCGGTTGGACAGATTCTTCATTAGCCGATGCATCTTTGCTGACTATAGTAGATTCAGATGCCACTAAGGTGTATGGTAGTGACTTGCTGCGCTGTAGGGAAACAGCAGCCCATTATTTTCCGAATGCAACATATGTGTCTGATAGGAGATTTCGAGAGTCGAACTTCGGTGAATTTGAAGGGCTCACATATGATGACTTAAAATCAGATAGTCGTTATTGTGCATGGTTAGATGATCCCGTACAGTCACCACCTCCAAAGGGGGAAGGCTTTGATGCCTTTTGTGCGCGTGTCATTGAAGGGTTCACGGCATTACCAAAAGACGAAGATGTTTATCATCTCGTTGTCCATGGTGGAGTTATTCGAGCGCTTCTTGTAGAATTTGCACCGACTGAGCAAACTTTTTGGTCGTATCAATCACCGCATGATAAAATATTTTCTTTAACGTTTACAAGAAAGGCTTGGGAGGAGGGAGCGCGATGCATGTCTTTATCGGAGGCGCCCATAGTGGAAAAACCGACTATGTCATGAAATTGCTCGAAGGTCAAAAAGTTGAGCTTGTAGATGGCAATCTACCTAATGACAGCCCAGCCTGTGATGTACTAGTTATTAAAAACATAGAGAAGTGGCTCGTGACACAAGATCTTGAGGAGGATGAACCCCTTGTCAAAATCATTTTGACAAGACTAAAGACTCTTGAAGAAAATTGTGCCGTCTATATAATAGTGACCGATATGGGTCGTGGAGTTGTGCCGATGGAAAAACAGGCACGATTGTTGCGTGATACATGTGGGCGTTTGTACCAGGCATTATTCGCTGAAGCTGAACAAGTCGTACGCATTTGGTACGGTATCGGGGAACAAATCAAATAATATTGTTTCATAAAGTAGGCTTTTCATTAAAAGTTGTGGTTGGGGTAAAAGCGGCGACACCTTGGGATTAGCGGCTTATCGGACGCCTCCAGGAAGCTTTGCTCTGTGCGAAAGCGACAAAGCACCCAGCCGGAACGGAAATCAACCACACGTTATAATGAATAGCCAAATATTAAAGGAATGAGGAAATGGGATGGATCGACAAAGATTGATGAAATTGACGCTCACTGCCATGGTTGCGGCAATTTGTGCAGTAGGTGCAGTCATTAAAATTCCAACATTTATTTCAACTGCAGCGCTTGACTCTGCACCTGCATTGTTGAGCGTTGTCTTTTTATCTCCAGTATTAGCTGGGGTTTCGGGAGTCATTGGGCATTTTATCTCAGCCTTAACTACTGGCTTCCCTCTAGGGCCACTACATATTATTATCGCAGTAGAAATGTTTATTGTTGTATGGGTCTTTGGGGTCATGCATAAAAAAGGAATGCATTTCTGGAAATGGCCCGTGGCACTTATTCTAAATGGTGTTGTGGCACCTTTACCATTTTACTTTATCATTAGTCCGGCATTTTACTGGGCGTCACTGACTAGTCTTCCATTGGCAACACTCGTAAATCTGGTGATCGTTGCAATTGTGATGCCAATTCTGTCAAAGGTGTTTGTGCGTAAGGAAGGTCGAGTACATTGAGAAATGCAATAAAAATAGGTGAGCTGTTTGCTACAACAGATAATGCCGCAGCCATTGGCGAAAAACCACAAGATGTTGTGTCTGCTCCAGACAAACTAACGGCATACTTCACGGCGCGTGTTACTTTTTTAGAGCAGCTTGCTGCAAATGCTTTACCAAACCATATTTTACTCGCTAATTTTTCAGGAGATGCTGCATGGTCTCGTTATGTTGCAGGCATTCAGCAGGTTTTTGATGAGGCGGGGCTTAATTGTCCACCGATAGACGGTAGTACAGAGTCCAATATGCCGACTCTACAATCAGGATTATCTATAACGATGCTAGGTGAACAGCAAAAACACACAGCAACTAAGTATGAACAGCTTAGTTGGTACACCTATGGATTACCGCTTGTAGGCAATGAAATCCTTGCTCAGCCTGAAGATGTCGCACAGCTCCAACCTATTTTTCAGGCGTGGAAAGAGGGGATTGTGCAGCAAGTATGGCCAGTTGGATCAAAAGGTCTACAAGCAGAATTTACCCGCCTTTTTAGCGAGCAACAGGTCAAAAGTTCGTTAGATGTTGAGAAATCGGCTGGTCCATGTGCAGTAGTTTTGCTAGGAATACAGCCTGAAAAAGAGCAGCTAGCACAAAAAAAATTTCCTAGAAATTTTGAAAAACTACGTAAAACTGCATTGTAATTGGGCTTGCTTCGAGAAAATGTAGCACTTTATAACTTGCAAGGGGCAAATCGCCTATTGCAACAATAAACACAATATGTTAGATTTGTTTAGGAGTTAAAACACAATATATAGTATTTTGGACGAACGGTACCAATATGGTTTAAAAGGGAATTCGGAAAAAGAGTCATCTTAGGCCGAAGCTGTCCCCGCAACTGTAAGTGCTGACAAATGATGAGTAGGCCACTGTGAAGAACGGGAAGGTGATCATTTGGAGGAAGCATGAGCCAGGAGACCTGCCGATATGTTCAAGACAGCAACACATTCTTCGGGGATTGAGAAGTGGAGGCGAGAGATTTGTTCACTTCTTTGTGCGCTTATCCTTCATTTCCATTTCCGATTTTACTGCGATCACGTAACCGATAGATGTTGCGTGATCGCTTTTTGTGTTGCTGGAGAAGGAAAGGGAGAGAATGTGTACATGACAATTCAAATCGAACAGCAAATGACTAAGCTCAAGAAAAGTTACACGGAGGATGAACTCGAAAGTTTTGTGAGGTTATCGGATCGATGGCTACGAAAAAACGACAATGCCACATTTGAAGCATGGGCAGATGCGATGATTTTACAAACGCTTAGCCTCATTGATGAAGAGGAGCCATACTGGACATTTGTCGCAGCTCAAATTTATTTAGAAAAATTATATGACCAATTTGCGATGCGTCGTGGTGTCTCAGTGAAAGATGTTTATAAGGTTTTCCCAGAACATTTAGCACACTATACAGAAGTTGGTTTGTATCATGAAAGTTTAACAACAAAGTATAGTGAGCAGGAGCTTCAGGAACTCGCTTCTTATTTAGAATCAAGTCGAGATGAGTTGTTTACGTATATAGGTTTAAAAACATTAATGGACCGCTATGTAGTCCGTGATTACACGAAAACACCGGTGGAATTACCGCAGGAACGATGGATGGTCATTGCGATGACTCTGATGCAGGATGAAACAGAAAATCGTTTAGAAAAAGTACGTGAATCTTACTGGGCAATGAGTAATTTATATATGACTGTTGCCACACCAACATTATCAAATGCAGGTAAAACACATGGACAGCTATCAAGTTGCTTTATCGATACAGTAGATGATAGTTTACAAAGCATTTATGACACGAATACAGATGTCGCAACATTATCGAAGTACGGCGGTGGTATTGGTGTTTATATGGGTAAAATTCGTAGCCGAGGCTCATCTATTAAAGGCTTTAAAGGTGCATCAAGTGGTGTTTTACCATGGATTAAACAACTTAATAATACGGCGGTTTCAGTCGATCAGCTTGGTCAACGACAAGGCGCTATTGCTGTCTATTTAGATGTTTGGCATAAAGACGTCTTTACGTTTTTAGATTTACGCTTAAACAATGGGGATGAGCGTTTGCGTGCTCATGATATTTTCACAGGGCTATGCTTACCGGATTTATTTATGGAAACGGTAGAAGAGCGCGGGGAATGGCATTTATTTGACCCACATGAAGTGCGAGAAGTTATGGGCTTTTCACTAGAGGATTTCTATGATGAGAAAAAGGGTGACGGCTCTTTCCGTACTAAATATGAGGAATGTATCGCCAATCCATTGTTAAGTCGTGAAGTTGTACCAGCCATTGATATTATGAAGCGTATTATGCGCTCTCAGCTTGAAACAGGCGTGCCGTTTATGTTCTATCGAGATGAAGTCAATCGCATGAATCCGAATAAGCATGAAGGGATGGTTTACAGCTCGAACCTGTGTACAGAAATATTCCAAAATATGTCAGCTACTGAATTTGAGTCTATTACCCTTGAAGATGATGTCATCGTAACACGTCGCAAGCCTGGAGATTTCGTTGTATGTAACTTATCGTCTATCAATTTAGGTAGAGCAGTACCGGCTGGTGTTCTAGAACGATTAATCCCAGTTCAAGTACGTATGTTAGATAACGTTATTGCTTTAAATACAATTCCAGTAAAACAAGCAGAAATTACGAACCTACGCTACCGTGGTATTGGACTTGGAACGTTTGGCTGGCACCATTTATTAGCTTTGAAAGAAATTCAATGGGAGTCTGAGGAAGCTGTAGAGTTTGCGGACAAGCTATATGAAGAAATTGCATATTTAACGATTCGTGCTTCTAACGATTTGGCATGTGAAAAAGGAGCTTATCCATTATTTGAAGGCTCAGATTGGCATACGGGTGCGTATTTTGACAAACGTGGCTATGACAGTCATAAATGGAATGCATTACGCGCCGCGGTTGCTGAGAAAGGTATGCGTAACGGCTATGTAATGGCAGTTGCACCGAACTCATCAACATCTATTTTAGCAGGCAGTACGGCTACGATTGATCCGATCTTCCAAAAGAGTTATTCAGAAGAGAAGAAGGATTACAAAATTCCAGTAACAGTACCTGATCTATCACCTGTGACAACTTGGTATTATAAATCTGCTTATTTCATCGATCAAAATTGGACAATCAAGCAAAATGCTGCACGAGCACGTCATATCGACCAAGGCATTTCACTTAATTTATACGTTCAAAATACGATTAAGGCGAAAGATTTACTAGCATTGCATATGAATGCTTGGGCGAGCGGTGTAAAAACGACTTATTATGTGCGCTCAACATCTGTAGAATTGCTAGAATGTGAGTCTTGCGCGAGCTAGGAGGAAATAACAATGACAACTATTACAAAACGACAAATTATGGATAAAGATGCACCGAACCGTTCAACAGGAATTGTCAACGGACGTTCTTCTAACATTTTGAACTGGGATGATGTGCGTTTTAGCTGGGCATATCCTAAGTATAAAAAAATGCTAGGGAACTTCTGGACACCGTTTGAAATTAATATGAGCAATGATGTCAAACAGTTTCCACAGCTATCAGCAGATGAACAGGAATCCTTTTTAAAAATCATTGGCTTGCTAGCACTATTAGATAGTGTACAAACCGATTTTGCGGGGAAAGTAGCGGATTATTTAACAGATTCAAGTTTAAATGCACTAATGATTATTTTAGCGCAACAAGAGGTAATCCATAATCACTCTTATTCCTACGTGCTATCAAGTATTGTCAACAAAGACGAGCAGGATCGTACATTTGATTTTTGGCGTACAGAGCCAGTGCTAGAGCGACGTAATGATTTCGTTATTAAGGGCTACCAAGCATTTTCCGAGGAGCCATCTGTTGAAAATATGCTAGAAGCGATTGTTTATGATGTGATTTTAGAAGGTTTATTCTTCTATTCTGGCTTTGCGTTCTTCTATCATTTAGCACGCAATCAAAAAATGGTGGCCTCGTCAACGATGATTAATTATATTAATCGCGATGAACAGCTACATGTCGATTTATTTGTGAAAATTTATCAGGAGCTATTAGAGGAATATCCTGAATACGATACACCTGAACGAGCAGCTCGTGTACAGGAAATCTTCCGTGAAGCCGTTCAACTAGAAATCGATTGGGCCAATGAAGTGATTGGCGATAAAATTGCTGGCCTCGATGTGGAAGATGTGCATGATTATGTACATTTCTATGCTAATGTACGCTGTAATCAGCTTGGCGTAGAGCGTCCATTTGAAGGCTATCGCAAAAATCCATTAAAGTGGGTTAAAGCGTATGAGGATGTTGATTTAGGGAAGACAGATTTCTTCGAGCAACGTTCTCGCCAGTATGTAAAGGTTAATGTAGAAGATAACGGCTTTGATGATTTGTAATGCCAAGTCCACCTCCATGTTGAAAAAACATGGAGGTGGATTTTTTTGTGAGAATAGGGGGACGCTTAAGTAAAAGAAAAAAATTGCTCAGGTTAAACAAATGGGTTCGGGGGACAAAAACAATAGAAATCGCACGAAATGTGCTCATGTTAGCCGTTATTATTTACCACCGTCATTGAGAAAAAGGCTACATACCCCAAAATCGCAAGGACTTGTAAAATAATCCCTATTATACTGCAAATTAAACCTGCAGTTGCTAATCCTCTACCATTTTCATTAGTTGTATTAATTTCTTTTACAGCTTTATTTGAAAAAACTATTCCGATGATGCCTAAGATCAAGCCAATAAAAGGTATAAACAATGATAGAATTCCAAGCGTTAAAGAAATTACAGAATTATTGTTTGTTTGATTTTTTTCAGACATTCGCTATCCGCCCTCTTTTAAGAATTTAAGCATTTTTTATTTATCGTTAATATGATCGTACTAAACTATTTCGCACTAAAAATCGATCATTAAATGTTATCGGTACACCTTTCCCATCCTTTTCGGCGTGAATATGTAAATGTGGTTCGCTTGTATTACCCGAGTTTCCTACTTTTCCAAGTATTTGGCCCGTTGTTACTTTATCGCCTTGTGCCACCACTACGCTGCCTTTTTTCATATGAGCTAATAAAACAGTAGCATCATGGTTCTCACATGAAAGAGTGACATGATTTCCCTCAGGATTTTCTGGATTAGATTTCGGAGGAGTGAGGTCAGGTAAATCATTTTGTATGTTGACTACTTTTCCGTTACAAGGACTATATAAATCATCTGCGAATATTTGATATTTATCTAATTGTTCTGGATATAGTCCACTTGCACGGGTTCCGAGCGTATTTAATTTTAAAATGTCTAAAGCATATTTTTGACCTGGATAGGCTTGATGATAGTTCATTAACACCTGATTGCCACCCTGTCCGACATAATAGGTGCCATCCTTAAGTGGGAAAGATAACTCAATTCCTTTTTCGGTTACTGTATAGCTTTTCACGACCAAAGCATTATAAGTACCAAAAACCAAAATGAGGACAATATAAATACCAATTGAAAACTTTTGAGATAGCGTATATTTTGTGGTAAACGGTAAATTTCTTACCCTTTTCCAAGAAAAAATGAAAGTGACAATCAAGAGAGCCAACCAAAGAAAGCGAACATAATATCCGACCCAACTCCAGTTTCCTGCTTGAAATAACCAAACGATTAGTGTTGCCGTCACCAATGAGTCCAACAACCATTCCAGTTTACTTTTAAAAGCAGCTTTCCATAGCGAAATAATAAAGCTGGCAGGTAATACGATTAGCATACCAATGGAATAAAAGATTGGAAGCACTATTTCTCATCCCCCTTTAGATGCTTTAATAGAATCTCTTACATTATTGGTAATATTTATATCATTCTAATTTTCATTTTAACATAGTGATAATAATTAAAGAACCTTTATCCGAGAGTTCAGCGTTCTTACATGAAAAAAGCCATATTCGCGTGATTCATGCTAACATGGCTTTTCTCTAGTTATTCAAAAAAATCGTCTTCGAAAAATGGTTGAATACCAGCTTCCTTTAAAAAGTATTTGTATTCAGTAGGGACGTCTAAAAGTGATTTATTGGGAAGTAATACTTCATCTCTCAATCGTTGGACGAGATGAGCATCTAATTCTGGAAACCATTGTTCATATGGTACTTTTCTTTCTTCTTCAATAGAAATAAAAAACCTAATCATATAGTTAAACATCACAGGGAAATCTTGTTTAATTTGTTGATGATGAGCAACGAAGGCTTCAATGTAATTATTCAATTCATGAAGCGGTTCATTTGGATTATATCCACCTAAATATTTTCGGTCGTGCTGTGGAATAAAGGTAAAACCACTGAGAGCATGCCATGCACCGAGCATTACTGTAAAAGCGGTAAGGGCACATCTCCGTGTTTCTAAATCTCGATCATTAAAAAAGCGATAATATTCATCATACTCAAAACCTCTACTAGTATAAAAACCTCCAATACCAAAACCTTTAAGACCCTCTGTTACTTTTTCTACAATAGATTTTGTAGAAGGCTGTAATTGCTGATTTTTATCAAGTGTGATAATTTCATCGCTACTAGAATCTAATCGATGACCTAAATAAGTAATTGTTCGATAGTACGTTAATATATCTTGATCAGTTGTCGTATAAGCGATGTTGCTAATTAAGAAACCCATTGCTTCAGCATGCTCTCCTAAGTTATATAATGACATCGCGTAAAATATTTTCATTTGTTCTTTTTTAGGAAATTTACTCAACGCTTCTAAGTATAGCTTTTTCGCCTCTACAAAGCGTTCGTGTGTTCGATAAATGCAGCCTAATTTGATAAATGCGTCCTCTAGTTCATCATCTGCTAAGCCTAATTCAATCGCCTTCTCATAAAATGGCATTGCCTTTGTTTCTTCAGCTAAAATATCAAAGCTTCGTGCACATTGAAAGTGGAGGGAAGGATTGAGAGGATTATTTGATAATAATGTCAAAAACATTTCTTTCGATTCTTGTAGTTTTCCTTGGCTTCGTAGTTGTAATGCTCTATGTATTGTGTTTTCCATGATTCATCCTCGTTTCTGCTTTGATTTAAGTGCTCATACCAAAAATTTATTGCAGTGGGAAACTGGACGCCCTCAGGAAAGCGCTCAGTCGGAACAGAATTCAGCCTTAAGTTATGATGATGAGCCAATTAATTACCTATAATTATTATACTGGAAAAATAGGATAAAACATCCTTTTATTTAAGCTAGAAGTTCATTTACATGATTAAACGTGTCCCGAATATTACGAAACACGAAAAAATTAATTACCATTTGAGAATGATTTTCAGTTATAATTAAGAGCGGATGTGAAAGAAAAGAACGGAGACGAAAGAATGCAGGCAATTAAACAGTTAGGAGGGTTTTTAGGGCCCTATAAATTTTTTACCTTGATTGCGCCATTATTAATGGTACTAGAGGTAACGATGGATTTACTTCAGCCGACTATTATGCAGCATATGATTGATACGGGTATTGCTAATGGCGACAATCCATATGTGTTAAAAATGTTCGTCTGGATGCTAATGAGTGCAGTGTTTGGACTTGTTGGTGGGATTGGCTGCTCCTATTATAGTTCGAAGGCAGC
This sequence comes from Lysinibacillus sp. NPDC093216, assembly GCF_050280325.1. NCBI lineage: Bacteria > Bacillati > Bacillota > Bacilli > Caryophanales > Bacillaceae > Lysinibacillus > Lysinibacillus sp. NPDC093216. Next base: position 76,766 of record NZ_JBNNVB010000015.1, on the reverse strand, counting down.
GATCCATTTTGCATCGGATGTTCGTCAGTCACTGTATGAAAAAATGATGACGTATTCGGCAAAGGAACGTGACGCTTTTACAACAGGGAAGCTTATTACGATTTTAACGAATGATGTGGAAAGTGTTCAGCGTGCGTTTATGATGACATTGCGTATTTTTGTACGTGGTCCTCTATTATTTATTGGAGCGGTCATTATTGTTTTTGTGACGGCACGTGAGCTATTTTCGATCCTACTTATTATTGTGCCGATATTGATTATTGCGATGTACTTTTTCACAAAGTACTCAGGTGTCCTATACCGTAGAGTGCAGGAGGCAATTGATGGTGTTAATACGAAGCTTCAGGAAAATTTAGCGGGGATTCGTGTTGTGAAGGCGTTCCGTCGTGAAACGCAACAAATTGAACAATTTAGTGAGCTTAATGATACGCTGACGAAGCGCTTTATTACAGCCGAGCAAATTGTTGGCGTACTTGTGCCGTTTACGATGTTCGTTGTTAATCTAGGAATTGTAGCAGCGCTTTGGCTTGGGGCAATTAAAGTAGAAGCCGGTACATTACAAGTTGGGGTCATTCTAGCTTTTATTAATTATTTAACGATTATACTTAATGGTTTGATGACTTCTAGCATGGTGCTAATGCAAATTGCACGTGCTATTCCTTCAGGGGAGCGTATCGTAGACGTCTTAAATAAAGAAGTAGCGGTTAAGGAAGCGGAAAATCCACTTACATCGCCAATTCAAGGGGCGATTGACTTTCAAAATGTGAGCTATCGTTATTATGAATCGGCTGAGGATGTGCTAAAAAATATTACATTTTCCGTAAAGCCGGGGCAAACGGTGGGTCTGATCGGAAAAACAGGTAGTGGAAAATCAACGCTAGTGAAGTTATTACCACGTTTATTTGATCCAACAAGTGGAGAAATACACTTGGATGGAAAGCCTCTAAAGGATTATGCATTATCCACTTTACGCAAACATATCGGCTTTACCTCTCAAAAAGCATTACTGTTCTCAGGTGCAATTGACAATAATATCCGTCTTGGCAAAGAGGATGCAACGTCAGAGGAAATTCAGCAAGCTCTAGATGCAGCATGTGCCACTGAATTTGTGGACCGGTTGGATAAAGGCTTAGCATATGAACTTTCACAGGGGGCAACCAATCTCTCTGGCGGTCAAAAGCAGCGATTGGCGTTAACGCGTGCACTCGTCAGACAACCTGCCATTTTAGTGCTGGATGATACAACATCTGCTCTTGATAGCTCCTCTGAAAAACATGTCCAGCAAGCCATAAGCAATGAATATCAAGACACAACGACGTTTATCGTAGCGTCTAAAATTGCTTCTATTCAACAGGCGGACCTGATTCTAGTAGTAGAGGACGGCGAAATTGTTGGTCAAGGTACACATCAACAGTTATTGCAGAATAACAAACCTTACCAAGCAATTTACGCTTCACAGCAAAAGGCTGGTGTACAACAATGAGTAAAAGTCAACCAAAGCAAATGAATTTCGGACGTGGTCCACGTATGGCTGGGCCAGCTGAGAAGGCTGAAAATCAAAAAGCAACGATTAATCGTGTGTGGCAATATGTGAAGCAACAAAAAATAGGCCTTTATTTTTCTATCTTTTTTGTAGTAGCTTCTACATTTTTAAGCTTAGCAGGGCCGTACTTAATTGGACATATCGTTGATGAATATATTATGAAAAAGGACATTGCTGGTACGATTCGTCTAGGTGTTGTGCTAGCAGTTATCTATACTGCAGCGTCTATTTTTACTTGGCTACAAACATATGTCATGATTCATGTGGCGATGAAAACTATTCGAACATTGCGACTGGAACTATTTAAAAAGCTACAAACATTAACACTGAGATTTTTCGATCAGCGAGCGCTCGGTGATTTAATGAGCCGTGTAACGAATGATATTGATAATTTAAATACGGCACTTGCACAAAGTGTGACACAAATCGTATCGTCGGTCCTAACGGTAATCGGTGTTAGTATTGCTATGTTCTCGCTTAGCTGGCAGCTAGCAATCGTGACGCTGATCATTATTCCACTCATAGTTTTTACGACGAAGCAAATTGTCAAACGTAGTAGTAAAAACTATGCGGCACGTCAACGTGATTTAGGGAAGCTGAACGGTACTATTGAGGAGATGATTACGGGGGCGGAGGTTGTGACACTTTTTGGAACAGAACAACAAACGATTGAGACGTTCCATAAACAGAATGAAAATCTCCGTAACTCGGCACAGCGAGCAGAAATTACTTCTGGTCTACTCGGGCCTATTAATAACTTTATGAATAACTTAGGTTTAGCTGTTGTTATTGGTACAGGAGCATTTTTATCGGTAAAAGGAATCGTTTCAATTGGGGTTATCGCCGCATTTGTCACGTATACACGTCAATTTTTCCGTCCGCTGAATCAGCTATCTAACCTTTTGAATACATTCCAGTCAGCGATTGCTGGGGCCGAACGAGTCTTCGAAATTTTAGATGAACCTTCGGAAGTAGCTGATAAAAAGCATGCCATTGATTGTCAAAGTTTAAAAGGGGACGTGTCATTTCAACATGTATCCTTCAGCTATGTACCAGAGAAGCCAGTACTGAAAAATATTAGCTTCCATGCCAAGGCTGGTGAAACTATTGCACTTGTTGGCCCAACCGGATCAGGGAAAACAACGATAATCAATTTGTTAACTCGTTTTTATGATGTCGATGCAGGTGAAATTTTGATTGATGGTCATAACATTGAGGATTTTAAAATGGCAACGATCCGTCAACGAGTGGGTGTTGTATTGCAGGATACGTATTTATTTTCCGGAACGATTCGTGAAAATATTCGTTTCGGTAAACTAGATGCTACAGATGAAGAGGTGGAAGAAGCGGCGAAAATCGCGAATGCCCATAACTTCATTAAATATTTACCAGCTCAATACGATACACCTGTACAGGCAGGTGGGGCGAACTTAAGTCAAGGTCAACGACAATTATTGGCTATTGCCCGGGAAATTTTAGAAAATTCGGATATTTTGATTTTAGATGAAGCTACATCCAGTGTGGATACGCAAACAGAGGTCGATATTCAAAAAGGTCTCCAGCATTTAATGCAGGGGCGCACAAGCTTTGTTATTGCGCACCGTCTAAAAACAATCGAAAATGCTGACCAAATTCTTGTTATTCAACAAGGTGAAATAGTTGAGCAGGGCAATCACGAGCAGCTCATGAAAAAACAAGGCATTTATAGTAATCTCCAACAAAAACTTTTGCTAGAGCAAGTGGAATAATAATATAGAAGGCTGTCTATTAAGTAAGCTTAATAGACAGCTTTTTTATTTTCTGCAAAAAATTTATGGGAAATTTATTTTTATTGTTTATCCTTTTCATTATCAACTGAGAGGGGAAATTTATGAAAAAAATGTTTAAGAAAATAGTCATCTACTTTATCGCGTTCATGCTTATTGGACTAGTGGCGATATTCAGCTATCATCGATATCAGCTAAGTAAGGAATCCAAACTTTTAGATATTAAAGGAACACTTGTTGAGGTCGATCATCAAAAAATCAATGTTTACACTGAGGGGGATGGTCAGGACACTTATGTGTTTATGGCAGGCTCAGGGGTTGCAGCACCTATTTATGAAATGAAAGGACTGTACAGTAAATTTTCTCAAGAACATAAGATTGCTGTTATTGAAAGAGCGGGATATGGCTATAGCGATGTCTCGAAGGACGAACGAGATGTTGATACAATGTTAGCGCAGATGAGGGAAGCGCTCCTGAAAAGTGGGAATAAGCCTCCTTATATATTAGTACCTCATTCCATTTCAGGGGTTGAAGCTATTTATTGGGCTCAAAAATATCCTGAAGAAATTAAGGGGATTATTGCGCTTGATATTGGTTTGCCAAGTCAATATGTGGAGCATAAAATGGGAGTAGTCGATTTATGGACTGTTAGGGGAATGAATTTGCTAACGAAATTGGGCGTACATCGTTTAACACCTTCGCAAGTGTATAATCCAGAAGTAATAAAACAATCGTTTTTAACGGGGGAAGAAAAAGAAATTTATAAAGCACTATCCTATAAACAAGTTTTTAATAATGATATGAAAAATGAGCTACTACATGTGTATGAAAATAGTTTAAAATCAGAAGAGCTTCCGAAACCAAAAGACACTCCGATATTATTAATAGATGCCATTGCTGAACAAAATAAAGATTTGGAATTTACGAAGTACCATCGCCAGAAATATGCTGAATTTGCCGATCAAATTAATATAGCGGAAGTGAAAGAAATAAGTGGTACTCATAGTATTTATTTATATAAACCTGATGAAATTTATAATCTTGCGATAGAATTTATGAAGACAAAAGTTGGCAACAAAGAAAGGTCGAGGTAATGAAAGGATTTACAATTTTAATAGTAGAAGACGACCAAATGATTGGCGATTTGATGCAAAAAATACTACAACGTGAAGGTTACGACGTTGTATGGAAAACTGATGGACGAGAAATTATGAATCTTATCCATCAAATCGATTTAGTCATAATGGACATTATGCTTCCAGGGGAGGATGGCTATCAGCTAACAAAGAACATTAAAAGCTTAGGCTTAAATATCCCCATTATTTTTCTTTCGGCTCGTAACGATATAGAGAGCAAGCTTCAAGGGTTAACAGTTGGTGAAGATTATATGACAAAACCATTTGATCCGAGAGAGCTCCTTTTAAGAATGCAGAAAATGCTAGAGCAGCAATATGGAACATTTACGCAAATCCAGCATCTATTAATTGATACCGAACATCGTAAATTATTTAAAAATAATATACATGATGAAATTTCATTAACAGCAATCGAACGTAAAATCTTCTTTTATTTATTTGACAACAAGGATAGGGTGTTAACGAAGGATCACTTTTTTGACTATTTATGGCCACTTGAAGATCGAAATCAAAATATCATCAATGTTCACATCAAAAAGATTAGAACGAAAATGAATGATTCATCAGGTACCATCCTACAAAATATTTACGGAGAAGGGTATCGATTAAATACCTACATAAAGAAATGACATTAAAAACAAAATATCGATTATTATTATTTACTGCTATAGTTAGTGTTCCAATCGTCTTGTTAGGGATTAGTGTGTCGATGTCTATTATTTACGAATTTGCTTTTAAAACTAGAAATAAAGGCACTCCATTCCATGAATCTTTCGCCTATCCAACGATGCTGATTGTGTTCTTCCTATCCTTATGTTTGCTAGCATTTTTATTTTCGAAATCGATCAATTCATTACTAGCGAAAATTAATATGCTAAACAAAACGATTCGTGACTTAGCGAGTAATGAAAGTACACCGAGTACATTAGAGGCTGGCAGTGAGGATGAAATTGGACAGCTAATTCAGTCGGTGAATATACTAATTGAGCGAACTACTTATCGGGAATTAGAGCTTAAACAACAGCAAGAGCAACAAAAAGAGCTACTACAAAAGCTGAGGCACGACATTAATACACCATTAACAGCGCTCCGTTTACAATTATTTTATCTAGAAGATTACTATAAGGAACAACCAAAATTGGTAGAATCCTTGAATGAGCAAATACAGTATATCGCTAGCTTAACGAATGAATTTAATTTGCAGTCCTTAGACGATATTGAGAATTCTTATATAGTGACGGAACAAGTACAACTCGCGATACTGTTAGAAACGATGATAAAAAAATGGAGCTATTTATATAGAATGCATAACATTGAATTAATCTATCATCCAGAGGATACTCATTTAGCATGGACTAGTAATGAGCTATGGCTTCAACGAATGTTCGATAATGTGTTCCAAAATACATTGAAACATTCCAATGCTACGAAGCTTGAGATAACAATAACAGATAGTATGATTTTCATGATTGATAACGGTATTGGCTTTGAACAAAATCGTTTAAGTGGGGGTCTAGGTTTGAAGATCATTGATGACATCGCTAGAATTCTTCAAGTAAGCTATTCACTTCATTCAACCGAAGAAGGGACATCATTTTGTTTTTCTATTTCAACATAAAAACAACGGCTTTTTCATTTTGCCGTTGTTTTTTATTACGTCGAAAAAAGTTAGTTGATGTTTTTAAATAAAAAACAGGGAATTGAAACCGTTAAAGAACCATATAAAGCTATAAAAGGAGGAAAGTTTATATGAACAAAAATTCCCCTGCAAGTGTAAGTATGGTTTACATGATGACGAATAATGAAGTCATGAATCAAGTCATTGCCTTTTACAGGGACACAAATGGAATGCTCGCCTTTGTGGGTGCCTATCCAACTAATGGTAGAGGTACTGGCATAAGGAAAGTCTCAGCGGCAACCCCAAACAATGGTGTCGATCCTCTGACGTCACAAGGAGCATTAACCTTATCCCATGATGGTCGTTTTCTTCTCGCAGTGAACGCAGGCAGCCATAGTATCAGCAGTTTTATCATTAGTGACAGCGGTGTACCTGTTCTAGTGGACGTAAAGCCATCGGGAGGTGCTCAGCCAAATAGTGTAGATGTGTTTGGTGATTTTATCTATGTTGCCAATGTAGGGTATGGCACAAACAATTTTGCATCTAACATCATGGGTTTTCGCATAGAAGAACATGGACGCCTTACTCCTATTGCTGGCTCCTCACGTTCTCTCAGCACTTTCAATGCCGAGCCTGCTCAGGTTCTTTTCACACGTGATGGCAGTAAGCTCCTTGTAACCGAGTATACTACAAACCGTCTTAGCGTTTTCAACGTAAATCAAAATGGTACAGTTTCAGAACCAATCGTTAATGATTCTTATGGTGACGGTCCATTGGGTGCCTATTTTCTATCCTCTGGAATCCTCTTAGTTACTGAAGCGAGTTCAAATGCCCTGTCATCCTATTCAATGAGCAACGACGGGATTCTCCAAGTGATCAGTGGCTCTGTACCAAACGGATATAAAACCGCATGCTGGGTAATCACAACTAGAGATGAACGTTTTGCATTCATAACAAATACTTTAAGTGGCACTATTTCCACCTACCGAATCGATCCCAATGGTGAACTGTCAGTGGCAGGGCATATTACTAGTACACCGCAAGGTACAGCTCCAGGACTACCGATGGATGTTGGAGTGAGTAAAGATGGGCGGCATTTTTACACCCTGAACGGAAATCAGGGAACAGTCTCCGTATTTGCGATCCAAGAAGATGGAAGTCTAATTAGATTGCAGGTCGCTGCATGGACTCAACTCCCTTATTTTGGCTCTCAGGGATTAGCGGTTCTTTGACTTTAAGTTGAGCGATAAAAAGTTAAGTTGGGTGATGAATTTTAAAAGTTAGGTGATAAATTAAAAAAGTTGGTAGATAAAAAAAAGTTGGTAGATAAATTTAAAAAGTTAGGTGATAAATTAAAGTTGGGTGATAAATTAAAAAAGTTGGTTGATAAATTTTAAGAGTTGGTAGATAAATTAAAAAAGTTGGTAGATAAATTAAAAAAGTTGGTAGATAAATAAAAAAGTTAGGCGATAAATTTAAAAATTGTTCCGATAAATCACTAGAAGGCCCTATCGAACTAGCTTCGTTCGATAGGGTCTTCCAGCAACAATGATTTAATCACATGTTTTAATTGAAAAATAGAAGATTGTTGACTTTCGTTCTTCTTGTAAATAAAGACAGTCTCGATCACTTTATTTAACTGCGGCAAATCGTAATAGTGAATGTTGGAGTAGTTATAAAGGTCAATTAGTTTTGTATTTAATACAGCAATCGTATTGTCAATTTGTAGGAAATCAAGGATACTACTGACCGATTTTATTTCTTTCATCGTAAATGGAACTTCATTCTTTTTTAACCACTCTGCCATCGCCCGTGTATACATACAGCCTCTACTTAACACAAGGAGTGTGACAGGTGAACGTTTCTCAAAATCAATAATATAAGAATTGTTCGAAATGACTTCAAATGTTTCTGTTGCAATCAAGTCATAATTTACATCAGGGTAGTGTTTAATAGGATTACTCGTCAGTGCACAATCCATTTCGGCATTATGTATTTTTTCATTTAAGGAAGTGCTAGACTCCACAGTGAAATCGACATCTAAAGGAATATTATTTGTCTGCAAGGCATTCATAATGGATGCGCCATAAATTTTAATCGTTGTATGAGAAGTGCCAAGGGTAATTTTCGACTTCGTTTGTGTCAAACCAATCTCTTGTAAAAATTCATCGTACTCCTGTGTAATAAGCTTTAGAAATTTTAAATATTGTGTCCCTACATTTGTAATCTTCAAGCCCTGCGGTGTACGCTTAAACACCTCCTGACCAATCTCTCCCTCCATTTTCTTCACTTTAGAGGTTAAGGCAGATTGCGTATAATTTGTGATTTCAGCGGATTTACTAAGATTTTGCCTCTCTAAAATTTCGATTTTTAATGCTATTTCTTCTATGTTCATGTTGTATGTCACACACCTATAAAATTTTTTGATAGCTACTATCACTTTCCTCCATTTTACGCATTCATTGAGCAAGCGTAAACTCAAATACGTAAAGTTAATGAATCAGTGAAACAGCATTGGAGGAATTTTTATGAATACATATTATAAATGGATCATCGTATTAGTAGCGACACTGTCCCAAACTGCGGCAACTTTTGTGACGTACGGCATGGGGCCAATTGCTACATTTTATCAAATTGAATGGGATTTATCATCGTTTCAAACAGGTTTTATCGTTTCTGCTGTTAATATTGGGCCAATTTTTTCGATGATGCTGTTCGGCTATTTAATGGATAAAAGAGGAGAAAAACAAATTATCGGATGGGGCTCTATTTTATTAGGGTTCTCAGCTTTACTTCTCATGTTGGTCAATAATTATGCAGTGTTGTTATTTTTATTATTAATCGTGGGCGTATGGTACGGAAGTGCACAAACAGGGGGCAGCACCGCAATTGTGAAATGGTTTCCAGACAAACATCGCGGACTAGCGATTGGCATTCGACAAACAGGCATTCCTATCGGTGGAGCTTTAGCGTCAGCCATTCTCACATATATGTACTATCATCATAGCCTAATATCGGTACATCTTGTACAAGGATTGGTGGCTATTGCTGGTGGATTGCTTTTTTTACTGATTTATCAGGAGCCTAAAAATCGCGAAGCAGTAGCTACAACCTCTGTCACTTTTAAAGAGAAGCTAGAAGCTATTAAAAATAATAAAGATTTATATCCAATCTATATTGTTGGGATTGTGATGATGACGTTACAAATGATACTTGTTGCTCATTTCATGAGTTATTTACATCAAGAAGGAGGTTATTCCTTAACAGAGGCGGGGCAATATTTAAGCGTTGTATTAATCGGTGGAATGATTGGAAGGGTAGCAATTGCGTGGATTAGTGATCAATTTTTTGCGCAGAAGCGGGAATTTTTATTAATGATCGTAATGGCTAGTGCAGTTATTCTTATCGTCATATTGCCGCTTATGCTACATGCAAAAATGTTGATGCTATTAGGTTGTTTCTTATTAGGCTTCGTAGCACTTGGCTGGTATTCACTGTTTATCGCTTGTGTAACAGAGCAATCGAATCCACAATATGTTGGTCTAACTGTAAGTGCAGCCTTGACGTTGAATCAGTTATTTATTGTGATCGCCCCTTCGTTATTTGGATTCATGGTAACTTTTTTTGCAAGTTATCAATTGGCGCTGGACATTGTAGCCATATTTGTCGCTCTCGGTGCAATGAATTTATATAGAGTGACCCAAAACAAAAACGCTGTAGTATCGTAGCAAAAATAAACCCAAATTCGGTTCACATTCAGTTCATATATTTGTTGTATTATCCGTTTATAGACAACATCTATAAAAAACTTAGAAAAGTGATTTTCATCTGTTTCAAGAAAAATGAAATGATGGAAATAAGCGAAGGAGGAAATACAATGAATAGAATGGAAAGCACGATAGGGAATAGTGAATGGGCCATTGAAGCACATGGTCTCATCAAACATTTTGGAGAAAATCGTGCTGTTGATGATGTCGATCTAAACGTACGTGCTGGCACTATCTATGGTGTACTTGGCCCTAACGGAGCGGGAAAGACTACTACGATCAGAATGCTCGCAACCCTTCTACGAGCAGATGCGGGGTCGGCACGAATATTCGGTTATGACATAGTGAAAGAGCCTCACATTGTCCGTCAATTAATTGGAGTCACTGGTCAGTATGCTTCGGTTGACGAGTCACTTAGTGCAACGGAAAATTTGATAATCTTCTCTCGTTTGCTAGGATTGGGACGTACAGAGGCTCGAAATAAAGCAGCTGAATTACTGGAAGAGTTCGGTTTATCAGAAGCTGCCAAACGTCCTTTGAAAAATTTCTCTGGTGGTATGCGACGTCGCTTGGACTTGGCTGCAAGTCTTATCGCACAGCCACCATTGATTTTCTTAGATGAGCCGACTACAGGGTTAGACCCTCGAACACGCAATCAAATGTGGGACACAATCCGCCGATTAGTAGATACAGGATCAACCGTCCTATTAACGACACAGTATTTGCAAGAGGTTGATGAGCTAGCAGATCGACTTGCCGTTATTGATCATGGTCGAGTTGTTGCGGAGGGAACGGTCGATGAGCTAAAGGCATCTGTAGGTACATCATCTTTACATTTGAACATTCAAAATCCTCAGGAGATCATAGTTGCTCGTGAAACCGTAGAACAAATACTCGACGTAAAAACTACAGTTACACAGGACATCGGGAAGATTACGGCCCCGATGGCAAATGTTGACGCAGTGACGGATTTACTGATCGCCCTTCGTCAAAAAGGAATACAACTTGATGAGTTCAGCGTACAAAAACCGACCTTAGATGAAGTGTTTTTGACAATTACCGATGAGAATGTTCCCCAAGAACTCAAAGGCTCTGAGCAAGTAGAGGGGGAAAGAGTATGAAAAGTCAATTGCTAAAGAAGCCGAGCTTCAATCAATCTTTAAGAAATTCGTTAACGATGGCCTATCGAGGCGTATTAAAAATTCGACGTACACCTGAGCAATTATTTGACGTAACGCTTCAGCCGATTATTTTCACCCTCATGTTCACCTATATTTTTGGGGGAGCCATTTCGGGCAATGTGCAAAACTATTTGCCAGTCATCATTCCAGGAATTCTCGTGCAAACGGTCATCACTACCTCAATCGTTACAGGAGTCCAATTGCGGGAAGATATGGATAAAGGGGTGTTTGATCGATTTAAATCACTACCGATTGCCCGCATTGCTCCACTGGCAGGGGCCCTATTGGCGGATACAATTCGTTATACAATTGCAACTGTACTTACTTTTACTATGGGATATATCATGGGGTATCGACCAGAAGGTGGATTTGGTTACGTTGTACTTGCGGGGCTTTTAGTTATTGTCTGTGCCTGGGCTATTAGCTGGATTTTTGCCTTCTTTGGTGTCATTGCACGTACAGCTTCGAGTGTACAGGGAATTTCCATGCTCGTTCTGTTTCCACTGACATTTCTTTCTAACGCTTTTGTACCAGCAGAGACTTTGCCAAATTTCCTGCAGTGGTTTGTGAAATTTAATCCAATTTCACATCTCGTCACAGCCGTTAGAGAACTTGCAAATTCAGGAACTATAGGTTGGGATTTGTCAGCTTCACTTATTGGAGCGGCAATTGTTGTCATCATTTTTGCACCACTGACAGTTCGTGCTTATATGCGTAGAACATAAGAAAAATCCTTAAAGAGTGTGTTTTGATCAAGCAATTGTCAAAACACGCTTTTTATTTTGGATTGTTGCGAGAATTAAAGTTGTAACTGTTGCTGATTCCTATAATAGGATAAAATGATGGAAAAAGGAATGAATTCAACAAACGGAGGAATGCGATGATGGATCCAGAAAAAAGTTCGATTTGGATTGATGCAAGTATTGCTACAGTTTGGCAGGCTGTCACAGAGGAACAGCTACTGACGCAATGGTACGCCCCAGATTCAACTTGGGAAATTCCCAAATTAGAGGCAGGAGAAGAGATGATTTTCTCGATAATGCCGAATGAACAAAATCAGCTTGCAGAAAAATTACCGATGGTGTTAACGATTAAAAATGTAACGCCAAATCGAGAGTTTTCTTTTTACTTAGGTGTAGAAGAAACGCTGATCGCTATATTTTTACAGGAAGAAAAAAATGGCACCACGGTCACTTTTAATACGAGCGGCTACGGGGCTTCTCTCGCAAGCTTAAAAGTTTTAGTGGAGGGAAATGAAATCTGTTAACTTGTATGTTTCATGGAAATTTTCATTTTTCATGAAACTTTTTTATTGTTCATCAGTCTAACTGTAAATGCTTTTGTGGGGGCGAGCAAAATGTTAAAAGAACAAAAGGACGCTCACTTATCTAGAGCCATGACAATGTACGGGGATTATTTATTACGCGTATGCTTTACATATGTACAAGATTGGGCAGTGGCTGAAGATTTAGTACAAGATACCTTTGTTAAATATTATGAGAAAATGGAGCAATTCCGTGAAGAAGCTTCCATCAAAACATATTTATATCGAATTGCGATTAACAATTGTCATAGTTATCTTTCAAGCTGGCGTTATAAAAAAATACAAGTCATTGATTATTGGAGCAAATTAAAGAGCCTTTCCAATAATCCTGAAAAAGAAGTATTGATGGGAGAGACGGATGCATTGCTAGTGGCATCGATTGAGAAACTCCCGACGAAATACAAAGATGTATTACTACTATTTCACTTTGCCGAGTTTTCCTTAAAGGACGTTGCAGAACTGCTAAAGTTACCAGAAAATACGGTCAAAACACGATTAAGGAGAGCGCGTCAAATGGTTGGCATCACGCTATTGGAGGAGGGGTTCGAATATGGATCAGATTCGTAATGCCATCAACGAAATGTATAAGGAAGGCAAATTCTCTCATGAAAGTCACGTGAAAACATTTAAAAAAATCAATCAAAAAACGAAGAAGCGAACACCATTAATGCCAATTATCCTAACAGTAGTCGTATCAGCTTGTCTGATCATTGGCTTAAAGATGATGCTATTCCAACATGATATCCAATCAACGACTTCGACGGTTATCGATTCCAATTTCTATCCAGAAAAGTCTGGAAGGGTGAAAGACTATAGCGTCTTAACACGACCATGGATGGTAGTAGGATTAGTGAGTTCTGTGTTCTTATTTATTTTTGCGATATTAGCATTTATGAAAAAATGGTTTTGGCGCGTACTACTATGTATCGTCATTATTATTGCCATTTTAGGGAATATGTCTGAACGAATTGGCTATCGCGTTTACGTACAGAATGAAGCGGACATTCGAAATACTGTACTGGGACCGTTTCATCCAGATACTGTTAAAATGAATGGTACAATAACGATACAACAGTATAGAATTGGTTATTTTTCGGAGAATCGCTTTAGAGGTATTGCAATTTTCAAGCATGATGGAAAAGGCTATGCATTGGATCAGTATATACAGAGCGAAGTAGATACCATGGTTTCTGTTTATTTAAAAGACATCCACAATCTTGTTATTCCATTACTTAACAATCATAATATTGAAAAATTAATAATAGACACTGGGACCGAGCGTATTGAGAAAGCAGTTGATTCGAATGATGCGCAATTAATATCAGTGCCTCTAAAATCAGAAATAGCTACTTCTCAATTGCTGATACATGCATTGGATCATGAAGGAAATATTTCTATTCTTTATAAAGATTCACGTATTTTCACCTATTAACTGCTACCCCGTATGAATATGATGCTTTCATACGGGGTTCATTTTTGACATATCCATGGAAGGAGTGCTCACTACGTCTTAGGTCTTAGAAGATTTTAAAGCGGAGGGTCGTTTTTATAAATGAAAATTCCTATATAATGAATTTATTGGAATATTATATAGCGGGAGGAAATTACATTGAAAAAATTTATGGGACTTGGTTTGGTAATAGGTGCCTCATTAATTGCGTTATCGGGGTGCAACTCAGTCATGCCAGGTAAAACCAAAGATGAAACGATTTTAGTCGAAAAGGATAAAGCAGAAAAGTTAGATGTTGAATTACAACTTGGAATTGGGGAAATAACAGTAGAAAAAGGTGCTAAGGATTGGGTTGAAGGTACTGCTCAATACAATATTGATAAACTTGCTCCAAAAGTAAAATATGACTTACGTGGCAAGATAGGAAAAATATCGATTGATCATAAAGGTTCAACTAGCGTGCGTTTTGGGAAAATAAAAAATATATGGGATATTAAACTGAATGAAGATATTCCAATGGATCTCTCAGTCGAAACGGGCGCGTCTGATACAGAACTAGATTTACAAGGATTGCAGCTGGAAAAATTAGATATTAACACGGGTGTTGGCGAACTCAAAGTGAATTTAGGTGGCGATTGGAAAAAAAGCTTCGAAACGAATATTGAAACAGGTGTTGGGAACACTACTGTCACTTTACCGTCAAAGGTTGGGGTAAAGCTTACGACAGAAAAAGGCATCGGCACATCAAATATTGAAGGCCTCATTTCTAAAGGAGAGGGGGTTTATGTAAACGAAGCGTATGACAAAGCAGATGTAAAAATAGAGGTCAATTCCGAAATCGGAGTAGGCGACATTACTTTCAAATTGGATAAATAATGAAAAAATTAGTAGGCTACTTTAAGTGAAGTAGTCTACTTTTTTTTGTAGAAACATAGGTGACGGATAGAATGAGCAAAGTAGCGGATAGAAGAGCCGAAAACGTGGATAGAACGATCAAAAACGTGGATAGAAGAGCCAAAGACGTGGATAGAGAGCCAAACGTGGATAGAAGAGCCAAAGACGTGGATAGAGAGCCAAACGTGGATAGAAGAGCCAAAGACGTGGATAGAACGATCAAAAACGTAGATAGAAGAGTCAAAGTCGTTGATAGAGAGCCAAACGTGGATAGAAGAGCCAAAAACGTGGATAGAAGAGTCAAAGTCATGGATAGAAAAGCCAAAGCCGTGGATAGAAGAGTCAAAGACGTGGATAGAGAGCCAAACGTGGAAAGAAGAGCCAAAGTCGTCGCTAGAACGATCAAAATCGTGGAAAGAAGAGCCGAAGTAGTGGATAGTGAGCCAAACGTGGATAGAAGAGCCAAAAACGTGGATAGAAGAGCCAAAGCCGTGGAAAGAAGAGTCAAAGTCATGGATAGAACGAATAAAATGCACGATAAAAGTGCAGGAATGACGGTTTGAACGTCACCCCAATATTTAAAGCAGAGCCACTTTTATCTATTTGTAAAAAGAATTTTATCAAAGTGAAACCTTTTGATAGAGTTAATTACTCTAAGTATTGAAAGGGGGAGACAGCGTGGAACATGACTTATCGATCGTCAAACAGGCTATTGCAGGGAATAAGGAAGCGTTTGAGCAGCTACTCATTCTAGAGGAAGAAAAATTATTTTATACTGCGCTTTCTTATGTTGGCCAAAAAGAGGATGCACTGGATGCTATTCAAGAAGCAGCATGTAAAGCCTATCTAACCGTGCATCAACTAAAGCATCCAGAATTTTTCTCCACATGGCTGTTTCGGATTTTAATACATGAATGCTATCGTTTGCTAAAAAAAGGGCAAAAAATCATTCCTTATGAAGAAAATGAATTATTAAATCGTTTACGGGAGCAAGAAAATGTTCTGGCGAATCCAATCGATTTATCGGATGCTATACAGCTTTTGAATCACTCTCAGCAAATGGCCATCATTTTATTTTATTATCATGATTTACCAATTAAAGAAATTTCAGAAGTAATGGAAAAGCCGGTTAGCACGATTAAAACGTATTTGCATCGTGGAAAAAAACAATTAAAACGAGAATTAGAAAGGAGTGCAACGTTTAATGAAAAAGCCATTTAATGAAAACAGTACCCTTCCAGAATTCCCAAGAGATGAGGTACGAACAGCGATTGCCAATGGAATAAAACAAGCAGAGGAGCAAAAAAATATGACTCAAAAACCTGTACAAATTAAAAGAAAAAGTAAACGTAAACCATTATTATATGTAGCAAGTGCGGCAGCCGCATTTAGTATTATGGTAGGTTCTGCAGCGTATGTATCTCCAACTTTCGCAAGCACATTGTCACAGCTACCGATTGTCGGGTCGGTATTCAGTAACTCTGGTTACCTTGGACTAAAACAAGCAAGTGAACAAGGGCTAACAAGCACTATTGGAGAAAAACATACAATTAACGGTATTTCCGTAACAATAGATGAAGTACTTTATGACGCGTCAAATATTACGGTAGGACTTACAATTGATTCTGAAAAGAAATTAGGTGATTATTACTTAGGGGCAGGACCGAACTTTACTATTAATGGTAAAAACCCTAAAGTAAGTTCTGGTGGCTATGGTGAAAAAGTTTTAAGTTCAACAGTCCGTACAGGCATCGCAAGATTTGAAGTGAAGGAAGACATGCCGGATTCCTTTGAAATGGGCTTAACGTTAGAAGGGAAAGAAGGGGAAAAATGGGAATTTTCAGTTCCTGTTAAAAAGATTACGAATACTATTGATGTGCCAGTTAATCATCAGCAACAAGCAGAGGGCATTCAACTGGATGTGTCCAAAATTTCATTAAGTCCAACAGGTATAGCTCTTGATTATAAAGCTTCTGAAAAGGGCACAATTGATAATCCACATATAGGTGCATCGTTTATAGAATTCCGTATTACAGATGAACATGGCAAGGAGATTACTTCGCATTCTGGTGGAGGAGAAGGTCATTTCGATAATGGTGAATGGAACTTTAGCAGTACCAAGTCCTTTGACCCGATTTCAAGCAATGTTCAAAAATTAATGATTACACCATATTTAGTGATTCCTTCAGGTGGAGGCGGTGTACATGTTGATATTGCTGGCGTAGAAACTAAAATTCCATTTAATAAACCATGTGTAAAAGAAGTGAAGTTCCAACCATTCACAGTAGAATTACCTAAGCAAAATAAATAAACATTCAGGCGTCAAATACAACCTTTGTATTTGGCGCTTATTTTATGTTAGTTTATAGAAAGCAACTGAATGAAGGAGCGAACGGATTGAAGATTTATACATACAAACAACCAGCGGCCATTGAGTCAACAGAGGCAGTAGCCATTTTAAATGAAGCGGGGGAAGTATCGTCGAATGTCCAACGTGTTTATTCGAATGGCCTGAAAAAGGCATTTGACCGCACAATGGACTATCGCTATTTTGTACGTTTTGATGTCAGTGATGTCACTGGTCAGCCTCTTTTCACATGTAAGAAGGTGTCGCGTCGGGGTCGAGTGCATTTTAAAGGGAAGGATTTCGTCACAGGCAAAGAGTACATGATTGCCTATGATGGTTGGCAAATTATGATTCCTGACTTAATTATCACGGATGATGTCCAAACTATAAAACTCAACAAGGAAATGGAGGACTGGTCCGTATTTTCGTTAGAGGAACAACCGATAGCACGCTGGCATGCTGTCTTTTGTGAAACCCATTTTGAGATTACTCTGCAAATCGAAGACAACAGCCCGATACAGCATGAAGCCTTTTTTATTGCGATTGGACAGGCAGTGCTGTTTGTAGGAGCGTAAGATGTCGATATATTTGAAAAAGTGTCCGATAAACTGAAATAGTTAAACGATAAATCTTTTAATAATTTGAGAACAAAACTAAAGAGCATATCTTGGTTATTATTTCCAAAACATGCTCTTTTTAATTTATTAGAAGATAAAGCTATCAGGTCATTTCGATTTGAAGGGCCATCAGCTGCTCCAATCCTTCTTTTAATGGCGGTTGTGCCTCTCGGGCTGCCTCTTCAAGTTCCTCTATGCTCCCAAAAATCCGGTGCAGTACCATTTCGCTTTCATAAATCTCTTTGCCTTTTAGCGCCTTGAATAGCGCCTCGGCTAGCTCAGGAGTGTCGATGGTTAAATTGGTGACCAACGTGCCTTCATCAATTCCTCCCTGTAAAATGGATACAATCACTGGCATAAGCTCTACTTTTACGCCATGCGCATCAATAAACGCCTCTGCATAACCATCCTGCGCTGACTGATGCTCTGTATCTACCAGTTCCATATAGCGGCACACTAGCGGAAAATAAGCTTCGCTGTACAAGCCAAGGCCCAATACTGCATAAGTGCCCGGCATGACCGATTCCTCGCTTGGCTCCACGTCCCCGTACCACGCGAACTCTTCCATAGCTATATCTACATATTCTGCAATCTTCGGGAACAAATTAGGGTAGCTAAGTGCATTTGCAAAAAACTGATGTAGCTCGGACTTCGCCAGTTCCTCCACGGGAAGGAAGTTCTTTTGGCTACTCTCTAACTTTAGTTGATAACTTTTAGGAAACTCTTGTTTCAAAAGATTGATAATATAATCCAACGCTTCTTTATAAGCAAGTTCTTCTTCGGAGAGAATTCGAATTTCAATCGTTTGTGTAATATCGTTGTTTCTGCCTTCTATCAGCTCTCCACGATATGTACGAGCAAATTTTCCACTGCCTTCTTTTAAATAAATAGCAGCCTCCTTGGAACCCAATTGGACTGCTAGTTCCATATACTTTTGCCGAATATCTGGCTCAGTGAAGCCAATCTGCAATGCTGCATAAAGAAAGAAATCCATCTCTCCGATATCTACGGAAGGATGATCCTCTTTCAAAGTCCAAATCATTCCATAATGACCGGATCGGGTAAAATGCTGCAGTAAAAAGTAATCCAGCGCCCATTTTTTAAACGTATAAGTATACCGACTGATCCAATCATTTTTGAGCTCCTGGTCGTTATCTAACTTGTCGGAGAGACGACGAATTAACAGATCAATTACTTCCACTTCCTGTTTCATCAAATCAGGATTGACCAAATGCTTGGCGAAAAAGAAAATGTCAATCTCTACAGGTAACACAGGTAGATCAGACAGAATCATTGTTTGAATAAAATGATCCAGCCTCTTTTGGAGTTGAATCAACTTGGGCACATTATATAGCTGTTTGTTAAGGGTTAATTTCGAATTCTCCCACTCAAACTCAAACACAACTTCAAACTTGTAATCAAAGAAATCGGGCCCCAGTTTTTCCGAGCGGAACAGGTCGTCTACAAGCCCGCACAAGGTAGGAAAGAACTCCTCAGTCAGAAGTTCATCGGTCAACTCCATGATGTAAGTATCCGCTCCAAATTTGTTCGAGCTGGATAATAATTTGGAGAAATCGATATAAATTTTCCCCTTAGTCCAGGTAAACTTGCCTTTTCTCCACGCCACCCGGAGGTAGTTGTGCACTCCAGCTTGCAACGTTCTTTGATCCTTAAACTCATTGATTCTTTTGCTTTCTTGTTCGTAAAGTGTAGTGATTTCCTTCCATACCTTATTCAGAAAAGCTTCCACAGCCTGATTCAACGGTATCTCCTCCTAATAACTATTCTATTAGCTTAGTTAGTTTTATAAGTAAAATTGTATTAGTCTACATATATTTTACATAATCTTACACAAGAAGCGAACATCTTTTATACTAATCTGCTACGTTCGTTTAGTTTAAGTACAAAAGTTCACATATTCATAGTCGGATTAGCATAAAAAATAGCTTATTTCTTAGAAAGCTATTTTTAATAAAACTCTGTTTAGTTGGGCGATAAATCCGAAAAATAGGGCGATAAACTGAAAATTTAAGCGATAAATGAAAAGCAGACCCTCTGCTACTTAAGAGAGTCTACTTTCATTTAAATATCTAGCATTTCATTCGCTAATTTTCTACGACTTATCCAGTAACCTTGTAGCGTAAAGACAATAAGTGTCGCGCCTAAAAAGACGATACTCGTAACACCTAATGTAACGAAGTCATAAGATCCTCCGTCAATCGTGAACAGTAATTTTGTAACTAGAAGTCCGAGAAATGTCCCAACAGCCAGTCCATAAAGTACAAAGGATAACACTTGCGTCAAAATCAGCTTGATTAATCCTCGCGGTGAAAGACCTATAAGGCGCTGAATTGCATAATCGGCACGTTTTGAGTAAATGGAGTGAAGCAGTGTTTGCAATACGCCGAGACAAGTTGCAGAAATTAAAATAACAAAGACTCCAACAAAAAGGCTCCAGCGCTGGAAGGTCATTTCATCGTTTTGCTTAATAAATGTCTCTTTATCAGTAATTTTTAAAGCTGGCCAACGTTCTTGTAAGTATGAGAGATCGGCTAATGCCTGCTTTGTATTATCTGCTTCCACCATTATGTTTGTAATGATAGTTGAATCAGAAGATACTATAAAAGAGGACCAATCCACAAATAAATCTATATATTTATTATAAGAATCAAGAGCTACATCAATTACTAGTAATTCACCAATTGGCACATTTTGTTGAAGTGTTTCATCAAATGTCCCTGCCATTATACGATCACCAACTGCTAATTGATGTTTTCTAGCAAATCTTTCTGTAATGATCACTCCATTTTTCAAATCTCCTTTAACAGCATCAATCTTTTTTAATTGGACGTATTTTTCAACATCAATGGCCTCGAAGTTACTACCTTCTTCCCAGCCATTTTCGCCTTCAATCGTTATCCAAGGTGCTTCACTTCGTGCATAGGCATAGGCCACACTCGGCAATGCCTCAATTTCTTTTATTAGATCCGGTGTAATGGTTGGGTCATTTAATTCATTATCAATTTTAATCGATGTTTCATATTGAGAGTTAATATACTCATAGGAGCTTTGCTGAACTGATTTAAATAAAGAGCTGCCGAAAATTAAAATGACCATTAAGCCGATAATGCTAAGTATAATCGGCATATTTCTTCGTACTTGTGGCATAAGCTGCTGACACGCTAAGTATGCTTCTTTGCCGAGCACAGTACGAATAGGCTTCAATGAAAATTTAAATAATGCTGTAAAGAGGTATGGCATCAGATAAAGGAAGATTCCACTGACGAGTAATGTGCCTATTAAAATCATAAGTGCACCTTGTCCACTATTTTTTCCGATTTTATAAGCATTTAAAAACAAGAATAGGGATATGAACGCAACGCCACTCACAATAATCGATTTCCATTTTGTCCATCGTAAACTTAAATTTTCATTCTCTGTTGCGATTTGTAAAGGTAATAGACTTGAGCTTTTATGAACTTGCCACTGTGTGATTAGCTGGAGCAATAAAAAACTTACAATAGCAATCGCCAATACAAAGATCATCGGTAAATCAGTTTTTGCATCTGGCATTTTCATCAAACTAATGAGCTGTGGTAACCAACTTTTTATTATCAATAAACTGACCGCTGTCCCAAGAAATACGCCAACGCCAATGATTGTAGATAATTGCAATTGTACAATGCGTCCTACTTGCTTGGTAGAGGCGCCAAGTGCACGAAATACCATAAGCTGTTCTTTAATTTTGTAAAATAATAGCTGGAACGTTGATAGCAGTAAAACACTTGAAATAAGTAATATAAAGAATGAAAGTACAACCATAAAAATGATTAATGCTTGTAAATTTCTCTTAAATTCATCATAGTCACTCATGACATCTACACGTAATGTTTCATCAAGTTGTTTCAAATCTGTACCAACTGAGGTAGCCATATTATCTTCCGTTTTAATGAGTGCAAACATACCGGCCGTTTGTGCATTACTATTATTCATCCAAGTTTTCAACTCATCATTTTGCATAAGGATAAAATTAGGACTATCTGTGCCTTTAAGGGGTGAAAGGATTTCTTGTATCGTAAAGCTACCTGTATTTGCTTCAACAGTATCTCCAATCGTTTTATTGAAAGTAACGTTTAGCGTATCACCGACCTCTTTGTGGAAAAGACGTGCCACATTTTCAGTAATCACAACTTCGTTAGGGCCAAGATCGACATTAAAATGATAGCGGCTTTTCACTAAGTCGTCGTTTTCCACACCAACTGTATAAAATGATGTATTTTTCTCATTTTCAACATTAGTTTGAGCTAGTGACACACTCGAAACTTTTGTAACACCAGGCATTGCTTCGAAATTTTCGATTTGCTGTGAAGTTAACAGCCTATTTTGATCGGGGTTATAGCCGACCATTAAATCCATTTCGCCATATAATGCTTGTATGTCTTCTTTCATTTGACTATGGGCATTCCATATGTAAACACTCATTGTCATGACAAGGCAAATGGAAATGGTAATAATACTAATACTCGTTAATACATTGGCCCATGCTGCACGAAATAGCTTCAGAGCAATGGTACGCATCGTAAACATTACACATCACCTCTAGTAATCAGCTTGAACTTCGCTAAAATACAATCTAAATCCTCCGCTGTTTGCGTATTTTGATAGGAATCCACAATGGCACCATCATGGAAAAATAATACACGATTTGCATAAGTCGCAACATAAGGGTCATGTGTCACGAGTAACATGGTTTGATTCATAGTTTTTTGCAAGTCTACTAACAGCCCTAAAATTTCATCAGTCGTATTCACATCCAATGCACCAGTCGGCTCATCTGCCAGCAATATTGGTGGGTTTGCAATAATAGCGCGGGCTATGGCTACTCGTTGCTTTTGACCACCAGAAAGCTCATTTGGTCGATGATTTGCCCAGGCAGCAATATTTAGCTTTTCCATCATTTGCTGTACGCGTCCTTTGATGTCTTTACTTGGTACATCATTGAGGATAAGAGGGAGCGCAATATTATCTTCAACTGATAAATCCTTCAACAGATGGAATGATTGGAAGATAAAGCCGATATTCTCTTTGCGGAATTTCGATGCTTTTGGCTCTTGATAAATATCATGCGCTTCCTTTCCAAATAAGAATAACGCTCCTTCAGTCGGTTCATCGATGGCGCTAATCATATTGAGCAGTGTACTTTTACCAGAACCGCTCGTCCCCATAATGGCCACCATTTCACCTTGATAAACCGTACAATGGATATTTTTCAAAGCATTGACCGTATGATGCTTTTGTTGAAAGATTTTTGACATCCCTTCGATGCGTAACACTTCTGTTAAACGTCCTTCGGGGATCGGAATCGCATTAATAACTCCTTTCAACGGATTGAACCCATTCATCTATATATGCCCCCTTTAATTGTTGTCGTAAAGCTTGTAAGCCTCGGCGAATATGCGTTTTCACAGTGCCCTCAGGACATTGTAAAATCGCTGCAATATCTTTTACCGAGTAGTCTTGATAAAAACGTAATAGTAAAACCGTTTTGTATTTTTCCTCTAGCTCGCAGAGAGAATGCCATAGATCAAGTTCTTCTTCGATATATGTAGGTGAAGTACTATTGAGATCCTCTAATGTATGTGGTTCAACAAGCTGTACCGAGTTTTTCTTGGCAAGATAGGTTTTACAGCAATTTATAATAATACGCGTTAACCAGGTAGAAAAATATTGAGGGTCGTTTAATTTAGGTAAGCCCTCATATGCACGGATAATGGTCTGTTGAAAAACTTCTACGGCGTCATTTTCATTTTGGACATAAACATAAGCCATTCGATATAACTTATGTTGCTCCTGCTCAATAAGCTGATAAAAAGCTTGCTCATCTCCGTTTTGTGCTAACTGTACCAATGATTCTTGCTTTGTAGTAATGAAAAACGCCTCCTTCCGACTATTAGACTTGGCAAACTATCATTTCGATTCAACTTTTTTTATTTTATGGGAATTTAATGGGTCATTTCCGAAAACAGGAGATTACTTTTGTTAAAGACTATACAATGCATATCAGTTGATCTTCGTTCTTGGCGACTCCTTGGGGATTAGCGATAGGGCAAGAAGGCTAAACCTGTGATAACGCTTTCGTGACCAACATCGTGTTAGCCCAAGACCCTGGAGCGAAGCGTGTGTTTTCTGTGCAAAAGGCGTATAGCTAACGTAGCAGCAACAAAGTTTTATCTGTGCGAAAGCGCTCAGTAGGAACGGGAATCAACCCTATGTTATGGTGTTGTTCCAATTTAATAGATAAAGTCCAATTTATGGTTAAAGATTAATTTATTGCTATAATAACATTAATAGAGTGGGATTTATGGAAGTTCATGGAAAGTAAACTAAAATAACTAATAAGCTTGTTTTAAGGAGGAAATAAAGATGAAGAAAAAGCCTATTTATGTGGAGCTGGATATACGAGCACCTATCGACGAGGCTTGGAATTATACCCAAAACCCTAAGCTGCATGAGCAATGGGATTTACGTTTTACTTCTATTACATATATCGATAAAAAATCTCCTGAAGAACCTCAGCGCTTTACCTATGAAACGAAGGTGATGCCAGGCATAGCAGTTAGTGGCTGGGGTGAGAGTAAAGGAGAGCATCATAAAAAAGATGGTACGAAAACATCCTCGTTACATTTTGGTACACCCCAAAAAATATCTCCAATTGCAGAGGGGAAAGGGTACTGGCGATATATTCCTAATGACCAGGGGCTCACATTTTTAACCCAGTATGACTATGATGTTCGCTACGGGAAACTAGGGAAATTATTTGATGCTGTGTTTCGTCCCGTAATGGGCTGGGCAACAGCTCTTAGTTTCGATGTTTTAAAAAGATGGCTTGAAAAAGGAGAAAATCCTTTTTCTCAGTATCGTCGCTTCTTTTTAACTATGCTCATTAGTGTGCTTTTTTGTTTTGTGTGGTTGTACCACGGTCTTGTACCGAAAATCATCGTACAACATCCTACTGAGGTGATGATGATTGAGAAATTACTAGGCGGGGCTTATAGTCAGTTGAATGGATCAAGTAACACTAGCCAAATAGTAAACTGGATTGGACTTGCGGAGATAATCTTTGCACTGTGTTGGCTATTGCCTCGAGGAAAGCGTTTATTGTTTGGTGTGCAAATAGTGTTATTTCCGTTTTTAACATTGGGTGCCGTTCTAGCAGATAAAACGATTGCTACTGCTCCGTTTAATCCTGTAACACTTAATGTAGCATTGTGGGTATTGTCCATTATCGGGTTGATTCTAAGTAAAGATATGCCTAGTGCCAAAAGCTGTAAACGAAAGCGAGGAGAAACAACATGACGATTTATCAAACTTTATTGGGAGAGGACTTTACTCGACTCCATCCGATGCTGCAGAAGCGTTATATGTTACCTGTAGATCAGCCTTTTTATGCTACTGGCGTAATGCATAAAATTGAATCTGGTACAAAGTGGCTGCGTCCTTTTTATGCGATAGCTACCAAAACTAAATTCCTGTTTCCTGAATCAGGCGACGGTGTTCCATTCTCAATTTGTAATACTTGTCGAGTATTACCAAGTGGAGAACTTGAAGTGTTATGGGAGCGTACTTTCAATTTTTCAACCAGAACTAGACATTTCGATGCGAGAATGACGATTGATCCAGTCCGAAAAATAGTCAAGGATTACTTAGGATCACCAGCTCTTTTTTATTCAGATTTACATTTTGCAGTGACACGGGAGGGGAGATTAATCATTCGTTCTGGTGTCCAACGGTTTGTAGTTTCCAAAATGGAATGTCCAATACCAAAAATATTAGAGGGGCGTGTAATCGTCGAGGAAGGATTTGATGACAAAAGGAATGTGTTTACGATTCATGTGTCCATCCATAATCCATTGATAGGGAGGCTGATGATGTATGCTGGTGAATTTACGCAACAATCTATGTAGTCCTGTCCTAATAGTAGGGCTTATGCTGTCGGTCGTTTGTTATTTGTTTAGCCCGCAGCCTGGATATATGTTGCTACTCACAGTTGCACAGCTGATCTTTGTTCCTGCGATGGTGAAAATGGTCATTTCCTTTAACAAAGCCGGTGATGCTATTATTGTCGCGATGATGCTTGTGATTACGATGCTACATTGGTGCTCTGAAGGTTGGATAGCCATCGTTCTCGTACTTATTTATGTTCTTTATACGGCGTTTATAGCTATACAAGGTGTGAAGCGATTTTTACAACGAGGCTTTACAAACATGGCGGAGATATCGATTGATGTGGGACTTATTTATATATTGATCGGTGGACTATGGTTTTTTGCTTTTATCGCAAACATCGATACAGGTTTTTCATCGTTAATAACGTGGTTAACAGCCATCCATTTTCATTACTCAGCTTGTTTATTAGCTATTTCTATAGGTCTTTTTGGGCGAATACATAATAGTAGATGGTACAATGCAGTCGTTATTATTTTATTGACAGGCCCACTTCTTGTTGCAATTGGTATAACGTTCTCTACAATAATAGAAATTATTTCAGTGACACTTTATATCGCTGCGATTTACAGTTTATTTTTCCTTGCTCTAAAAACGAAACTTCCTCGTGGACAAGGTTTACTGTTACGCATTTCCTATGGGTCTCTATGTATTACGATATTATGGTCGTTTATATATGCATTTGGATATGTAGGGATACCAGAAATGCTAAAATTCCATGGATTTATGAATGGTATTTTCTTCGGTAGTGTAGGGGTGCTGGCTTGGGCTATAGCTATTCCGGAAACTAAATTTCAACCATTTCATTTTCCAGTTAGCCAAATTAGGGGGAAATTGCGAGAACGAAAAGACCCGCACCCTGGTTTAGTCGATGCGCTTAGTGATTTTGTGGATACGACAAAGCTGCCACACATCATTCCACATTTTTATGAAGAAACCAATCAGTATCGTTTAATGGCATCTGTAAAGTGGAAAAGCTGGTTTAAACCGTTTGCTTTGATTTATCAAGGCTTAAGTCGCTTCATGCAACAGCTGAATTTACCCTTCTCCAGTAAGCAAATTGAGATGACAGGAATGGTTGTTAAAGTAGATGAGCTGCGCGATGGACGTCCAGCTCCACGTGCATGGATTCGTAAAATAGACAAACAAACAACCTTTGTCGCAATCTATTCAAAGCATACAACAGGACAAACCACCTATATGAATATTGCACTTCCACTGCCTTTCTCAACAATGATTGGGGTGTTACATTTACATGAAGATAATGGTGCTTTATATTTAACGAGTAATTACGATGGGGATGCTGGGATTTATTTAGCCATTAACCGTTTTTTATTTCAATTACCTTTACAGGAGCATTTTAAGATAAAGGCAGAAGATGAAACAACACTAACGGCTGTGCACAAGATGCGTATTTTCGGACTTCCCTTTTTAGAAATAAACTATCAAATAACAAGAAAATAGATCCTTATTGAAGGAATCTGCCTATCTTTACTAGAAGGTCATATAGACATAATAATAAAGGGGTGATTCGTTGCGATTAACTAAAGGGATTTCAGGTTTTGATGCAGGACATCTAATTGAACAGGATATGCGATCTTTCCAGTCGATGGTTTATCATTTAGTTACAAGTGAACAACGAGCAAAAGCTATCCAATTTATTGATCAGCCTCATTTTGTTTATATGCAAGCGGTGATTCAACTGGAAGATGAACGTTTGACGATACTTCATCATAGGCTGATGCCTTATATTGCGTTTGCTAAGTTTGATGAAGAGTTAATATTCCGATTTTTAACAAAATCTCCATTACACAAATATTTTCCGATGCGTAAATGCCTTCCTGCCGATACACTAAACACATTGTTGACGCAGGATAAGGAGTTGCACAGTTTATCTGAAGTGGAATGGAAATACATTTCACGCTTTGATAGTAAAACAATCGGAGATGTTATGTTTAATTATTGGGATTAATATTTAAATAGAAGGAACAGCTTACTTTTGAGGCTGTTCTTTTTGTGTGTCAAAAGTCCTGTTTGGTTTTTTTGGGGGTAGTCCGTCTGTCTGAAAATTTTGGCTTTAATAATCCGCTGAAAATTACATGAAAATCACCTAGTTATTTCATTTAATCTAGGGAAAATTCCAAATCAATCCAAACTTGGCTCGAGAGTGTTAAATTACTAATGGTGTGCAAATTATAACAATGCACATTAGATTGCATTTGGAAAGTAAGGAGAATTTGAAATGAATTTTAAATCAATAAGTAAGAGAATCGTTTTTTCCTTCAGCATTGTAGTAGCAGTAGTGGTTTTATATATTGGTTACAATTTTTATGCAGTCAACCAAAGCAACAGCGCAACGGAACAAATTATTGATGAAGAAATGCAATTATTAATTACAGATTATGAGGAAGCTCAGACGATAGGGCTAAGAATTGCAGCAGCTAGAGGGTATGTACTTTCTGGTGATGAAAAGTATAAGAAAATTTTTGAAGATAATGTCAAGCATGCTGATGACAATGAGAAACTACGTTTAGCAATATCAGAGACAGGTGATTTCAACAAATTTGCGGAAATGGCTAAAGAATGGAGCAGTTATGTTGAAAAAGAAGTATTTACTGTTTATGACCAAGGCCAAATTGAACAAGCAACAAAAAATTTAGCAACTATGAGTGATAAGGCTACGGAAATACGTGAAGGCTTTGAGGGGTTAGCAGAGCATCGTAAGCAATTGATTAATGCGACTGGTGCAGACATTGTCAGTGCAGGCGAGACTAAGCAGCTTACAGGAATAATCGTAGGTGTTGTGATTGTTATCATTGCTATCGTGATTGCATTATTAAGTGCTCGAATCATTTCTAGACCAATCATCGCTGTGACAAAACGTATGCAACGAATTACTGAAGGTGATTTAAGTGAGCCTGCACTTGTTGTGAAATCAAAAGATGAAGTAGGACGGCTTACAGAAGCGACTAATTCGATGTCCGATATTTTGAACCGTTTATTAAAGCAAATTCAAACCGTGTCTAATGATGTAGCTGCGCATAGTGAGGAGCTCATGCAATCAGCAACAGAGGTGAAAACTGGTACGGAACAAATTGTCGACACAGTCACTGAAATCGCGAGTGGCACAGAAGTGCAGGCAAGTAATGCATCAGATGTAGCTACAACAATGACAGAATTTACGTTGAAGATAACAGATGTCAATAATAGCAGTACGGATGTTCAGCAATATTCCCAAAATGTTATGGCTTTAACGAAAGAGGGCCAAAATTTAATGGACGCATCCACAGAGCAAATGACATCTATTCATCATATTGTGAAGGATGCAGTTTGTAAGGTGGACGAACTAAGTAAACAAACTCAGGACATTTCAAAAATCGTGGCAGTGATACAGGGTATTGCTGCACAAACGAATTTACTGGCACTTAATGCAGCGATCGAAGCGGCGCGAGCTGGGGAGAATGGTAAAGGATTTGCGGTCGTTGCAGATGAGGTTCGTAAACTCGCTGAACAAGTAGCAGTCTCAGTTGACGATATCACGGATATTGTACAAAAAATCCAAAAAGAATCGAACATGGTGACATCTTCACTGGAAAACGGCTATGAAGAAGTTGAAAAAGGTACAAATCAAATTACATCTACAAACGAAACATTCGGCCACATTGCAGAGGCAGTGTACTCGATGTCAACAAACATTGATAGCATGACGACAAAGCTAGAAGACGTAGTACAAAACACTGTCAATATTAATAAATCAGTGGACGAAATAGCTGCTGTATCAGAGCAATCCGCTGCAGGCATACAGCAAACTTCCGCAACGATCGAACAAGCAGCCAGCTCGATGGATGAAATCAAAAACAGTTCATCCAATTTAGCGGAAATGGCAGAGAGTTTAAACGACCTTGTTAGGAAATTTAAATTGTAATTTTGGACATGTATTTAATGCAGAATCATAATTAGACAGTAAATGCTCCATCGAAAATTAAGAATCAGTTAAACCAGCAATTGACGAGAAAAACGTTTAATTGCTGGTTTTTTATTGTTTGGTTTAGAAGGATGAAATAGAAGATATATGTATTGTCATCGCTCTAAATAAAAACCGGTTGTAAATTATTTGTACAAAATTGAATAATAGGAAGTTCAATGGGGATATAAATAAAAGAAAACCGACAATAGGAGTGTAGAGATGGCGACACTTGTTGTAAAGAGAAGTATTATGCACCGTTACCAAAGTATTGGGCAGGCGATTCAAGTGGCAGAGCCGGGGGATTTCATTGAAATCCGGGATGGGATATATGAAGAAAGCTTCGAAATTTCCAAAAGGCTGACACTTTATGGAGTGGGGAATGTGATCATTAAAGGTGGCGTATTTATCCGCTATCAGACACTTGTAAATATGCGAAACCTGCGTTTTACTCAAGGGAAGGGAATTTACGTAAAGGGCGATTTACAGCTAGAAAACTGTATTATTGAGCAACAAATGGTACAGGCACAAGTGACCGTAAGCTTCGGTAGTTTAATGATGAAAAATGTTGATATTTTAGCAAGCCCAATCAATCATTTTGGCCTAAATATCGATAATGGCTCAAGCGTTATTCTAGTGGATACAACGATCCAGCATCATGTTAAAGCTCAAATTAATGTGCAAAATAGTGAAATCGCATTGACTAATTGCATGCTGTTAGAAGGGCGAACGAATGGCATTTATGCAATACGGGATGTAAAAATGGAGCTTGTGGATTGTGAAATTCATGGACATAAAAAGGCACAAATTGTAGCAGCCTCCAGTACAATTTCAATGACCAATACACTTATTCACCAAGGGCAAGATGTAGGGGTGCAAGTTTTCGATAGCTCGAAACTAACGATGGATGGCTGTGAAATCAAACATCATCAAGACACGCAACTGGTTGTTCATCAAAGTGAGTTGTTGGTGACAGATTCTATCTTGACTGATGGTGTAGGGAATGGGCTTTATCTTGGTGAGAAATCTAAGGCGAAATTGTATGATTGTAAGTTCCATCGACATGTCAAGTCGCAGTTGTTAATTGAAAATAGTAAAGCGGAGTTTCGTACATGTAGCATAGATAAGGGAAAGGCGACAGGCGTTACGATTGTCAACGAAGCCGATGTATCGATGACTGAGTGTGATCTCCAAGAACACCCCCAATTTCACTTTATTATCGACTCAAGCGGGTTAAAGCTCAATCAGTGCAAGATCCGATTTGGGCAGGCAGGTGGTATTTATGGCAATGATCACGCCAAGATTACGCTGCACAACACAATAATTCAAGAGCTTCACAGTCATCATATTTATATAAACAATGCTCGACTATTTACTGATAATTGTACTTTTGATCACATTAGCGGAAATGCGATTACTTGTATTGATGCTATTTTTGAAGTTGTGAATAGTGAATTTAACAACTGTTATGATGGCCCATATGCAATAGTATGGTCTGATAAATCAATGGGGCGTATTGAGCATTGTACGATTGATAAAGCAGATCGTCCATTTTTAGCGATGTCCAATCAATCTTTACTTGAAATGGTGTACACAGATCTAACTGCTGTAAAAATACCTGCTATTGTACAGGGGAAGAGTCAGTTATTTATCGAAGGGTACACTAACGAGACAATATGGAAGACTGATGCAACGTCGAGAATAGTTAATTTGCCAGTCAATACTAGTGATCAGACAAAGAACGTAATATTAAATAAAGTAGATATAGTTGATATCCGAAAATTGGATGTAAAATTACGAATACCAATTGAAAATTTACAAAAATTTAACAAAAATATTTTGAAGAATAATATTAATAAAACAATGTAATAACCGAATAATAAAGTAGGATAAGTAGTTTCAATTATTTTGAAATTACTTTTTTCATGAGTTAAAAGTACTGTGATAACGGATAGTAATGTATGATTAAGATAAAAAAATATTAAAAAATGAGTATTATATTTGTTGTCTATATTCATTCAATTATACTTTCATATTTAGAAATTTAACCTGTGCCGCAGAATGTGAAAATTCGACAAAAGGGATTGTTATTTTTATAATAGAATTAAGTGAATACCAAAAATCGTTACATATACTTCATTAAAAATTATTATTGAATAATAATGATTTTTTATAGAGGTTGGAATTTTATTAAAATAAAGTAAAATTTGGATTAATTAAGTCCATATGTTATCCTGAAAATAGGTCATAAAATGGCTGTATTAGTTAATTGTTTAAGAAACTTGAGTAATGATTGTGAAATAATGAATGGATGAACTGGAGGTGAAAAAAGTATGTTTGGGCTTTCGAAAGAAGAAATTATGTTATTGCTTGAGAAGGTAGGATTAGAAGAAAAACAAAAAAATGCAATAGCGAACATCATGCATCTTAACAATAAGCGAATAGAGCAACAACTTGCATTTATTATCGACCTAGTAATTGATGAACGCGAAAGAAATATTTCAAACAATACATATTTAAATTAAAAATGACTTAGAAAAAGAAATTTAACTTTTTGACAAATTACATATTATTTAGTATCCAAAATAAAAGGATTTTTAAGGTTTGTGCTCTATATAGATCCTTCATATATTGAAAAAATATAAATCACAAGTGTGTAAAGAAAAGCACTTGTGATTTTTTTTTTTTTTTAAAACAACTGTATACATTTTAGGGTTTAATTGGTTATATAGTTGAGTTAACTACGAAATGGATATCCAAAAGTTGGTGAAGTATGAATAATGAGTGGGAGCGTCTATTGCTAGCGCATGCAGAAGTCGTTTTCAAATATTTGATAAAAATAGGGGCTACAAAAGAAGATGCAGAGGACGTAGTGCAAGAAGCAATCATTAAAACAATTGAATGTCTGTCTACAATTCGACATGATAATTTACGAGCTTGGTTATTTAAGGTCGCCCTTAATCGTTACTATACGTTGTATAACAAGCAAAAGCGCACAACATTAATTGGTGATGATGAAATTGAAAAATTAAAAACTGTATTGGATGATGCAGAGCAACATTTTTTACAAAAAGAGAAAAATGCAAAGATTAATGAAGCCTTGTTGGCGCTACAGCCAACATTTCAGCAATTGCTTTTAATGAAATACGATATGGAGTTATCCTATAAAGAAATTGCTACGATTCTAGCGGTGAGTGAGTCGCATGTAAAAACTTATTTACAGCGAGCACGTAAAGCATTTAAAAAACAATGGGAGGCGTTAGAAGATGGACAACCTTTTTAATACAGAACAGATGAAAAAAACAATGAAAAAAGCACAACGTTGTGCAACATGGAAAACAATCATTATTACGTTATGCGTCATCATTGTGACATCGTTTGCTGGGAAATTAGCTAATGATGCAATTACTAGTTTTTTGCAATTCCATGCACAGAATTCCTTTAATACACTACATCAAGTAAAAGGAGCGAATGAGTTTATTGGGACAACGAAGAATTACCCTGGCATTTTAGGCGGTGAAACACATTATAAAACGTTTAAATACATTGAAGGTAAAATCGTTCCTACTGGAGATGACACGTATGGCTACGGTCTTTTTCGAGATGAGATACTTTATGAAGGATCTATTTCTCCTCTTCCATTTGGAAAGAGCGGCAGGGAAGGAGATTTAGATGTTCAGCGTTACAATGAGCTTGGACAGCGCGAAATGTTGTTTTTCTATCCATTTTTAAATTATAAAAAGACACGAAATGATTTAGCGTTGTTGCCTCAAATTAGTGACGATAAAATTATGGAGATTGCTCTATCTTTTGATAAAGGCTACACAGTGCAAGAAGCGCTTGCAAAGCTGCCGAAAAATGTGACTACTTCTTGGTTATGGGTGAAGGATATTAACGAATCAGATGACAATATTGTTAAGATTATCAATAGTGATGGAACAGTTGAGAAAGGGGATTATCTTTTGCGTTCAGAACAAAATGTATATGGTTTTTCACTTTTAAACATGAACGGTGATTTAGAAGAGAACCCAGCTGAGCTATTTGTGCGTGAACTAACTAGTGGAACTAGACAAAAATCAAGTTTACAAGATGAGTATAAACGGTTAGAAAAAGAAATTGGTGGTGCGGATGGTCTATCAGTAAAAGATCTTGTGATATATGGGGCTGTCGTAACTGGAAATACGAAGACACTTTCAAGCTTACAAAATCTTGATTATATTAAAGCATCCTCAATCGGAGTTATAACAGATAAGTATTGACATTTGAATAAGGTCATCCCATAGAAGGATGACCTTGTTTTTACAATTCCTTCGTAAAACAAATAATGCGGTTTGCCTCGGTGAAATCTAATTTAAGATGGACTGCTAAACTTTCGAGATTTTGCATTTCACAATCACTCGCGAATTCTTTACATCCTTTATGTTTAGCCCAATGCTCACAGCTCTCAATAAGCAGCTTTGCAAAGCCTTTCTGTCGATATTGTTTTTTTACGAAGAGCCCTTCTAAATAGCCAACTGGGCTAGAGTGGGTAC
The DNA here is from genome assembly GCF_050280325.1 of Lysinibacillus sp. NPDC093216. Classification (NCBI taxonomy): domain Bacteria; kingdom Bacillati; phylum Bacillota; class Bacilli; order Caryophanales; family Bacillaceae; genus Lysinibacillus; species Lysinibacillus sp. NPDC093216. Next base: position 42,623 of record NZ_JBNNVB010000015.1, on the reverse strand, counting down.
CTTCAACATAATCTGTTCGGAGTTGACATTGTGCAAAACCGACTGCTTCCTCATCCTCGTAGGCAAGGAAAATCGTAGCGTTTTCAGCATTAATTAGTTGCGTCATCTCCTCACTAAATTCTTCTAACGAATGATTTGGCCAAAGTTGTAGTGCTAATAATGCTGCTGTTTGAGCATCTTCCATAGTGGCTTGTTTAATCATATTGAGTCTCCTTTTTATAAAATGGTAAAAATTGAAACTTTTGATTTTATTAAACGTAAAAAATATAAGATATAAAAATACAGGGAGGTTACTATTTTTGAAGCAAGCGTTAATGATACTTGATATTCAAAGTGATTACTTTAGTGATCAAGCTCGAATGCCTATCGCCAAGCAACAAATTGAGTCAACTATAAATTGCATTAATGACCTGATAAAAAGAGCTGAAAAGTCAAATGTCCCTATCCTCTATATTAGGAATGGATTTGAGCGAATGCAATTACTTTCCAACCTTTTAGGAAAATTCACTGCGTTAAAAGGCAGTAAAGGTGCTGAATTGGATGAATGATTATTAAGATCTAATGGTGTCTGTTTTTCAAAAAAATAAAGCGGACGCAATTATACCGAGGCATAATTGATAAGTAAAAATGACAAGGGGGAAATTTGAAATGACGCTTTTACAACGATTAATTGAGCAAGCTAAAAACCCAAGAGGATTCGTGGGCTCATTGATGTTACGAATTATGAATAAGGCTCATAGTGGTATGAATGCTTGGCTAATGAAATATGAAGCCATAAATGATGGTAATATTGTATTAGATATTGGCTGTGGAGGCGGAAAAACACTTCAATCCTTATCGAAAATTAATCCAAGTGGTAAAATCTATGGTATAGACTTTTCTGTGCAAGCTGTCAAAGACTCTATAAAAACAAATCAAATGGATGTAGCAAATGGAAAAGTGATCGTGACGCAAGCAAGTGTTTCAAGCATTCCGTACACAGATAAGTTTTTCGATACGATTACAGCGTTCCAAACGCATTATTTTTGGCCAGACTTGGCAAATGATGTGAAAGAAGTATTTAGAGTGTTGAAGGACGATGGTAAGTTTATTATAATTTCGGAGCTCTATAAAATTAATTATCATATGAAAGCCTATAAAACAAAACCTGAAATCAAGCAGTTGTTTGAAAGTGTTGGGTTTCAAACCGTTACTATACGGGAAAACACACAAAAAGGATGGCTTTGTATAACAGGGATTAAATGATACATAAAATGGAGGATATAAATGAAAAGATGTGACTGGGTAAAGTTAGATGAACCTTTATATGTTGAGTATCATGACAAGGAATGGGGTATTCCCGTCTATGATGATCAGCATTTATTTGAGATGCTCTGTCTAGAAGGGGCACAAGCTGGACTTAGCTGGTGGACAATTCTACAAAAAAGAGAGGGCTATCGTGCAGTTTTCGATCAATTTGATGCTTCGAAAATCATACTCTATACGGATGACAAGCTACAGGAGCTTCGTCAGGATTCTCGCATCGTTCGTAATAAGCTTAAAATTGCTAGTGTTGTGACGAATGCTCAAGCTTTTCTACGGATACAGGAGAAATATGGATCCTTCTCTGAATATATTTGGGGCTTTGTGGATCATCAGCCGATCATCAATGAATGGTCGTCCATAGCAGATGTACCTGCTACAACAGAAATTAGTGAACGAATGAGCAAGCAATTAAAAAAAGACGGCTTTAAATTTGTTGGAAGTACGATTTGCTATTCATTTATGCAGGCTACTGGGATGGTTAATGATCATGTCGTAGATTGTATTTGTCGCAGTGAGGGTTCAGTTAATGAAAATTGATGAAATTAAGTCACAGCTAGTGAGACAGGCAACAATCTTTAAAACAGGTGGGGTTAGACCTACACATGACATGCTAGAAAGCTGGATTGGCTATGTAGGATGGTCATTACCTGGAGAACAGAGGCCACAAGGGTTTCAGCCATTAGCAACATTATTTTTAAAGGACCTTTCTTTTGTGCCCGTATCACTAAAGCATATTGAGCTACTAACATTATTTATGAATGAAAAAATATTTGATCACCTCATAGAAGATGATTTCAGCCGTTTTTTTGAAATAAGAGCATATACATCTATAGAAGGATTAATCCAGCAAAATTGGCAGCATGACCGTATTCGCGCTTTCCCGCTTATTCCAAAACATATTGATAATGATTATCCGACATGGGATGGAGGAGGGATTCCATCTGATGTGGAGGATGAAATTTTGAGGCTAGAGCACGAGGAGGATTTTGAATACTTCGATGATATCGTAAAGGAAATATACGCTATTCATAAAATAGGTGGCTATCCAGCTTTTTGTCAAAGTGGTCATGATTACGGTGAGGACTTTCCCTTTGTATTACAGATTGCCTCAGACGAGAAGGCAAATTTCAATATCGTCGATAATGGAAATTTCTATTTCTTTTTTAATCCAGAACTAAAAGAATGGCGTGTTCATTGTGATTTTTATTAGCGGTAAAAGTATTTTAGATACATCCGTGATGACATGATTAGGAGGAATAATGATGAGGAGGCAAACTTCCGAAATTAGAAGAGTAAAGAAGGTGAAGAAAATGGAAAACAAAACAGTTATAAAGAGCGGTATTAGTTTTGGCTCCGTATTGGCCATTACTATTTCTTGGAGTGTTAATCATTCGATATTATGGGCAATCATACATGGTTGTTTTAGTTGGTTGTATGTCATCTATTATGCAGCACGCTACTAACATAAACAATGACTAGCATGTGGAATCCATTCAAAGAAGCGGGATGATGTTGAACCTAACGCTGTGCAATTGTTTAGCGATACATTGCATCATATACATACAATAGTGAATGTGTGCTATTCATAACATTTGAGCATTTAGCATAAATAACTAAGTGCTCTTTTTTCGATGAAAAGCTCATATTAAGAAAGATTGCTGACATCTTTCCATGTATCGTAGAAGAAAGGTTGATAGGATGACACATCAAGTGACCGCCACAAGCAATATTGATTTTAATGCTACAGGTGTTGATGAAATATTACAAAATGTAGCTTATATACTATCTACTTTCGTAATATCTTGCCCTTTTTACAGAGATTTTGGTTTAAAACTAGACACTCTTCCACCTTTCCAGCTTGTCAAAAGACGTAACACCGCACGTCTTTTGGAAAGCATTCAACGTTTCGTGCCACGAGCTATAGTAATAGATGTTGATTATGTTGGAGATGCATATGTAGGAAAATTAGAACCTGTTGTGAAAGTCATCGTAAACGAGTAAACGATTAGGGTGAATGTTGTCCCTTTGCCAGGCTATTTAAATGTTAGCCTGGCAAATATTATAAGGATTATTAAACAAATAGTTCATACTGGGCCAGTGGGATTTATTCATTATTTAATATGATTAGCGTATTCTATTAAAAAGATGAAATGGAGAGAAAATATGAGAGGATTAATAAAAGGCCTTTTTATTTTATTTTCCTTGGTGTTAGTAACTGCAGCATTGCTTAAGTATAATCAACCTTCATATGAAAGACCCATTCAAAAAAATCCCGATACAAATTATAGTGAAGAAATTGGTGAAAAATTACAAAGCACGAATTTTACAGAAAAAATTATAGTAGCGTTACGAGCAGCAGGCTATTTTCCAGATAGTATGATTAGCTACTTAATTGAATCTCCAAATAATCAAGTAATGACTATACAATTACATAATCTGGATAAACTTGAAAAGAGTACAGAAAGCGAAATCCAAAATATCGTCAACAGTATTGCAGAAACTAATGATCTTCAACAGTTTCTTGTTAATATCAGACTTACTGATGTTCATTAACCACGCTAAGAGACCTCTAAATAGTTACAAAAAATTTGTATGCTATAATCAAGAAAAGAGGTGATCATAGTGAGGATTTTAGTTTTAGGTGCCACTGGGCGCGTGGGTAGCCATATTGTTTCCCTAGCGTTACGAGATGAACATAGCGTTACAGCTTTAGTTCGTCACCCAAATAAGCTACAAATAAATGATGAAAATTTACATATTGTACAAGGAAATGTTTTAGAAAAACAAGATATAGAAAATGTCATGGCGAATGTTGATATTGTGATGAGTGCATTAAACACAGATGGCACTAATACATTAACTGAAAGTATGCCGCTAATTCTTGATGCAATGGAAAAAGAGCACGTAAAAAGAATTATAACTGTCGGAACGGCTGGTATTCTACAAAGTCGATTGACTCCAAGTATTTTACGTTATCAATCGAGCGAATCCAAAAGAAAAACAACCATTGCGGCAGCGGAACATCATAAAGTTTATCATTTCTTGAAGAACTCTAATACTGATTGGACAATCGTCTGTCCGACATACTTACCCGATGGTGAATATACAGGTAGCTATCGTATCGAACGAGACTTTTTACCGGATGGTGGGGTAGAAATATCTGTAGCAGATACCGCAGAGTTTGCATATCAACAAATTCAGAGTAAGGAATATGTAAAATCACGTGTAGGTATTGCATATTAGATTTTCAAACAAATGCGTAATTAAGTATAAGAAGAGGACAAAAAGAAACTGAAAAAAGGTTGGTAGAACTTTGGAGGCGTTAATCGATAAGGATTAACGCTTTTTTGTTGTAAAGAATTGTTACCTAAAAATGGAAATAAGTAAAAATCAATTAGAATGTTGATTGAACGTAAACTAAAGCTCTAATGGACTCAGTTGTTAAAAAGATGCTAGCTATAGAAAATGACTCATTTTTCGAATAAGAAGGATTCTCAGGGTATTTCTGGAATAAATAAACTGAGATGTGAAATTACATGTAAGGTCCTAAAGTTAGAAAATAGACGAATATTAAAGTAAGGAGTGGATAATATTTCTAATCGTAAAAGAAGTTTGCTTTATATCGTGACTATCTTTTTAATATTTCTTTATTATGGTGTAATTTTATTTTTGTATCTTCAAGATGTAATAGGTGGAATTTCTTTTGTTGCTTTATTATTGATTAATTTTATCATCTTATTAATAGCTCGGATCTTACTGAGAAACAAAATATATAAAAGAAAAATCACGCTCGCTACTTGCATGATGTTCTTGCTGTTTTGCTTCGAATTGCCTCTTATATTTTATGAAGGAACTTCTCATGTCGCATACATATACACTGAGCCATTACATGCCAAAGGTAGTGAAATCTATTTAATAGGCGTAAATAGAGTAGATTTTCAATTAATGGAGAGTATTCAATCTGTTGAAGATCTTTTAAATAAACAGCAAGTTCCTTTTATAGATGTGGATGAAATTACGAATTTTGTTCTGTACAAGAGCAAAAACCAGCAAATATTAAAGTGGCTTCATCTTCAAAAGAATGAAGCAGAGCAAATGAAAGACAACGTTAATCATTATCTAGGTAAAGAAGATGTCCGTATTAATGAATTTTTTAATCAGGATAATATTGGTGGAAATAGTGCTGGGTTAGGGCTAGCACTAACAGGACTCATTATACGAGGCGATTTACAAAACAACGTAGCCATTGCAGTGACTGGGGCAATAAGCGAAACGGGTGACGTCTTACCTATAGGGGTACTAAAAGAAAAAATGCTAATCGCAGAAAAATACGGTTTACCGTTTATGATTATTCCCACTAAAAATGCCGAAGAAGCCGCACAGATTCAAAAGGAACAAAATATCGACATAAAAATTTTGAATGTGACTCATATTGATGAAGCTGTTCAACTAATTAATGAAATGAACGATAAAACTAAATGAATATAAGGCGTCTTATGACGTCTTTTCTTTTTGCCAATAGGCTAAAAAATAAAGTCACCTTCAAAAATGAAAGGTGACCTCCCCAAAAAGATATAGCCGAATCATACATTTTTCTTTGCCATTCCGGTTAATTGTTGATAAATAACATCTTGATAGTTTACGTCTCGCCATAATGTAATAACATCCAATTCTGTGAGTTCTTGAAGGCTGCTTTGTATGAATTCATAAGCGATAAAATAAGCTAAGCGATTAAAACCAAATCGTTTACCTCCATTAATAGAGAACCATTCAAGAAACACTGCTCTTGCATCGAGCGAAGTTACATCGCTTAAAAACTCTTCCATAATTATTTGTTTATTATTTGAAGCAAATGTTAGCCACTCTAAGTCTTCCTCAAATGCAAAATATTCATCTTTCCTCGCACTTACCACCTTTGTAGAAAAATGCGTTGCAATGCCTTCCTGTAAAAGCCAAGTGAATGGGCTCTCCCAGTCTACCATTGCCCAATTAATACCTCTTTTTTCGGATAATAAATGGTGTGAAGCGTGCCCAAACTCATGAGCAATAATAATTTGTAAATGGCGATCTAGAGGGGAAAGTTTCTCTAAGCAAAATGCAATTTCTGGTATGAACTGTCGGTAAGTAAAAGCATTACTGCCATATAAACCTACAATCAGATGTACATCCTTTGTAAATGTAATATCGTACATCTGTTCATAGTCCCTTGCAATATCACGAATAAGCTTAGGCATTTTATCTTTTATTTCAATTAACGCTGAAATCTTTTCCTGGTGCTTTGGAATAGCCATTTTCATTTTTTCATCTACATTATGGCAATGAAATCGAAAGTATTCTTCAAAATGGCTCGCATGCTTTTTATAATAGTTCTTTAAATAATCAATGGTGGGCACATAATTATTGGTAAAATCTGCAACTGTATCATGAATGAACATATTCGTCTCCCTTTTAAGAAATCAGCCCTCAGATAGAACTAAATATCGTTTAACCACATTGTCATATTTCACGATGAAAATATCATCACGTTCTTTTACAGAATAAATCTTTGTACCAATTGGTAAAAGGTTAGCTGCACCATTTTTAAAGTCCTCAGCTTTAGTTGCATTAAATTCTATCTCACCAATATTTTTATCTTCATTGACTTCAAGTTCATCAATCCATTCTATATTGGTTTTTAAAATGTTACCTTTCCATTGAAAAATATCTGCTTTGTTGTCCAATCTTAAAACTTCTGCTGCATCAGGTTTTTTAGATTTAATAGTAGCTACTGTGCCTTTTTCATTACAACCAACTAAAAATAAACTAAACAATACCACAATTAATAAACAGGATTTTTTCTTCAATAAATTTCACTCCCAAATTAATTCGGCTGATACTTACAGTTTAATGGAAAACCTTGAAGAGGTAAATATTACAAATTTCTCAGTTGATTATGTAAAGTAATGGAAAATTAAAGAGAAGGATGATTGACAAATTGTATACATTCGTATACAGTTGAGTTGTGGTTAGAGTGTATACAAATGTATACGATAAAAGGAGGACACTAAATGAAAAGTGAAAAATTTAAGGAATTTAGAGAAGAGGGACATCATCGTGGAGGACGTCATAGAGGAAGAGACGGCTCTCAACAACGTGGAGCTAAAACTTTCCGACGTGGAAGAGCCATTGCTTTTTTAGAAATGATGAATCTAAAGCGTGCAACGATTAAGCAGCAATTAGAACAACCGGAGTTTCAATCTATTCAGCCAATATTAGTGGGTGAATTAAAAGCCATTGATATGGTCATCAATGAGTTCATTCAATTATTTGAATTACACGAAAGCGAAACGATGGCTACATCCGACAGTCAAGAAGATGATGAAAAATCTTTAAATCATGATGAGGAAGGGAATAACCTGAATGAAAATAATTAATCATTACATTGATTCCGTGTTTCATAACGAAGACTCGATTTTAGAGGAGGTCATTATATCTATTGAAGAAAACGGAATGCCCGCCATTTCCGTTTCAGCTTCCTCTGGAAAACTTTTAACAATGCTTGTCTCAATGACAGGAGCTAAAAACATTCTTGAAGTAGGGGCTCTCGGTGGATATAGTGGAATTTGTTTATCTAGAGGGTTCGGCAGTGATGGAACATTAACTTCTCTAGAATTAGAGGAAAAATACGCACAGTTTGCTTACAGTAATTTATCGAAGGCGGGTTTTGGTGAACAAGTTACATATATAACAGGACCTGCATTGCAAAGCCTTGAAAAGCTAGTGCAAAGTAATGAACGATTCGATTTTTTCTTTATCGATGCTGATAAGGATAATTATGAAAACTATTTAAATTACTGTGTACAACTAGCAAATCCCGATGCGATCATAGTTACTGACAATGTGCTTGCTGCAGGAAGTGTGGCAGATCCAACTGCCAAACCAAAACGATATACGGAAATAATGAAGAAATTCAATGAAGCAGTAGCGAATCACCCTCAATTAGAGTCGATTATTATTCCAATTGGTGATGGTATGACACTTTCAAAAGTGAAGAAATAAGCACCATATTGATACGAGAAGGCACTGACGGACGAATACATGTTAGTGCTTTCTTGCTTAAAACTTTTCATAGCCTACATAAATAAATAATTGAGTACCCATCCGGCAATCCCAACTATAATTCCTACAATAATTAAGACAAGTCCATTCTTCTTAGCATGATAATCACTTCTTAAAACGATGCCCTACAAATGGCCATAATACCACAAAATAATTGAAAAAAGAAAAGTGCAAACAAAGCATTTAACCAACCAATTGTTATGAGTAGGGATTTACAGCTTTTTTCAGTTTCCACAAAAATTCCTCTTTTCATCGTTATTTATACATATCATTTTATTGGAAAATTCTGTTTAAGTACATAATTAATTTGGATATTATCAGTTGTATAAAATAGGGGATTCAAGGTAAGTTTCGTGCTTAATTACAAAAAAGACTGAAGTCAAACTTGTTGTTATAAGTTTGATTTCAGTCAGATTTCACATTTAACTATATCGATTTAACTTATCTGAAATGTTTCTAAGTATTTCAGTTTGCTCCTGTGGAAGGGAGGGCAATTTCTCTTGTTACTTCAATCCAAGATGTAATATTGGATAAGGGCGGCCTGAACTATCTGTTGGTTCTTCACTGACAATCGTGAAACCATTTTTTAAATAAAACATCTTTGCATTTTCATTATCTTTATTAACATCAACAGACCTTATATTAAAATCTTTAATGAGTTGTTGTATTATTTGTTTTCCATAACCTTTTCCTATTTCAGTAGGTTCTAAAAACAGCATTTCTAAGTGCTGAATATTGGTACCTGAGAAACCTATCAATTTATTTTCCGCATACCAAAGTCTCACATCAAGATGTGGGAAATACATAGGAATTTCCTGTTTAATGTCTTCCTTATCTTTTAAACTTAAAAAATCGTGGGTTTTGGTAACGGATCTATCCCAAAGATTTATAATAGTTTCATAGTCATTAGTTGTTGCTTGTCTGTTTTTCATAATGTTCTCTCCTTTTTCTTGATTATCAGGCTCCTTTCTATTTTTTATTTGAAGATTTTAATGATGTAACACCAATCAAAATAAATTTTCATTTTCTATGATCCTCTCGATTTAGGGGATTTGTTCTACTTATAATTTATATGTAACAAAAATTGTAACATGTGATACAAGATAAGCGAAATAATAAAAGGGCCACATCAGTGACCCTTAGTACCAAGTCAGGAGGTGTAAGGCTAAGTTAGTTTTTCTCTACTATATATATGATGTTGAAGAAATTAACACTATCAGAAAATCCTAAACTTAACTAATTTTAGTTCCGTTTGGTACAGGCTGATCAGGAGCTAATAAAATCACATCTCCTTCTAAAGGAACTCCGCCAATCACTAAAACTTCAGATTTAAAGCCTGCTACACGACGGGGTGGGAAATTAACGATCGCAACTACTTGCTTATTAACAACTCCTTTTGGCGTATAGCGTTTAGTAATTTGAGCAGAGGATTGCTTGATGCCAATATCTTCTCCAAAATCAATTATCATTTTAATAGCAGGAACCCTTGCTTTCGGAAGCTCTTCCGCTTGGATAACTGTCCCAATTCTAATATCAAGGTTTATAAAGTCTTCTATAGTTGCCATAAAAAATACTCCTTACTTTTCAATTTGTATAAAGTCTTGTAAATTTTTTTCGATGAAAATATTTATTTTTTCTATAGTAGCTGGATAAATGTTTTCGAATATTGCATATAGCGATTCAAATGATGCATGGAGCTCTTTATTTTGATTTAATTCATCTCGAGTGATTGTAAAATTCTCTAATGTAGTAGGGTGATTATGTTGTTTTAGTTCCTGTTCAATATTTTCAAGGAGTAAAAGAAAAGATTCATCATTAAAATACTTAAAACAGGCTTTGAGAGCTGCCCATTTTTTAGACTGTGCCATGAAATAAGCACTCCACCAATAAAATTCGATAAGAGATTTATTAATATGGTTATAATAAACATGAAACATAAATAATGCTCTTTGACCTTCTGTAAGTTCCTCATAAAAACGTTCTTTTACACCGATATTAGTTTCTTCAGACATTCTTACCTTATAAATCTTAATGAGCGGCTCGAAACACCTTTGACTTAAACTGGAGCAATTAAAATCTAAATCCTCTTTCTTTACACTTATTATCAAAATAATCACACTCCTTCCAAATAATATAACATTTTTAGGATTAGAATGTGATACGTTTATTTACATTCATTTTGGATTGTTATTGGTTTTATATACAATTAAAAGAACAAAAATAAAAGCATTTTTTACTTTAAACCTCAAATAATAATGATTAGAAATAGGAGGTGAAAACTTGAGGAAATACTATCTACTGATCGCTTTATGCTTTTTCGGGGTATTTTTATTTTTTGTAAATGAAAAATCTTTTGCAGACAAGGGAAGGAAGTATTACGAAGAGGCAGGACAAATTTTGTGGGATATTAATACGGATGAAAAAGTAATCGCCTTAACCTTTGATGATGGTCCTCATAAAAAGTACACACCTGACATTTTAGATATATTAGACAAGTACAATGCAAAGGCTACATTCTTTATTGTGGGTGAAAATGCAGAAAAAAATCCAGAGCTCGCTTTACGTATACATGAAGAAGGTCACGAACTAGCCATTCACACATATACGCATCCTTTTAGAACGAATGTTTCCAATTTGATGAAAGAAATAAAACAAACACATGCAACAATTTATGGTATTACAGGTTATGTCCCTGTTTTATTTAGACCAGTTGAAGGCCAATACACGGATTCCATGATTGATGCAATAGCAAAAGAAGGGTATAAAGTTGTCATGTGGTCATGGCATTTAGATACATTTGATTGGAAAAGTCCTGGAGAAAAGAAAATTGTCAATACTGTTTTAAAGGGTGCTAAGCCTGGAAGTGTCGTGTTATTTCATGATGGCGGTGGAAATCGTGAGCAAACTGTGAAAGCATTAGAAAAAATCTTACCAAAGCTTGAAGAGCAGGGATATAAATTTGTAACGATTTCTGAGCTACTCGAGATTCAAAAGTTAAGTAATAAGGATGGAAAATAAAAATAGGCAGGGCTCATTTTTTTATGTAATCTGGGCTTTGCTTTTTTGCATTATTGAACCATTTGTATTTATTTTTGGAGAAACAATGTAAAATAAGGATGTTTATGGTTATTTTACTCTTTAATGAGCTGAAATAGTAAATTATGAAAAAGAATGTTTTAGGAATCTACAACAAGGAAAGAGGGCATCAATTATGAATGATTACATTAAAACGATGAGACAAATAATCGGGCATGAAACTCTATTGACTATTGGCTGTGGAGCAATAATTGAAGATGATAGGGGACGTATACTTTTACAAAAAAGGACTGACGGTGATATTTGGGGAATCCCAGGAGGTATCTTGGAAATCGGAGAAACTTTTGAAGAGACCGTTAAAAGGGAAGTCTTTGAAGAAACGAATCTTATTCTGAACGATATAACATTGTTTGGATTATATTCTGGTAAAAAAGGTTTTGCAGAGTACTCAAATGGAGATAAAGTATTTAGTGTTCAAATAATTTTTTACTCAAGCGATTATAAAGGTACTTTACAAATTAATGATGAAAGTAGCGAATTGTACTTTTTATCGAGAGATGAAATACCTTTAAACCTTAATCCTCACCAATCCTCATTTATTAAGGATTGGAGAAATGGTATACCTACACCAATAATAAAATGAAAAAGTTCTTAATCCAATGGGTGCGTTTCCTCTAGAAGTTTTATATAATTAGAAAATACAGTATTTTCAAAAAGGGGTGGGGGATGATGAAACAAATTATTGCATTAGGAGGAGGGGGCTTTTCTATGGAGCCTCATAATCCATTATTAGATACATATATTTTACAGCAATCTAACAAAGCCAATCCAAAGATTTGCTTTATACCTACTGCAAGCGGAGACTCGGAAAATTATATTGCAAAATTTTATTCTTTCTTTAACTCGCAACAATGCATTCCGTCCCACTTATCACTTTTTTCTCCTCCAACTCGAGATTTAGAAAGTTTTATTATGGAAAAAGATATTATTTATGTTGGCGGAGGAAATACTAAAAACCTTTTAGCTTTATGGAAAGAGTGGTCGTTAGATAGCATTTTTAAGACTGCTTGGCAAGAGGGAATCCTATTAACAGGCATTAGTGCTGGTTCAATTTGTTGGTTCGAGGAAGGAATAACAGATTCATTTGGAGGAGAATTAGAGCCGATATCATGTTTAGGTTTTCTCCCAGGAAGTAATTGCCCTCATTATGATGGAGAAATCAATCGAAGACCTGCTTATCATAATTTGGTTAAAGCTAATAAACTCTCATCTGGAATTGCCGCTGATGATGGAGTAGCCGTTCATTTTATCGATCAAGAAATCCATAAAATCGTTAGTTCAAAACCTAATGGTAAAGCATATAAGGTATCCTTGGATAATGATATCAATGAGGTAGAGTTAGCTGTAGAATATTTAGGAAGTATATAACAACTTCGAAAAATAAGCTTTTTCAAGAATCAGATCTTGAAAAGGCTTATTTTCATTCATACGAGAATAAGACGCTTCAGAAGGCACAACATCCGAAACAAGAAACCCACAATCTAAACGGAATAAAGGATCATTGACCAAACGTTTGATTAAATCCTTGATCGTTGGAATACGCTCGACAATACGAATAATCAGTGATTGAATCATCGCACCATAGTTTAGTTCACGTGGGGCACCACGCAATGTCCTTTTTAAAAACAACTGAAAAATCGGTTGTACGTCGAAAGTGGCAAAAATCGCATCGAAACGACGGGAACTTTCCATTTTCAATAATTCTTGGATGTCAAATAGGCTCATTTGTTTTACAATAGTCATAGGGCATTCACCTCATTCAGTATGGTTTAGTTTAGACGCTACCATTATACCGAATTTGGGAAGGTGCCCGTTTTTTATTGTATCGGAACCCCTGATGCTAAAGGGATTAGAATTATGAAATTAACTCAAATAGTAATAATTAATTAGGTTTAAAAAAGACAAGTTTGTGAAGAAATCTACTTAAACTATAGGGGTGCTTTACTTGAAGAACATTGAGTTGCATTAGCAGCCCCTTTTTTTCTTATTGAACTATCGGAGCAGAATAATTCAATAAAGTTTTAGTTTTAGTGGTAAAATATGTTTATAATGGGAGGGATTTAAATGACTAATTTTTTATTACCACTTATGGGAGTTTTTATCGTTATTGCAAATATCATTGGCTTTATATTCTACAAAAAAAAGAAAAATTTATATTCTGCTGCTTTTACAATATTGTTATCAGCAGTTTTCTTTGGGGCAATCGGTGGTGCATTAGCAATATTTATTATTCGTGATGCTTTTGCAGTATTTTACGGAATGCAACTAGCACAATATTTATTATTCAATAGTATCATCGTTTTCATTATTGCAATTTTAGTAACTATAATAAAAAGATATAACAACAGAACAACATAATTCACGACTATATTCAACTAACGGCTGCTTAGTTAAATATTCGATTTTCGAAATATCAAACATAAAAACAGAGTTGATTCTACACATTTTGTAGATTAACTCTGTTTTTATGTTTTAACAGCAACAATCTTTTAGAAAACAGCCTAAAAATAAGAGGCAGATTTAATCTATTTTATCCTAAAATCTCTAGTATAGAAACGGAATAATTCGCCAAGTTTTGGACTGATATTGTTTGTATTGTTCACCAAACAATGTAACAAGAATTCTCTCTTCAATTTTTATACGATACGAATACGCAAGGAAAAATAAAATGATATTTATAATAATGGCAACGAACGAAGATGAAGATATAGCAAATCCTAAAAAGGTCAAAAAAGACCCTAAATAACCAGGGTGGCGAATATATTTATATAGACCGTTTTGAATTAACTTATGTTCCCCCTGCATTCCGACATTCCTACTGTAAAATCTCCCTAAGATTTTCATTGAATAAAATCTTATCCATACACCAACTAGCCCGACAATAACACCAAAAAACAGCAATGAATTAATCTTATTTATTGTAAAGAAATAAATAATCTCTGGAATGGTTAACATCAAGGCTAAAACTACCCCGATAAAAAAACTAGAACCAAGATTTCGTTTTTCTTCTTTAATAGGTGAACTTCTATAAAATTCTAATAATAAGTAAAGAAAAATAGGTAAATATGCTATGAAAAACATGATTCATTTTCCTTTCAATAAAAGTATCTTATGATTAACTCATTATCCCTTCAGAAATATCTAATTGCTCTTCCTTGTTTGATGCTGTCAAAACAAGTTAAAACTAGCCAAAATGCTTATTCAACTAACCTGCTTCGTTCGTTGAATAGCAACCATCCTTATTTATGATATTTGTGTTGGTTATTATTCTTTGTGTGGGTAATCTATTTTAAAAATCCTTTTGGCATAAAAACGTAAAGAAGTACATATACAACTATAAATATTGGCAGTTACTATCTCCAAAGCCAAACACTGTCACTCCTAAAATTGAAAAGAAAATTAAGCAATGATTACAAAAATGAAACAAAGTATGGTAATCAAACGTAAAATAAGGATAGGGGGGATTTGAGGTGAAATATTTACTAATTGGTGTTTTCTTATCACTTTGCGGTGTTTTGATCTCGATGATGCTGTGGGGAATGGAAAAGGTTTATTTAGTTTCAGGCACGGTTGGCTGTATCTTCATTGTCATTTCAATGATTTTTTCAGGGGCCATGGTTAGTGGGGATCGGATGAGAGCAAATTTTGCTACCGAAACAACAGAACATCGGGACGAACGCAATAATATTACTTTACATTCCTTATACATTGCTTTACCAAATATTATTGTAGCGGTTTTATTTTATTATTTAAGTAAATGATATTGAATGGAAAGAAAAGTTGAACAATCTAAAATAAAAGGTCACTCGGACAAAAGTGACCTTTTTGTTTTCACTGTAGTATGTTAGGCTGGTTAGTTATCCTACTATTACTAGGTATTTGATATTTAGTAACAGAGGTTATGGAAATGATTAATTGTGACAATGATAAATAGCATTAACTTTATTCATTATAGATCTGAATAGAATCTAAAGTACTGGAAAAATTAATACATGAATGTTGTACCAACAATAATTAAAAGAATGAATAGAACTACAATTAATGCGAATGCTGAACCATGGCCTCCGCCATGTCCATAGTAACCGCCACCGCAGCCACCGCCGTAGCCGCCGCCGCCATAGCCACCACCGCCATAGCCACCACCGCCATAGCCACCACCGTAACCACCGTAGCCACCGCCACAACAGCTACCAAAATTTCCGCCGTAATATCCCATGAAATATCCCTCCCTTCTACAATCTATAATATGTCTAGGTCTAGAATGGAGGGGAGGTATTCATCTTGGTTTTACTCAGCTTGAATTAAAAATCCGGAAAATTAATGATGAGGAATTACTCAATTTCAAAAAGGGAAAGGGATAGCATGAATAGTGTTCCACGAAATTTTGAAAACTCTGTAAGTAACATTTTTACAGAATAATAAAATTGAAACTATTACAAATGTCAATCGTATAAAATAAGATAGGCTCTAGGAGGTGTTTATACTATGTCGTTTATTGGATGGGCTATTCTAACTTTTTCAATTGTCTGTTATTTACCTTTCTTTATCTGGCTTTCTGCTAGTTATCTAAATAACGGTGATCAATCAAAAAGAAAGAATAATTATTGGTTATTGTTGATGTCAGCTGGATTATTAAATTCTTTGAATACTTTCTTGTTTAAGATTCAAGATACATATTTTTTAGCAGTAACAGTCATGATCATTTTATTATTTAGCCTTTACATGTTTTTCAAAGTTCGGAAAGATAAAAGAAAAGTATCGTTTAGATAAAAGTGGTGGAATGACTAACGAAATGTTTTAGAATTACACATGGCATAAAAATGTTCCCCTTGAAGTAGACAATGTTGTCCGTGTCTAAATTCAAGGGGATATTTTTATAATTTCTATAAAGGTCTTCGTTTTAAAGACTCTTTTTAAAGTGGCTTATTTATAATTTGTTTCCAGACCAAAGTGGCTACTGTTCCTACACATATACCAACCGCATATAAAATGCCACTAATGAGACCCCAAAATTCTAGTCCAAAAGGTAATAGAAAAGTAGCGATACCTACTATGTATGAGAAAACACCAAATAGCTTAGCCAGTTTATCTTTATCACCAATAAAACTATCTTCTTGGTAACCTGCGATGAGCCACAGTTTCTTTTTTACATGGATCAGATAACCCATGAAAATAATAATGAATGCAAGAACAATACAAGTAATATATCCAGCAATCATTTTCGTCACCTCATTTATATTAGTTCTAATAAATATACGAATATAATAAGAAAAGGTTTTCCAAAATATTACTGAAGGTGTCTATAAGATCGCTACAGTCAAATTAAACGATGGAATTACAAAATAATATAAGAGTGACATTAATCTAAAAAAGTCTTCAAGGGGAAGATATGGATATAAAAGCCACAAAGTTATTGTATGTGGAACTTATGTCGGGAAGTACATTGAAGAAAATTCCATCATACAAAATCTGAGATAACTCATTGGATCATGCTTATATTTTTATCAGTACAGTTATGAAAATAACAATGAAAGATAAATAAATAAGGGTCACTCGAACCAAAGTGACCCTAAACCACAAACTAGGAGGTGCAAAGCTAAGTTAGCTTTACACTATTATTAATATGATTTAGTAGCTATGTTTGTATAGTGAAATGCCTGACAATTAGATTTAAAAAATAATAATCTACAGGTACAGTTTCAAAATTTTGTATCAATCATTTTTTCTACAGGCTCTCCTTTTTTATTTTGAGGCAATATAAGTAATAAGCATAGCAGATATAATAAAGTGCTATTAGACTAAAAACCTCCTAACATAAAGTTGCCTATGTATGAAGCTAGTCAAATGCAACTTACAAATATGAAGGCTTGTTACAGATTTTCCGAACGAGAAAGCCCATGCAGGGTGTAGCCCGTCTTTAGACATGGGATGAAAGTGAGGTCAGACAAGAGATAGCTTTTGCTACCTTAATTGTCTGAAAGGGTGTTATACTTCATGTATAGACAAGTAAAAGTCTTTAAAACACGCTCGTTCATTGAAAATTGGATATTGTATATGGTTCGATAGCCTAATTCATGCTATCGGTAAAACAATATGTGTCGTCAAGAAAAAGACGCTAAAACACATCGAACGAAACCAACTATACGCTATGGTAAAAGTAGTGTAGCCCTATCTGCTATATGCACTGGATAGGGAGGGGTAATGGGATACCCCAATCTTGAGAGCTGTTCAAAACAGAAATGGACTGCGAACGCTTAGTTACTCAGGAATCCCACTGACATTAGTCAGCTTGTCCCTTTAGGGGTGGGAGTCTCAATTAAAGCTGCTTGTAATACTATGTGTGCAAACTCATGGTCATTAATTACATAAGGTATTTCTTCCGGCTCAACCCAAATACGCGAAATCGTTTCGTGTTCTCGAAGGAATGGGAGGCACTCTTGAATGTCCATGCTATAAAACATTTGATATCCGATTAAAGGATACTTACTATCAGCATTGAATAAAGGGTTCTCTTCGTGACTGACTTCAATGGCTCCCAAATAATTGATCTGCCCCTTTACATAACCTTCTTCCAATGCCTCTCTGTGGAATGCTTCTTCAGGTGTTTCTCCTTTTTCAATATGTCCACCAGGAAAGTTAAATCCTCGCCCGTCTACATGAACTAACAAAACATTCCCTTGATAAAAACAAACTCCATGTACACTTGTTACTTTGCTGAAATCGTCAATTGTATGATTTTGTAACCATGTCAGTTTAAGATGATGCCCGCTCCAGTTCACATAAGTTTGGTTGTTCATAGGGTACCTCCCTTATTACTAATTCATAAAATCATTCTATTTCTATTTTAGCTAATTGGAAGATTTATGTATATTGATTTTTGTCTCCGGATGCAATTAAACAGTGGCATAATATTATAGTAAAGATAAGAAAAGGGTAGAAAAACAAAAATCATGTATTGAAGCGGAATCTAAGAGTTAATGGATTTCAGCTTGTAAAACTGAACAAAAATACAAAAAGAGTCACATTTAACTAGGTGTGGCTTTTTCTTATGCATCTACTAGCTATGAATAGAAGAGATGGAGGCAATCTTAATGCTATCTAATTAAGGTGCAGCTATAAGCCATATTTGTCATCAACTTTACGCAACGAAAGAGGTGGTACTATGGAAATAACAGATGGTACATGGACATTTGATTCGGAAACGATCGATGAAGCGGCAAAAAAATTGCAACGAGATGAGCAGGAGAGGGAGATGTTAAATGCTTTTGCTCGGTATGCTTACCTTCGTTACAAGCAGATTCGAGATAGTGTAAACCCTCGAAAATGTAAATACATGAGAATTGATCAAGTGCATGAACAATTAAAATCACCAGCCAAACTACGAAAAGTTAGCAGTCTATTCAATATTTCAGAAGAAGAAGTGCTTTACATTGTAGACTTTGTGAAAAAGTATTTGAAGTATGTTAAATAAATCTAAATCTCCCGGTCAAAATTTCAACCGGGAGATTTAGATTTATTAACCTTCAATTCATCACCTTAGCGCGAGATGAATTTTCCTCATGTAGTTCATTAACTCTCGCGAATTATTCTGCTAGATCGTAGATGAGTTTCATCTGTAAATAATTCTAGAAAATTCATTGCGTGCTTTGCTAAATAGCGATCTTTTGACCAAACAATATTCGCTTTTGATTGGATATGGCAATTAGAAAATTGAATGATTCGAATGCCGTGAATTGAAAATTTATCGAGACTCGTTTTTGGTAAAATCGTTACCCCCAAACCTTCACTTATTAAAGAAATAACCATCGCAATATCAATGCACTCACAAATAATATTAGGCTCAAAACCGTGACGTTTGAATTCATCGATTATAATGCGAAACGTACTACAACTACGATGACGATAAAACGAAAGAAACGGTATATCCTTTAAGTCTTCTATTTGAATGGGATTCGGTAAATGCCATTGTGCAGGTGTGGCTAGTACAAACTCCTCTAATTCTAACCCGATTGAAAAGTAATTATCATCTTCTATTGGTTGTTGCAGTATCGCTAAATCGATTTCTTTACTTACAAGACTATTCTTTAAGAAAAATGTATCTCCTTCGATAATTTTGAAACATAAATTAGGGTATCTTTCATGCATCAACTTAATTTTTTCAGGAAGGTAAGATAAACAGGTTTGATCTGCCCCAATTGATAGTACGCCCTTTAACCCTTCTCCAACTTCTTTTATTTCTGAAATTGTATCTTCGAAATTGGCTAATAGTGCTTTGCCTTTTTCATATAAAATCTTTCCTGGTTCAGTGAGCTCTAATACTCTGCCGTTTCGATCTAATAGTTTACAATTTAATTCTTTCTCCATAATTTTTAATTGATTGCTAAGTGGCGGTTGTGCCATATGCAGTCTTTTGGCGGCTTTTGTAATTTGTTTTTCTTCAACAATCGTAATGAAATAATTTAATTGTCTTAAATCCATTAATCTCTCACCCCTATACTTGAAATTAGATAGTTTATGCAATTTGTATACTTAATCTGTATAGTAACATTTTTTCACGTGTTTTCGTTAAAGTTGTTAGATATTTCTGATTTTTTAGTTAAATAATTTAGTAAAACCTAGAATTAGCAAGGGTTTCACTTATTATTGAATGACGTGTTCTTTATGGATTTTATATAACAATTAACGTACGAGTATACCGAAAACATATATATATGAGTTTTTAATGTATATATTTAGTATTTATCATTTATTAAAATACATGTTATTCTTTTGATTAACCAAAATTAGAAAATTCTGCTTAATGTAGCTTTTGATCTCCAAAAATCTATTTTTATCTATTTATTTTAATTATTTTAAAAAAATATAACATTATCAGAGATGTTTATTTTCGTTACTTCGGGGGCTATACATACCGTCATTTTAAAAGGGGATGCGGTTTCTATAGGTATAAAAATTATTAAGGGGTGTAGTGTTTATGAAAAAGACTATATTGTCTCTCTTCCTATTGATGGGGGCACTATTGATGGTGGCTTGTAGTTCATCATCGGATTCGGGGAAAGGTGATGCATCTTCCGCTAGTTCTGGTAGTGAAGCATCAGCAAATTCAATCAAAATAGCTGGAATTTTTTCTGCATCTGGTGGGGCAGCTGCTCTAGGTGAACCAGAAATGCAAACGCTGAAAATGGTAGTCGATCAAAAAAATGCGGATGGGGGAATTAACGGTCGAAAAATTGACTTAGTAACATATGATGATAAATCTGACCAAAATGAAGCCATTCTTTCCATGAAAAAAGCACTAACACAAGACAATGTATCACTCGTTATCGGAGGGACAACAAGTGGTAACTCATTAGCGATGTTACCTTTGGCAGAGCAAAATCAGGTGCCTTACATTTCTGTTGCTGCTAGTAAACAAATTTACATGAATGAAAATGGACAAGCACGCAAATGGGTATTCAAAATGCCGCAAGATGATCAACAAGCTGTGGAGAGGATTTTACAATATTTAAAAGATAATAACTTAACGAAAGTTGCCTGGTTAAACGTTGCAAATTCTTTTGGAACGGGTGGGCATGAAGAATTTGTTAAACACATGGAAAATTACGGTGTGGAATCAGTCATTGAAGATGAATTTGAAGCGACGGTAACAGATGCAAAGCCGTTGTTAACTCGTGTAAAAAAAGCAAACCCTGATGCAATAATTGTATGGGGAACCGTTCAAGAGTCAGCGGTTGTCATTAAAAATATTCGTGAATTAGCACTAGATATACCAGTTCTTGCGAGTCATGGTGTTGCAACGGACCAATTTATCGAAGTAGCAGGTGCTGCAGCAAACGATGTGATATTACCAACGGGTAAATTATTAATTGCGGACAAATTAGAAGATTCAAATCCGCAAAAAGAATTATTAATAGCGTATAACGAAGCTTTCACTGCGAAATACAATAAACCAGCAAGTACATTTGGTGCCTATGCAGCAGATGCTTTCTCGATTGCTACGAAAGCAATTGAAGCAAAAGGTAGTGATAGCGCGGCTCTTCGAGATTACATTGAAAAAGAACTCGGTGAATATGTAGGTTTGACAGGTACTTTTAACATAACTGCGGATAATCATATGGGATTGAGTCCGGATAGTTTTGCAATGGTACGTATTGCTGACGGTAAGTGGACTTTAGAAGATAAATAAAAATAACAGGTTTGTTTATTGGGGAAATATATCATTAATTTAACCGATAAAAGAATTCTTTTGTTGATATTTTGCTTATGTATGCACATTTTTATTTGATTAAAGTGGAAGACATAGGAACCGAGTTGCATGTAGTTGATTGGAGTGGAGGCTGGGCGACTCCTTGGGGATCAGCGATAGGGGAACGAAGGCTAAAACCATTACGTCCTGTGATAACGCCTTCGTGACCAACATCGGTGCTGCTGCCGCTACGTTAGCACTACGCTTTCGCGCAAAAAACATCTGTTGGCCCGAGACCCTGGAGCGAGCATCGCGAGTGAAGCGGCTCATCGGACGCCCCCAGGAAGCTTTGCTCTGCGCGAAAGCGAAGCGTCAGCGGCAAATGTTTTCTGTAGCGAAAGCAAAGCGGCAGCTACAAAGCGCCCAGCCGGAACGGAAATCAACCCCACGGTATGGTGATGAACCTAAGAAGATAAGAATGGTTAATCAACATACCTGCAAAATAATACACATTCAATGAACAGTGGTATCTCTCTATCACTGTTCATTCATTTATGAGCTTAGTAACCTCGAAAAGAATGGAGTGAAAGACTATATGGAAACATTTTCTCAAATGTTGCAATTATTATTTTCAGGTTTAACAATAGGAGCCATTTATGCATTGATTGCGGTTGGCTTTGTCATTATTTATAACGTGACAGGCATCCTTAATTTTGCGCAAGGCGAATTTGCTATGTTTGGTGCGTTAATCAGTATTTCATTGGCGAAAGCTAATCTACCTTTATGGTTAGCTATCATTTTGAGTATCGTCATTGTGGCCGCAATTGGTGCTGTATTTGAACGAACAGCAATTCATACAGCTCGTAAATCTTCCATGACAACGCTAATAATCATTACAATCGGTGTATCGATTGCATTTCGAGGTATTGCGATTTTAATTTGGGGAACACAAGCCCAAACACTACCGCCGTTTACGGATAATACACCTATTCAATTTTTTGAAGCGGTATTACTGCCACAAAATTTGTGGGCGATTGGCCTTTCAATCGTTATTTTAATCGCCATGATGTACTTCTATAACTATACATTTACAGGAAAATCATTAACAGCTTGTGTGATAAATCCATTTGCTGCACGTTTAATGGGCATCAATCCAAATAAAATGTCATTGTTTGCTGTAATTGTAAGTGCGGGTGTGGGAGCTTTAGCGGGTACAGTAATCGCGCCAATTTCCGGTGCATCCTACGATATGGGGATGATCCTTGGCATTAAAGCGTTTGTTGCAGCAGTTGTCGGTGGTTTAACAAATGCCCCAGCGGCAATTGCTGGTGCCTTTCTCATCGGAATTATTGAAGCATTTACAGAGGGATTATGGTCATCTGGTTTAAAAGATTTAGTGAGTTTCTCTTTATTGCTATTAATTTTATTTGTAAAACCAGAAGGTCTATTCGCAAAAGCTTCTGGAAAACGTGTGTAGGGGGTTACTACGATGAACAAAAAGAGCTTAAAGCTCATCTATAATAACAGCTTAGTTGGACCAAGTATTTTTTTTGCTCTACTATTTTGTATCCCGTTAGTTGGATCTAATTATACACTCGCTATTTTTACGATGATTGGCTTTTATGCATTAGTATGTATAGGTTTAACGATGTTAACAGGCTATGCTGGACAAATTTCACTAGGGCATGCGGCCTTTTATGGAATTGGTGCCTACACGTCTGCTTATATGACAGCTACATTAGGGTTATCTCCATGGTTAGCAATATTGGTAGGTGCGCTCATTTCTGCGTTTGTTGCTTTTATCATCGGGATTCCTACTTTTAAGTTGAAAGGCTATTATTTAGCGTTAGCAACTCTAGGGTTTGGCATTATTGTGTATACAGCATTTAAAGAATTAACATCTATTACAGGGGGCTCGAATGGCTTCTTTGGTATACCGGCGATTCAGTTATTCGGCTTTGAATTCGTTACAGATCAAAGTTACTTCTATCTAATTTGGCTATTTGTTTTTATGGCCCTTATTTTCTCACGGAATATTATCCACTCGAGAATTGGGCGTGGTTTACGTTCGATTGAGGGGAGTGAGATTGCAGCAGATGCCGTTGGTGTAAATTTAATGAAATATAAATTACAAATTTTTGTGATAAGTGCTATTTTCACATCTATTTCTGGTTCACTTTTAGCACACTATGTATCATTTATTAATCCGAATTTATTTACAGCCAATACCTCCATTTATTTATTGATAATGGTTATAATCGGTGGATTAAATAATATTTGGGGAGTCATTGTCGGCTCAGCTACTTATGTTCTACTTGGGGAACTATTAAAACATTTTGTACCAGTATTCTTCCCTAATATTGGAGGGGAATTCGAAATCGTTTTCTTTGGTTTATTGCTAGTTTTAACGTTGATTTATATGCCTAATGGTTTAGTTCCTCAATTTCTGAAAATTATCGGGAAGTTTCAGAAGAAAGAGCGCCCTGCACCGATAGCGTTCACAATCGATAGACAAGCTACAGGAGGGGAAGCGAATGACTAATAAAGAGCTTATCTTAAGTGTAGAAAACTTAACGAAAGTATTCGGAGGAGTTGTTGCTGTAGACAATGTATCCTTCACTATTAATAAAGGTGAAATATTCGCAGTTATTGGCCCTAACGGTGCAGGAAAAACAACACTTTTCAATATGATAACAGGGGTATTGCCAAGTTCATCAGGGAATGTTTATTTCCAAGGGAAGCGGTTAACAAGAAAAAAGCCGTATCAGATTGCGCAAGCCGGTGTAACAAGAACATTTCAGAACTTAGAAGTTTTCGATAATATGACCGTGATCGAGAATGTCATGATCGGTGCACATATTACGATGAAAACTAATATTTTAACGGCCGGTTTACGCTTACCGAATGTTGTGAAAGAAGAAGTTTATACGATGGAGAGAGCATTGCAATGTTTAAAAGATGTAGGTATTGCTGAGTTTGCTTATGAAATGTCTGATAAATTACCTTATGGGTGCCAACGACTTCTTGAAATTGCACGCGCAGCGATTTCAAAACCTCAACTCATTTTATTAGATGAACCAATGGCGGGCCTAAACGCTGAGGAATCAAGGCAATTAGTCGATGTCATATTAAAAATGCGCGCAGAGGGAATGACTTTTTTATTCGTCGAGCATGATATGGAAACCGTTATGTCTATTTCAGATCGTTTAGTTGTTGTCGATAACGGGGTTAAGATTGGAGAAGGTACACCAGAAGAGATCTACAAAAATCCAAAGGTTGTAGCAGCGTACTTAGGCGATGATGAAGCGGAAGAAGGTGTTGTCTATGCTTAAAGTTGAAAATTTACATACTTATCACGGGCATTTACATGTTCTTGAAGGTATTGAATTTGAACTAGTAGAAGGAGAGTTATTATCGATTGTCGGATCAAATGGTGCGGGGAAAAGTACGCTCCTCGGTACATTAGCAGGTGTGTATTCACCAAGTGAAGGGAAAATTGAATACAAAGGGTTAGATATTACGAAAGATGGTGTACAAAAGACAGTTGCCAATGGCATATGTTTAGTGCCAGAACGAAGACAGATTTTTTCTTCTTTGTCTGTCAAGGACAATCTGATGCTCGGTGCTTATCACCGTTATAGTCGAGATAAAAAAACTGTGCATCGAGACTATGAGGAAATTGTGGAATTATTTCCTCGACTAAAGCAAATGCTTAATCGCCCGGGTGGTTTACTGTCAGGTGGAGAGCAGCAAATGGTAGCGATTGGGCGAGGTTTAATGGCCAATCCAAAAGTGTTGATGCTTGATGAGCCATCATTAGGACTTGCTCCTCTAATCGTCAAAGACATTATGACTATTTTACGTAGATTGAGTGATGAACGAGGTGTCACGATTATTTTAGTCGAGCAGAATGTGAAAGCTGCATTGAAGGTGGCTGATCGTGCATGCGTTTTAGCCCATGGGAAGATGGCCATTTCAGGTACAGCACAAGAGTTGTTGAATGATCCAAAAATCCAAGAAGCATACTTCGGTAAACCACAGACGACGCCGAAGGATATTATGCAAGTATAAGATAGCATCATCGAGATTCCTCCTTGTTGTAACAATTGAGGGATTTTACGATGTCAAAAAAGATGTGAGCAGCCTATTTAACACAGGTTACTCACATCTTCCTCTTATTCGATGAAATTTTCATTTTTACGATAAACCATCGCCTCCATTGTTGCGCATAATTCATCGTTGCTCCAAACATGGATCTGATACCAAGCTAAACGGCGTGTTTTTTTAACCTCTTTTGCGATAGCTATTAGTTGGTGATCTGCCAAACCTGCGCTCATGTAATGTATGGTATTCGTTACACCAACAGCTGTTTTGCCGTAAGAATTACTAGCGGCTGCAAAGGCATAGTCGGCTAAAGAAAAAATAATACCTCCATGTACAGTCCCGTGTGTATTGAGCATGTGAGGTGTTGGAGAAAGTGTCACTTTTGCAAAGCCTGCTTTTAATTCTACTAATTCCATCCCTAAATAATTTGCAAATGGTTCATTTGATAAAGCTTCAAAAATATCATCATAATATTTCTCGTGTAGTTGTGCCTCAGTTAATGTCAATGTGAATCCCCCTTTGTTTATAAAAATTATTTATACCATTTGTGTATATGTATAATATAGACAAATCATACATACAAATTAAAAACGATTGAAATTAAAATGAAATATAAAATCAATTTAACACCTATTTTTGGGAAAGTAAACGTATTAACGTAGTTTTATAGAATTATTTTGCATTTACGATTTATTTTTGTGTATATTATTTGATTATCTCTTATTAATAGCGAGTTTAAAGGGGATATATGAAAATAGCTTTTTGTGTTTGTGAACAAATAGTATTTAAGCTAAAACGTTCGAAGACGACTAATTAACCAACTTTAATTAGAAATAATAAAATATATTGACAATTCGGACAAATAAGTTTATCTTAATCTTAATTACGAAAATATAACTATCGTAATTTATTTGTTATATAAAGGGAATTGTAATAGCATAAAGGGGGGGCTAGGGAATGTATCATCTAGAAATAGAAACAGCTTCAAGGGGAGAAATGGCAAAGATTCAGCTGGAGCGATTAAAAGCAACAGTAGAAAAAGTGTATAACAATACACCTTTCTATAAGAAACTGTTTGATCAGCTTGGCGTTAAACCAGCTGATATTCAAAGCTTAGAAGATATTCGCAAATTGCCATTTACTAAAAAAGTAAATTTACGTGAGCAATATCCATTTAAACTTTTTGCAGTACCGATGGATGATGTAGTCCGCATTCATGGTTCTTCGGGAACTAGTGGAAAGCCAACAATTGTTGGTTATACAAAAAATGATATCGAGATGTGGTCGGGACTTTTAGCTCGCGCTATTGTTACCGCAGGGGGACGCAAATCAGATATCTTTCATAATGCTTACGGCTATGGTCTATTTACTGGCGGGATGGGTTTACACTACGGAGCCGAAACTTTAGGCGCAGCAGTTGTACCGGTTTCAGGTGGAAATACTGAGCGTCAAATTACATTAATTGAAGATTTTAAACCACGAGGCATCGCAGGGACACCTTCTTATATTTTAACCATAGCTGAAAAGATGGAGGAAATGGGAATCGATCCAGCGACGAACGGGCTTGAATATGGAATTTTTGGTGCAGAGCCTTGGTCAGAGGAAATGCGCCGTGCCATAGAGGATAAATTAAAAATTCGCGCAATGGATATTTATGGTTTAAGTGAAGTGCTAGGTCCTGGCGTATCGATTGAATGCTATGAAGCGCAAGATGGTTTACATATAGCGGAAGATCATTTCTTCGTAGAAGTGATTGATCCAGATACATTAGAACCTGTAGCTGATGGAGAAGATGGAGAATTGGTTATTACTAGTTTAACAAAGGAAGCGCTTCCAATTATTCGTTATCGTACTGGTGATATTACTTCGATTACACGTGAAAAATGTAAATGTGGACGTACAACAATGCGAATGGCACGTGTTAAGGGACGTACAGATGATATGTTAATTATTCGTGGAGTCAATGTTTTTCCATCTGAAATCGAGCGTGAGTTACTGCAAGTAGAAGGGTTGGCACCACACTATCAAATCCATGTATTGAAAAAAGGAAATATGGATGCGATTGAACTACATGTTGAGTTAACGCCGAAATTATACGAAAAAGTAGGAGGTGACCTCAGCCATCCGCTTATACAATTACTGACAAAGGAGATCAAGCACGATTTAAAAAATGCCTGCTTAGTTTCCGTTAGTCTAGTCATTGAAAATAGAGGTGCTATTCCACGCTCTGAAGGAAAAGCAATTCGTGTCATTGATAGAAGAATGGAACAGAAGGAGGTTCTTCAATGATTGATACTGAGCAAATAAAAGATGTGACCATTATAGGTGGAGGGCCTGTTGGTATGTTTGCCGCCTTCTATGGTGGTATGCGAGGCATGAGCGTCAAAATTCTCGAAAGTCTTCCTCAATTGGGCGGCCAGTTAGCTGCTCTTTATCCAGAAAAATATATTTATGATATAGCGGGTTTTCCGAAAACTCGCGCACAAGATCTTATCAATAATTTAAAAGAACAAATGAATACTTTCCCAGTAGATGTCTGTACGAATGAATCTGTACAAACTATCGAAAAAGATGAAAACGGTATTTTTAAAATTGTTACTACGAAGAGTACGCATTATTCTCGCACAATATTGATCACTGCTGGAAACGGTGCGTTTAAAGTTCGAAAGCTTGAATTAGATGGGGAAGACAAGTATGCACAATGTAATTTACATTATTTCATTGATGATCTCAATGCTTTTAAAGATCGCCACGTGATGGTGTTTGGTGGCGGTGATTCAGCAGTCGACTGGGCGATGATGCTAGAACCAATTGCTAAAAAGGTTTCTATTGTCCATAGACGGGATAAGTTTCGTGCGCATGAACATAGTGTAGAAAATTTAATGCAATCAACTGTTGAGGTCATTACACCTTATGTACCCGAAGAACTCATAGGAGAAGAGCACATTACACATGTTAAATTAAAGCATGCAAAAGACGAAACCATCCAACCAATCTATGGTGTCGATGATATTGTCGTAAACTTTGGTTTTGTTTCGTCTTTAGGGGCCATTAAAGACTGGGGCTTGGAAATTAGTAAAAATGCCATCGTCGTTAATTCACGTATGGAAACTAACATTCCGGGAATTTATGCGGCAGGTGATATTTGCACATATGATGGGAAAGTTAAGTTAATTGTTAGTGGGTTTGGAGAGGCGCCTACTGCTATTAGTAACGCAAAAGTATATATTGATCCGACATCTAAAGTGCAACCGTTGCATAGTACGAGTTTAATGGAAGAGAAAAAGAAACAGCTTACCTAATGCTGTAGGTTGTGAAAGGAATGAGTGTATGGCGAAATTCACTAGAGTAGATCAAGATACATGTATTGCTTGTGGCGCATGTGGCGCATCGGCTCCGGATATTTTTGATTATAATGACGAAGGAATCGCCTTTGTTATTTTAGACAATAACCAAGGTTGCAAAGAAGTGCCGATCGATTTATATGATGATTTAGAGGATGCGATGGAAGGTTGTCCAACAGAATCAATTAAAGTAGCGAACGATAATAAAGTCTTGTTGGAAGTGTGATTTTTTTTGCCCTTCAACATAACATAATAGTAACGATTATCGAATAATAGTTATATAAGGAGGTTTTTTACTATGAGTGTCGTTGCTCAAGTATCTGAACAACAATTACAAGAGCAATTCGAGGCGCGGATTGCTGAAGGTGAAAAGATTGAAGTAGATGATTGGATGCCAGAAGAATACCGTTTGGCACTAATCAAATTAATTTCGATGCATGGTATTAGTGAAATAATGGGTGCTCTTCCTGAGAAAGAATGGGTTCCAAAAGCTCCAACATTATATCGAAAACTAGGGATTATGGCGAAGGTTCAAGATGAGATGGGACATGGTCAATTATTATTACGCGTAGCAGAAGATTTACTAAAACCATATGGTAAAGATCGCGGCGATATAATGACTGATTTATTCGAAGGGCGTCTTAAGTTCCACAATGTATTCCATATGGAAACAAAGTCATGGGGGGATGCGGGTTTGATTGGCTGGCTTGTAGATGGTTCTGCCATTATCTCGCAAACAAACATGTTAGGTTCTTCGTATGGTCCTTACGCACGTGCTTTACAACGTATTTGTGCAGAAGAAGTATTCCATGCACAACACGGTGAAGCCATTATTATGGCGTTGGCAGAAGGTACACCTGAACAACGTGCACTTGTGCAAGACGCGTTAAATCGCTGGTGGGAATCACTATTATTTTTCTTTGGTCCAGCATCAAAGGACACAACAGGTTCTAGCAAACAAGATTTGACTATTAAATATAAAATTCGTGTCTTAACGAATGAAGAATTACGTCAAAGCTTCTTAACAAAATACGTTCCTCGTATTCAATCAATAGGCTTAACTGTGCCAGACCCAACTTTGCATTTTGATGAAGTGCAAAATAAATGGATTTACCAAGAGCCAAACTGGGAATATTTCAAAAAAATCCAACGCAACGAAGGTCCATGTTCTCAAGAACGCTTAGCACTTCGTCGTTCATCATACGAAAATAACGCTTGGGTACGGGAAGCATTAACGGCTCTAGTAAATTAACGCTATAGAGAGGGGGTATCATCGTGGAAAAACAATCTTTCTATCAAGAATTCGAAGTATTTAGTAAACGAACACCAACATCACATTTCCAGCATCAATTTAGTCTTTTAGCACCGAATGGAGAAATGGCGCTAGTTATGGCTCAGGAAAACTTTATGCGTCGTGAGCCTGTGGTAGACATTTGGGTAGTCAATCGTAAACATTTACACGGACTATCCCAAGACAATAAAAAAGCGCTAAAACGACTAGACAATAAAGATTACCGTACAACAAAAGGCTACGGCTACTTAAAGAAAAAATGGCGTCACTATGAACAAGTCATGCTGGACGAAAAAGAAATTCTATCTTGGGGCGGAGGAGGGAAGAAAGATGACTAACGAAGTAACGCCTGAATATAAAAAGGCAGTTATTACAATACTTTATCAATTAGCGGATGATGATTACTTATTTTCGTATCGTGGCTCTGAGTGGCTTGGGCTAGCGCCGCATATTGAGGAAGATGTAGCATTCTCGTCCATAACACAAGATACAATGGGACACGCAAAATTATATTATACGCTTTTAGAAGAGCTTGGCGAAGGCGTTGCAGATTCATTAGCACAGCTTCGACCAAAAGAGGAGCGTTGTAACAGTCTACTTGTAGAACGTCCGAATGGAGAAGGTTACTACAAAGAAGCGCCGAATTATGATTGGGGATACGCAGTAGCACGTAATTTTGTCTATACAACGGCGAAAAAAGCAAAGATTGATGCACTCAAAGCGAGCAGCTATGTACCAATCCGAGAAGTGGCTGTGAAAATTAGTACGGAACTTTATTATCATCAGATGCACTGGACAGCGTGGTTTACGCAATTATGTACAGCAACAGAAGAATCACGTTCACGTATGACGAAAGCATTACAAGAGGTAATAAAAGATTCTGGGGATTTATTGTCATTGGGCAACACAGCTGAGCATATAACAGCATGTGGACTGATTGAGTCAGAAGCGGCCATAAAGGAACGTTGGTTGGCCATTGTAAGTCCGATTTTTGAAGCAGTAGAAATCGCAATACCTGTATTACCAGAACCGATCATCAATGGTCGCCTCGGACAACATACAGATGATTTAACTTCGGCTATTGAAACAATGTCAGAGGTGTATCGATCAGATTTAGCGGCAAGCTGGTAACGATCTATTGCAAAAAAAGGGGGATAACGATGGCAACTACGGGTCTGCACGAAGCACACATCTATGAAGTACTCGATACAGTGAAGGACCCTGAAATTGATACGGTGAGTATTATTGACCTTGGCATGGTTGAACGTGTGCAAGTGAATGATGGTCATGTCCGTATTGAAGTGCTACCAACATTTTCAGGATGTCCTGCATTAACAATTATTCAACAAAATATAAAAAAAGCAGTCGAACGACTAGAAGATGTTCGGGAAGTGAGTGTTGTGTTTATTAATCATCCTACCTGGACTTCTGATCGTGTAACAGAAAAGGGACGAGAAGGACTAAAGAAATTCGGTATTGCACCGCCACCTCGTTTTTTAAAAGAAGACGGCTCTTGGCATGTAGATTGCCCATACTGTGGCTCTACCTATGTCACGCTAGAAAACATTTTTGGTCCAACAGCTTGTCGTAGTATTTTGTATTGC
Source organism: Lysinibacillus sp. NPDC093216 (assembly GCF_050280325.1). Lineage (NCBI taxonomy): Bacteria > Bacillati > Bacillota > Bacilli > Caryophanales > Bacillaceae > Lysinibacillus > Lysinibacillus sp. NPDC093216. The sequence continues at coordinate 10,595 of NZ_JBNNVB010000015.1, read as the reverse complement.
AAAAGCTGTAAAAATCCATTTGAAGCAATGAAAATAATTTCTACTTCCATGTAGACAAAGGAGCGTATTTTAAGATGGCAAAATTAATCGCGTTATACAAACACCCTGTTGATAAGGTGGCATTTGATGAGCATTACGAAAAAGTTCATACACCGATTACTGCGAAAATACCAGGCTTACGTGAAATGAAAGTAACAAAATTTAATTCAACTCCGATGGGTACAGAAACGCCATATTACTTAATGTGTGAAATGACATATGATAGCCCAGAAGATTTAAAGAATGGACTACGGTCACCAGAAGGGAAAGCGTCGGGCAAAGATTTAATGAGCTTTGCGAGTGATATCGTCACATTAATCATCGGTGAAGATGCATAATGACAGCATTCACATTTATTGAAGTAACGATTGACAGTGGGATCGGGTTTATTAACTTAAACCGCCCTCGCCAATACAATTCATTAAATCGTGCCATGGTACGAGAAATTATGCAGGCGATGGAATTGTTTGATCGTGACGAAGGCGTACAGGTTATCGTTTTAGCCGGGAATGGAAAAGCGTTTTCATCCGGTGCAGATATTGATGAAATGGCGGCAGACAATACAGTGCGTTTAGAACTATTAAATCAATTCGCTGATTGGGATCGCATAGGGCAAATTAAAAAGCCTATTATCGGTAGTGTTAAAGGATTTGTTTTCGGAGGTGGCTTTGAATTAGCCCTTTGTTGTGATGTATTAATCGCCGCAGAGGGTACAGAATTTAGCTTCCCTGAAATAAACCTTGGCGTTATGCCCGGTGCGGGTGGTACACAGCGCTTAACAAAATTAGTAGGGCGAACGAAGGCATTAGAGTGGATTTGGAGCGCAGCGAGGATTACTGCTGATGAAGCGCTCGCATATGGCATCATCAACAAGGTTGTACAACCAGAGATATTAATAGAAGAAACACATAAAACAGCGATGATGCTCGCACAAAAACCTGCCCTCGCTTTACGTCTTATTAAAGAAGCTGTCAACAAAGCTGTCGACTACTCGCTCTATGAAGGGATGCAGTTTGAACGGAAAAATTTCTATTTATTATTCTCTTCAGAAGATCAAAAAGAAGGCATGCAAGCATTTGTTGAAAAACGTCAACCGAACTTTAAGGGGAGATAAGTATGTTTGAAACTATACAATACGAACTAAAAGAATCCGTAGCTTATATTTCATTAAATCGTCCCGACACATTAAATGCATTCACTGCACAGATGAATCATGAAATTCGTACTGCCGTCAAACAAGCATCATTAGATGATGAAGTACGTTGTATTGTACTTCGTGGTGAAGGACGCGCATTTTGTTCAGGTCAAGATCTTTCGGTTATTGGTGAAGATACTAAACTTGGTGATATTTTAACAGATGACTATGGTCCGATGGTTCAACAGTTACATAGCTGTGAAAAACCAATTATCGCAGCTGTGAATGGTGCAGCTGCAGGTGCTGGCTTTAGTTTAGCGCTTGCTGCCGACTTTCGTGTAATGTCGGAAAAATCTTTCTTTATGAATGCCTTTATCCATGTAGGGTTAATTCCTGATTCGGGGAATTTATACTACTTAAAAAGATTAGTAGGCGATGCTAAAGCGCTTGAAATTTCAGTACTCGGTCAACGCATAAAAGCAGAGGAAGCCAAACAATTAGGTTTAACAACTGCTGTCTATAGCAATGAAACATTTGAAGATGACGTTCATTCATTCGCGCAACAAATTGTCCAGTTACCGACAAAAGCAATCGGCCTTATTAAACGTAATATCAAGGCAGCAGAACACTTAAAGTTCGAAGACTTCCTTGTTTACGAAGCACAAAGCCAAAGTATTGCTGGAGCGACTGATGATCATCAAGAAGGTATGAAAGCATTTGCAGAAAAAAGACAGCCTCAATTTAATGGACAATAAAAAGGAGTGAATGATAATGACACAACAAGTACAAGAGAAAGTATTAGTGAAACGCGATTTTTATCATTTAATTATTAACGGTGTAAAGGTAGAGAGCAGTAATGGTGAGACATTCGAAACGATTAATCCTGCGACAGGTGAAGTCGTAGCGACTGTTGCAAAAGCTTCGCAGGAAGACGCAGAGCGTGCAGTGCAAGCAGCTCGCCAAGCATTTGATTTCGGGAAGTGGAAGCAATATCCAGTTAATCGTCGTGCACAGGTGCTCCATAAGATTGCTGCTATTATGCGCTCTCGCTTTAATGAAATCGTAGAGCTTGAGATGCTTGATACAGGGAAATCTCTTGGCACTGCGCAAGGCCAAGTAAACCAAGCAATAGAAGATTTCGAATTTTACGCAGGTGCGATTGTTGGCCATCGTGGTGCCGTAAATAATATGCCAGGTCAATTTCATAATTACACAGAAAAAGAGCCTGTCGGAGTATGTGCACAAATTGTTCCTTGGAATTACCCACTCATGATGGCTGCTTGGAAAATTGCCCCAGCCATTGCTGTTGGTTGTTCCGTTATTGTTAAACCAGCTTCTTTAACGCCACTAACAGCGATCGTGTTAGGTGAAATTTGCCTAGAAGCAGGTGTCCCAGCAGGGGTTGTCAACATTATTCCTGGTTCAGGTAAAGATGTGGGGAACTACTTAGTGGAGCATCAGCAAGTCGATAAAGTGGCCTTCACAGGTTCCACACCAGTCGGTAAAGGAATTATGGAAAAAGCTTCTCAAACATTAAAACGCATTACATTAGAGCTAGGCGGGAAATCACCAAATCTAGTGTTTGAAGATGCTGATATTGATGCGGCGGTAGATGGTTCATTGTACGGCATTTTCTATAACTCAGGGCAATCTTGCGAGGCACGATCACGCTTATACGTGCACAAAGACATTTATGATGAGTTTTTAGAGAAATTTGTTGCGAAAACAAAAGCAATTAAATTAGGTGATCCATTCGATAAAGGTACTCACATGGGGGCAATTATCGATCAAGACCAATTAAATACAATCGATGGCTATGTGAAATCAGCCATTGAAGAGGGTGCAACCATTTTAACAGGTGGTAAAGTGGCGGCTGTAGAGGGCTTTGAAAATGGTTTCTGGTATGAGCCAACTATTATTACAGACGTAACGCAATCCATGAAAGTTGTGCGTGAAGAAATATTTGGTCCAGTAGTTGTTGTTATGCCATTTAGCGATGAAAAAGAAGCGATTCGACTAGCAAATGATTCAGAGTTTGGTTTAGGCTCAGCAGTCTGGTCTAAAGATGGGGCACGTGCTACTCGTGTTGCGAATCAAATCCAAGCAGGAATCGTAATGGTCAATTGCCCATTCTCCGCAATGCCAGGTACCCCATTTGGCGGGTATAAACAATCTGGTTTCGGACGTGAGCTATGCATCGAAACATTAGATTTATATACAGAGACGAAAAGTATCATTTCATATTATGGTAGCCGCCCACTAAATCCACTAGGCGTCTAACCACCACAAAAACCATATGCGATGAGATATCTTCACTCGTCGTATGTGGTTTTCACAATAAGGAGGTTGCTTTCATGAAAAAAATTATTGTCATCGGGTCAGGGGTTATGGGTCGCGGCATTGCCTACGTTAGCGCAATAAGTGGCTTTGAAACAGCTATTATAGACATTAATGAACAGGCGTTACAAAATGCGCAAAATGAAATTACATCCATTTTCGAAAAATCTGTTGTACGAGGAAAATTAACAACGCAACAAGTTCAGGAAGCAACATTACGTCTGACTTATGTGACAGATTTAGCTACTGTCGCCAATAAAGCAGATTTAATCATTGAAGCCGTACCCGAAAAAAGGGACATTAAACGGGCTGTCTTCGAGCAGATGGAACAGTTTGCTTCACCACATTGTTTATTTGCCACAAATACTTCAACGATGAGTCCAACAGAAATTGCTTCCTACGCAAAACGACCTGAACAAACGATTGCGATGCACTTTTTTAATCCTGTGCATAAGATGGAGCTCGTGGAGATTATTAAAGGTTTGGAAACAAGTGATGAAACAGTCCAAAACATTTGCGAAATTGCTGAACAAATGGGCAAACAAACGGTCGTCATCAATGAATTCCCAGGTTTTGTTACAAGCCGTATTAGTGCACTCGTTGGGAATGAAGCATTTTATATGTTACAGGAAGGCTTAGGTAGTCCTGAAGACATCGATAAAGCTATTAAACTAGGCTTGAATTATCCAATGGGACCGTTCGAACTGGTCGATTTAGTCGGTCTTGATGTACGTCTGAATAATTTGCGCTATTTACATGAAAAGCTCGGTGAAAAATACCGCCCAGCCCCACTGCTTGAACAATATGTACAAGCTGGACGTCTAGGTCGAAAGAGTGGAAAAGGGGTTTATGACTATAGCGAGCAAAAAGAGGTGGTGAAAAAATGACTGAAGTTGTAATTGTAGATGCTGTTCGTACACCAATTGGTCGTTATAAAGGTGCATTAAAAACTGTTCGGCCTGATGACTTAGCTGCGACTGTCATAAAGGCGCTTATAGAGCGTAACCCAAAAGTACCAGTCCAACAAATTGAGGATGTTATTTTCGGAAATGCCAACCAAGCGGGAGAAGATAATCGAAACGTCGCCCGTATGGCTGCATTACTTGCTGAGCTACCAATAGAGGTCGGGGGAACTACCATTAATCGACTTTGTGGTTCAGGCATGGATGCTATACATTATGCAGCACGTGCTATTAAGAGTGGTGAGGGCGATATTTTTATCGCGGGTGGTACGGAAAGTATGACACGTGCACCTTTTGTGATGGGGAAACCGGAAGTGGATTATCCGAGAGGCGATCAAAAGATGTTTGATACAACGATCGGCTGGCGTTTTACGAATCCAAAATTGCAAAGCATGTATGGAGCGGAGACAATGCCCCAAACTGCTGAGAATGTCGCCAAACGTTTTAATATTAGTCGCGAGGAACAAGATGCATTTGCATTTGAAAGCCAACAACGTGCAAAAAAAGCGCTTGCCACAAACCGTTTCGCCGAAGAAATTGTACCTGTATACGTGAAAGATAAAAGAGGCAATGAAATCATCGTGGATACAGATGAACATCTACGCCCTGATACAACCTTAGAAGCACTTGCTAAACTACGACCTATTTTTGAAAATGGGACTGTGACAGCCGGTAATGCTTCTGGTGTGAATGATGGTGCCTCGGCATTATTATTAATGAGTGCAGAAAAAGCAAAAGAGTTAGGTATAACACCACTTGCACGATATATAACAGGTGCTGTTACAGGATTAGAGCCTGCTGTTATGGGTCTTGGCCCTATTTATTCTTCAAAAAAAGCATTACAACGTGCTGGCCTAACAACAAATGACATTGGTTTATTTGAAATAAATGAAGCATTTGCTTCTCAAGCGATAGAATCTATTAAGCAGCTTGAACTAAATCCAGCACAAGTCAATGTTAACGGAGGCGCTATTGCATTTGGTCATCCGCTAGGTGCAAGCGGTGCCCGAATAGTGACTACATTGCTTTACGAAATGAAAAAACAAAACGTACAATATGGCCTTGCTTCGATGTGCATCGGTGTCGGTCAAGGGATTGCAACGATTATTGAAAATATTGAATGACCTTTATAAACGGCACAAAAATGTGCCGTTTTTTTCGGAAAAAATCGAATAGAAAAGGAGAGTTTGCAAATGAAAAGTATTTCATTTAGAATAGAAAATTATATTGCTTATGTAACAATAAATCGTCCAGAGGTGTTAAACTGTTTTAATTATGATACTTTAAATCAACTGCAACAAGTAGTAGACGAATTACATATAGCTGAGGATGTCCGCGCTGTCATTTTTACAGGTGCGGGCGAAAAGGCATTTAGTGCGGGTGCAGATTTAAAAGAACGAAAAACATTAACGACGCAAGAAGTACGTCGGAACGTACGCGCAATCCGAGACGTGTTTAATAGTATAGCAAATTTACCACAACCAACTATTGCAGCAGTGAATGGGCATGCACTAGGTGGTGGATTTGAATGGTTATTAGCATGTGATTTTGCGATTGCAGTTAACGAGGCACTACTAGGTCTTACTGAAACAAGTTGGGCAATAATTCCTGGTGCAGGTGGTACGCAGCGATTACCACGATTAATCGGTGAAATGAAAGCTAAAGAAATGATTTTAACAGCAGCGAAAATAACAGCTACAGAGGCAGAAGCTCTAGGCATCATTTTAAAAGCAGTGCCTCGGGAGGTGTTGTTAGACGAATGTGAATCACTCGCAATGCGCATTATGCAAAATGGCCCTGTCGCTGTTCGTCAAGCAAAATATGCCATTACACAAGGAATGAATACCGATCTACAAACGGGTCTTGCAATCGAATCGAAGGCATATGAGTTAGTCATTCCGACAGAAGATCGTCTCGAAGCTTTACAGGCGTTCAGCGAAAAAAGGCAACCTGCATTTCAAGGAAAATGAGTTAGAAAGTAGAGGGAGAGAATGGGCGCAAATACACAGTCGATGATTTTTACGCTCTATGGCGATTATATTATGCATTACGGTTCAAAAATTTGGATCGGTAGTTTGATTCGTTATTTAAAAGAATTCGGTCACACAGAGCAAAATGTACGCGTTTCTGTATCTAGAATGGTGAAACAAGGATGGCTACAATCAGAAAAACGAGGGAACCGTAGTTATTATTTTTTAACAAAACGCGGTGAAATACGGATGCAAGAGGCGGCAAATCGTATTTTCAAATTAAAACCGACTCAGTGGGATGGGAAATGGAGACTTTTAATGTACTCTATTCCAGAAGACAAGCGACAAATTCGAGATGAATTACGTAAAGAGCTCTTATGGAGTGGATTTGGCTCCTTTTCGAATGGCTGTTGGATATCCCCGAATAATTTAGAAGAAGAGGTTAAACTCCTCATTCAAAAATATGATATTGCTAATCATGTAGACTTTTTTACGGCTGAATACATCGGCCCTCATGATCATGAAGCACTAATCGAAAAAAGCTGGTCGTTGGCTGAAATTGAGGCACGTTATGAGAAGTTTATGGATCAATATAGTAAGCAATATATTATTCATCAAAGTGCAATCTCAAGACAAGAAATGTCAGATGCCGAGTGTTTTGTAGAGCGTACAAATCTTGTTCATGAATATCGTAAATTTTTATTTATCGATCCAGGACTGCCACAAGAATTGTTACCGCCGATGTGGAGTGGAAATCATGCTGCGCTATTATTCCAAGAATATTATAATTTATTGGAAGGCCCATCATGCCGTTTCTTTGAAGAAATATTCCATGCAGATAATTAAAAAACGAAATAAGGAGGCAGGGGCATAAGTATATTTTAAAAGCAAAATTTAAAAAATTCACATCAAAAAAGCGCGAGAAATCAAAATTTCTAAAATTGATTTCTCGCGCTTTTTAAGGTTTTGACAAGTTTTGTCCCAGCCTCTTCTTTTGCTCTTGGAACGGTGGATGTCGATAAAATTCAGAAGTTGGGTGATAAAACGTAAAAGTTGGTAGATAAAATTCAAAAGTTGGTAGATAAAACTTAAAAGTTGGTCGATAATGCATGGAAGTGTTTCGATAAACTAAGAAGTTGGATGACATTTTGTTAAAATGTGTGTCATGTGAATCAGTTGATTCGGGCGGACTTGATGACATAAGCTTTTTTTGTTCTTTGGAAGGTGGATGTCGATAAAATTCAGAGGTTGGGTGATAAAACGTGAAAGTTGGTAGATAAAATTCAAAAGTTAGTAGATAAAACTTAAAAAGTTAGTAGATAAAATTAAAAAGTTGGTAGATAAAACTTAAAAGTTGGTCGATAATGCATGGAAGTGTTTCGATAAACTAAGGAGGAACACTTACTCATTGAAGCGAAAAAGGTTATTATCTATTTTCGCTATTTTTCAAAATAATCGAGTTCTGTCTCAGGCTCTTTTGTTGTGTTAAAATATGTTTTTTCTGTAAAACGAGGGGGTGATTTCCGTTCCGGCTGGGCGCTTTGTTGCTGACGCTACGCTTTCGCACAGAAAACATTTGCCGCTGACGCTTCGCTTTCGCGCAGAAAACATTTGCCGCTGACGCTTCGCTTTCGCGCAGAGCAAAGTTTCCTGGGGGCGTCCGATGAGCCGCTTTGTTGTTGCTGTCGCTACGCTTTCGCACAGATAAAACTACGTTAGCACAACGCTTTCGCATAGAAAACATTCGCTTCGCTGCAGGGTCTCGGGCAAACACGATATTGGTCACGAAGGCGTTATCACAGGACGTGATGTTTTTAGCCTTCGTTCCTCAATCGCTGATCCCCGAGGAGTCGCCCAGTCTCCACTCCAATCAACCACTGAACTTTAGCATGAATCTTCTGGCATGTTACTCTAATTTATAGTGATAAAAAGAAACTTCGGCAACTCATAATGTTCACTTTTGAAATAAGCCCATAGAAAAGCGAAAAGCCTGGGGCGGAAATCATTCTTATTAAAGCGCGACAATACTTACAAATATTTTCCCGACTATTTTTTTCGACACAACGAGAACGTATTCATTTATAGGATCATGATAGAAGATGTTATTTTGGTGGCACACTGTCCATTTTGAGAAACGGTTGCTTCCACATAACATGTTTTTCGGCCTTGCTTGACAATTGTTGATTCAACCGTAGCCATTCCGATGAAAAGAGGTCGTAAAAATGTTGTTTGTAAATTGATCGACGCAAATCCTTGATTACTTTCTAATATTGAAGCCATCGAATAGGCCATCGTAATATCTGCTGCAGAAGTAATGAATCCTCCCATAACGACTTGATGCCCATTTAAAAAGCGTTCATCGACGTTCCAAGAGCAAACGGCTTTACCGGCAATAGCTGATTTTACATGAATACCTAATGTTTTATCACATGCCGGTGGTTCAATTTCTCCATCAATCACTCGCTTTAAATCGATCATAGTCGTCATAATTGAACACCCCTAACTGAGTTTTGGAAAGTATTCAGTAATGTCCGATTTAGACATTGCTGAGCATCATCCATCATAGTCTCGATAAGCGTCGTAACGGTCGGTAGGTCTTGAATTATCCCTGCGATTTGACCGCTATTCATAAAACCACCTTGCTCATTTCCTTCCATAGCACCTTTTATATGATAGGTTTCGGATGTACGTTCTTGGTAGTCAGCAAGTGTTATACCTTTTGCTTCATCAGCAAGAAGCGAAGAGGTGAAAGGTGAACATAACACACGGCGAACCTGTCCAACCGAACGTCCTAGTATGACCGTTTCCACATCAGTTGCATCAACTAGTCTTTGTTTATAGGTCTGATGTACTGGCATTTCCTGTGTAGCAATGAAGCGAGTTCCCATTTGAACACCGGCTGCACCAAGCATTAACGCAGCTGCTAATCCGCGACCATCACCAACACCACCTGCTGCTACAACAGGTACGGAAACCGCATCAACTACTTGAGGAATTAATGTAAAGGTCGTCAATTCTAAATCGGAGTTAATTCCTGCAGCTTCATAACCTTCAGCAACAATCACATCTGCACCGCCTTGCTGGGCCTTAATCGCATGTTTAACAGATGCTACAACAGCTATCACTCGAATATGATGAGCATGCAATTTCTCTATATATAAAGTTGGATTACCTGCCGATAAAGAAACGACCGGTACTTTATGTGTAATAGCTAATTGCAATAATTCCTTTGTATAAGGGTTGACATTGATTGGCACATTGAGGGCAAATGGTTTTTGCGTTAATTGCTGCGTTGCAACAATGCGTTCTTCAACTTCTGCAGGTGTCATTGTCCCACAGCCGATTGTCCCTAAGCCACCTGCATTCGATACAGCTGCCACGAGTATAGGACTACTGATATTACCCATTCCCCCTTGGATAATAGGGTATTTTATTGCTAATACAGAACATAATTGATTCAAAAATAGCACCCCCGTTAAAAATATGTTATACTAAATTCTAGCAAAATATTCAGAAGATTGAAAGGATGATTTTAATGGAGATTACATACGCTTTAAAGAAGCCAAATGTTCATGAATCAGTTTTTCAGGCGCCAGGCACGTATATTATTGGAGATGTTACGGTTGGTGAACAATCGTCTATTTGGTTTAATGCTGTACTACGCGGAGATGAAGATAGTATTACCATTGGAAAACGTTGTAGTATCCAAGATAATTCAACCATTCATTTATATGAAGGGGCTCCAGTTGTTGTAGAGGATGAAGTAACAGTAGGTCATCAAGTAGTTTTACATGGTTGCAAAATTGGTCGCCGCTCGATTGTTGGTATGGGTTCTGTTATTTTAGATCATGCTGAAATTGGGGAAGAATGCATTATTGGTGCAAACACACTTATTACACAGGGCTCAAAAATCCCACCACGTTCATTAGTTGTTGGCTCACCAGGGAAAGTCGTACGTCAGCTACAAGACAAAGACATCGAGTTAATTCAGTTATCAATCGACACATACGTCCAAAAGGGAAAAGAATTTAAAGAAATAGTAGAGGGTTAATTTGCTTTTGAGACTCCCACCCCTAAAGGGACAAGCTGACTAATGTCAGTGGGATTCCTGAGTAACTATGCGTTCGCAGTCCATTTCTGTTTTGAACAGTT
>NZ_JBNNVB010000014.1:87844-129338 GCF_050280325.1 Lysinibacillus sp. NPDC093216 | reverse complement strand
TATCTGTGCGAAAGCGAAGCGACAGCAACAAATGTTTTATCTGTGCGAAAGCGAAGCGACAGCAACAAAGCGCCCAGCTGGAACGGAAATCAACCCCTCTTTGTGGTGATGATCATAGTAATGACAAGTCATATATATACTGCTTTATATTAGAAAGAGGTGCATGAAAGTGCAAAAGCATATTTTACTAGTAGAAGATGACGAAGCCATTCGTGAAATGGTAGAAAACTATTTAACGATGGAGGGGTTTCTTGTTACCTCTGCAGTAAATGGAGAAGAAGCATTACAAAACTGTTTAAACAACCCCTTTGATTTAGTGATCTTGGATATTATGATACCGAAACTTAATGGATTAGAAGTTTTAAAGATTATACGAGAGCAAGCATCACTTCCAATTATCATTATGTCAGCCAAGGATAGTGATGTTGATAAAGCATTAGGATTAGGGTTAGGGGCAGATGATTATATTGCCAAGCCATTTTCGATGCTGGAATTTTCGGCACGTGTTAAAGCCGTAATTCGTAGAGCTACAAAATACTCCAGTCAAGTAGAGGAGAAGAAAGATATTGTAGAGATAGACAAATTATCGATCGACCTTGTTAATTTTTCAGTTGAGAAGAATGGACAGCAAATAAAGCTCACATCAAAGGAATTTGGCATCTTAAAATTATTCGTGACAAATCGTAATCGAGTTTTTACAAAGCAGCAAATTTATCAATTGATTTGGAATGATGCTTACTATGGGGATGAAAATATTATTAATGTACATATAAGAAGATTACGCGAAAAAATTGAAGACGATCCATCCAATCCTCTATATATTAAAACACTTTGGGGAATCGGCTATAAATTAGAAGGATAAACTGATGATTATATTACTATTACTAATGATTGTGTTACTTTTAGGTATTATTATTTTTCAGGTGAGAGCAAAAAAACAACAAAACGCTATGATTCAATACATGCATCAAAAACTGCAAGCAATCATTAACGAACAATCGAGCGAAAAGATTTTAGTGTCGACGGCTAATCAAGAATTACAGCAGCTACTAATTGCGATGAATGCGTTGCTAGACCACAACCAAAAAGTACTGGCGACACATCGAAAAATGGAAAGCTCTATGAAAAAGATGTTGGCCAATATTTCTCATGATCTTAAAACGCCTTTAACAGTTGTACTAGGTTATACGGAAATGCTTAAGCTGAAGCAATCACTTAATGAAGAGGAGCGGCAACGGTTGCTCACTGGCGTTCATTCGAAAACATTGGAAGTATTGAAAATAATCCATACATTTTTTGACCTGGCAAAATTGGAGGCAGGAGATACAGACTATCCAATGACGAAAATTAATGTAAGTGAAATTTGCCGGAAAAATATTTTATCATTTTACGATATGATCACATCTATGGGCCTAGAGATCGATATAGCAATACCAGAGATATCCGCATATGCACGTGGCAATGAAGAAGCGTTAGATAGGGTTTTGAATAATTTACTGTCCAATGCAGTTGCCTATGGAGCGGCAGGGAACATCATTGGGCTCACAGTAAGAAATGATGATACGAATATTTTTATTGATGTATGGGATCGTGGTAAGGGGATCGACGAATATCATATTGATAATGTTTTTGAAAGAATGTATACACTTGAGGATTCCAGAAATAAATCCTTCCAAGGGAGTGGCCTTGGCTTAACTATTACAAAACGCCTTGTAGAATTAATGGAGGGTTCCATCCAGCTTTCTAGTATCCCATATGAGAAGACCATTTTTACAGTTTCTTTAAAACGAATGACATACTGAGCAGCCATGCTTGTAGAGCTTTTTAAGTGCTTTACAAGCTTTTCTTCTGCGCTTAAGAAATTTGTAAGAATCAAGTAATAAATTAGAGAGTTTCATTTTTTATAATAAGGATAGCAAATTTAAAGGAGAGATCTACATGACATATATTGTGAAAACAAATCAGCTTACGAAGGTGTTTGAGGGGAAAGAAGTCGTTTCTGCTGTGACTATGCATGTGAAAAAGGGAGAGATATACGGTTTTTTAGGTCCTAATGGTGCCGGAAAAACGACAGTCATGAAAATGCTAACAAACCTTACAAAGCCAACGAGTGGAGATATTGAAATCTTTGGTGAAAAATTAATGGACCGCTCATTCGACGTGCTGAAAAGGATGGGAACGATTATTGAATACCCAATTTTTTATGAAGATTTAACTGCACAGGAGACGTTAGAGCTACATTGTGAATATATGGGCTATTATGACAAGAAAGAAATTTCCCATGTCCTAGATCTAGTGAAACTAACAAACACGGAGAAGAAACGTGTAAAAGACTTTTCTCTTGGGATGAAACAACGGTTGGGTATTGCGCGTGCAATTATTACTAAGCCGGAATTACTTATTTTAGACGAGCCGATTAATGGACTAGATCCAGTTGGCATTAAAGAGCTTCGAGAACTATTCAAGATGCTTTGTAAAGAGTATGGAATTACGATTATTATCTCTAGTCATATTTTGGGTGAAATTGAACAATTGGCAGATACAGTTGGGGTTATTAAAGATGGAAGATTAATTAAGGAAGTATCAATGGACGCTGTCAATCGTAGTCAAACAGATTATATTGAAGTGATTGTCAATGATGGGGAAAAAGCTGCCTTTATTATAGAAAGTAAATTAAATATTACTAATTTCAAACTAATGGATGACAATTGTATTCGAATTTATGATTCGACAGCTTCACAAAAGGTGCTATCTAAAACATTGATTGAGCATGATATTGAAATTGAGGGCATCAGCAAAAAAACAAGCTCATTAGAGGATTATTTCTTGAAGTTAATCAATGGAGGTGTGGCTAGTGCTTAATTTAATGCGTCTAGAAATGAAAAAGTATCATATTGGTTCATATATAAAAAAAGCTGTTTTTGCAAATTTCATAATACTAGGTGTTATATTTATGCTTATATTTATTACTAAAATAGAAGGGGATCAAGATTTTAGAACTTATCAGACGGCATTTGGCCTTATAGATTCAGGCGTAAGGGCAGTATTTATTATTTTTGCTAGCGTGTTAATCGCCAAATTCATTATTGGAGAATTCAAATATAAGACCATCACAGTAGCATTTATGTATCCAATAAGTAGAAAAAAATTAATTGCTTCAAAGCTAGCCATTGTTGTTCTTTTTACCTTTAGTGCAATTATTTTATCGACTATTTTTGTAACAGCGATTTTTTGTGCTGTTAGCGAGAGTTTTCAGCTACTTCCAGAAACATTATCGTTCTCTTTCATAATACAACGAATTCCTGCCGTGATCATAAATGCAGTTTCAGCATCATGCATTGCATTAATACCATTGTATTTTGGTATGAGAAAATACTCCATTCCGGCAACTATTATATCATCTATAATAATTGTATCGGCCGTATCATCGAATTCAGGTAACTTCACCTTGTATGATATTATTTTCATACCCATCACTTTAGCTATTATCGGTATAAGCGTGGCCTATTTATCATTCCGAAACATTGAGAAGATAGATATTTAAGGGTAAATAAATAGCCAATCATAAAAAGTAGGGGATGATATTTGTTAAACCACGTTATGAAAAACCCCTTACATGTAAAAATGCCAGACACAAAGCCAAATAATGGTCTTTGTGTCTGGCATTTTATTAACCAAATACCGTTTGCCATAATAAATAAAGATTTAGAGCAACTACAATCACTACGACAATCCATCCTAATACAGTTGTAATACGATGATTGACGAGGCTTCCCATGATGTCACGTTTACTTGTAAACATAACAAGTGGTACAAGAGCAAATGCAATACCAAAGGATAAAATAACCTGACTTAGGACAAGCGCATATGTCGCATTAACGCCGGATGCAATGATCACCAGAGGAGGTATCATTGTAATAGCACGGCGTAAATAGAGCGGAATTTTCTTTTTAATAAAGCCCTGCATCACAATGTCACCTGCGAGTGTACCAACTGAAGAGCTAGCAAGACCTGCAATAAGAAGTCCAAGACCAAAGGACACTGCCGCCATCGGACCAAGCGCTTCTTTTAATCCGTTATAAGCGATATCTAAGTCTTCAACTACTACGCCCTGAGTATGGAATACTGCTGCAGCAATAACAAGCATACTCATATTGATAGCACCAGCGACAATCATCGCGATGATAATATCAATAAATTCAAAACGGAATATACGTTTTTTTTCAGCATCATTTCGGCCAACGATACGACTTTGAGTTAGTGAAGAATGTAAGTAAATAGCGTGTGGCATAACAGTTGCTCCTAAAATACCTGTTGCCAGTAGAATAGAATCTACACCATCAAAGCGTGGTGTTAACATGCCTATTGTTACCTCGCCCCAATTTGGCTGTGCTAAAAACGTCTGGAATGCAAATGCTAATACGACAATAACCACCATACCAGAAATGCCCGCTTCAAATGCTCTAAAGCCTCTGCGCTGTAATTCTAAAATAGCAAATGAGCCGACTGCTGTAATAAGCGCTGCAGGCAACATTGGAATGTTGAATAACAAGTACAGCCCTAGTGCAGCACCAATAAATTCTGCCAAGTCTGTTGCAATAATGACCAATTCAGCCTGTATCCATAAAAATATAGAAGTTTTTTTAGAAAAATTTTCATGTGCTATTTCGGGTAAATTTTTGCCTGTCGCAATACCAAGCTTTGCCGATAAGGATTGGATTAACACTGCCATTAAATTGGAAAAGGCGATTACCCACAGCAGTAAATATCCATATTGTGAACCTGCTGTAATATTTGTTGCGAAGTTGCCTGGATCAATATAGGCAACTGCTGCGATGAAGGCTGGGCCAAGAAACGGTAAGATTCGTCGCCAACCTTTTATATCTCCATCTAAAACCGCCTCCGCGGACGATTTATTCACTCGTTTGTAAACCATGTTGTTCCCTCATTTCAAAGAGTATCGCAAGTGAAATAAAGTTTCCTAGGGGAAAATGATATATTCTTATTTTATAGCTAGAAGAAGAAAATGTGAAGGAGTTTGCTCAATTTTTTTCTTAATACGAAATGTTTTTGATTTCGTAAATCAATTGCCATTAAAAGACTTTGATTTGGTTTGTGTATCATAATGTATTGAAGCATCATAGCAAAATATTCGATTCATTTTAAAATGATCCAAGGATTAATGTACTTAGCCATTTTAAAAGAGGGAATATACTTATAAGGTGGCCTTCTTAAATGATTTCTAATTTCGGTTATTCACATATTTTCTACCAATATTAAAGCGTTATTCTTCAAATAATAAAGAATTCTCGCCAAAGTTGAGGAATGATTAGAGTGAGGCTGGGCGACTCGGTGAGAGGTGACCTTAAACGCAAGCGAAGCGGCTTCCTAAGAAAGCGCCCGGTTGGAACGGAAATCAACCACACGTTATGGTAGTGGGACGTAATAAAAATATTCGAAATATCAAGTGAAAATTTTTTTTTGTAACCGTTCTTTTCATCTTTACTTTTTTTAAATACAGGCGTAATATGACATCATTATAAAAGTTTCAAATTTCTAAATCGCTGAAGCAATTAGACGCGGGGGACCCAATTTTTACGGATTACA
Organism: Lysinibacillus sp. NPDC093216; assembly: GCF_050280325.1. Lineage (NCBI taxonomy): Bacteria > Bacillati > Bacillota > Bacilli > Caryophanales > Bacillaceae > Lysinibacillus > Lysinibacillus sp. NPDC093216. The sequence goes on along the minus strand of NZ_JBNNVB010000014.1, from coordinate 123,731 downwards.
TAGGTATTCCTTGGGGTGAATCTCTTCATTTATTGAGGGGTAGGGCTACTCAGGCCCGAATCCGACAGCTAACCCCGTAAGCGTTAAGAGCAGAAAAGTGGAGCTTGGCAGACGAATGAACGTCTACAAGTCTTATTTAGTGATGACTTGTAGATTTTTGTATCTTCATTTTATAAAACAAGGCCCCGGTGAATGGCACAAAAAACGATTATGCTAAAGTGTAATCGATTTAGAAATGCGAAACACATTCTATGAAACTAGAAGGTGTTGAATATGAGATCCTCATTAAAACGTTTTATTATCGGTAAACCATTAAGATCGGATGCGTTAGGGGAACAAAAGCTTAGTAAAACAAAAGCACTTGCCATACTATCATCTGATGCGTTGTCATCAGTAGCGTATGGACCTGAGCAAATTTTAATTGTACTCATGACGGTAAGTACGGTTGCCTTTTGGTATTCTCTACCGATTGCTGCTGGGGTAGTTGTGTTACTGACAGCACTTATTTTCTCGTATCGCCAAGTTATTTATGCGTATCCACATGGTGGCGGAGCATATGTAGTTTCCCGAGAAAATTTAGGTGTCAATGCTGGTCTAGTCGCAGGTGGATCATTGCTTGTCGATTATATTTTAACAGTTGCGGTAAGTGTATCGGCTGGAACAGATGCCATTACTTCGGCATTTCCAAGTCTGCATCCTTATAACGTGGTAATCGCTGTGTTTTTTGTTATATGTTTAACGATTTTAAACCTACGTGGTGTCACAGAATCCGCATCCATTTTAGCGTATCCAGTTTATTTGTTTGTAATTGTGATGCTGATGTTAATCGGGGTAGGGGTTTATAACGTAGTAACAGGGCAAGTTCCTGCAGCGTTACATCCAAAGGTAGGTACACCTGTTGCAGGTATTAGTTTATTTATATTATTAAAAGCATTTGCATCAGGAAGCTCAGCTTTGACTGGTGTGGAAGCAATTTCAAATGCTATTCCTAATTTTAGAGATCCAGCACCAAAAAATGCGTCTAAAACATTATTGGCTATGGGCGGTATTTTAGCAGTGCTATTTATCGGTATTGTGAGTCTAGCATATTTTTATGGAGTTGCTCCAAATGCGAAAGAAACGGTTGTCTCACAAATTGCGGAGGTAAGTGTAGGTCGTAATATTTTTTACTATATAGTACAAGGAACAACAGCGATGATATTAGTACTTGCTGCGAATACAGGTTATTCGGCCTTTCCTTTACTGGCTGTCAATTTATCGAAAGACAGTTTTATCCCAAGAATATTCCAAATTCGTGGGGATCGACTTGGGTATTCAAATGGCATTATGATGCTTGGTTTAGCTGCCATTGTTTTAATCTTTTTATTTGATGGAACAACTGAGCATTTGATTCCACTTTATGCGGTAGGGGTGTTTATTCCGTTTACTTTAGCGCAGGCTGGAATGATGCGAAAATGGTGGCGAGAAAAGCCAAAAAGTTGGTTTGCTAAATTTACGATCAATACGGTTGGAGCGGTCATTTCCTTTGTTGTAGCCATGATGTTTTTCGTGACAAAATTGCCTCAAGTATGGCCAGTGTTTATCTTTTTACCAATTATTATTTGGACGTTCCATCGTATTAAACAGCATTATAAAACAGTTGGTGAACAGCTAAGATTAGATAATGTGGAATTACCGAATGTGGAGGGTAATGTTTTCATTGTCCCTGTTGCTGGTATTACGAAAGTAGTCGAAAACACTTTGCATTACGCGCAGACATTAAACGTTGATAAAATTATTGCCTTTTATGTGGCCTTCGATCAAGCGGACGCAAAAGCGTTTGAGGAGAAATGGAAAGCTTGGCAGCCGGATATACGGCTTGTAACATACTATTCACCATATCGAAGTATTACACAACCGTTGATGAAGTTTATTGATAAAGTTGAACATCAATGTACGAAATTGGGCTATCAAGTAACAGTTATCATCCCACAGTTTTTACCGAAAAAAGGATGGCACCATATGTTACACAATCAATCGAGTCTATTAATTCGCGCTTCGCTGTTATTTCACAGAAATATCGTCATTATGACAGTGCCCTTCCATTTATCAAAATAATGACTAGCAAGCTCGAAAATAGTCTGATATAATCATTACGTTGATTATAAAACACGAACGTTTGCAATTGAAAGTTAGTAAAATAATAGTAAATTCCGAAAAAACAGACTTTATTCAGTGTGAGAAACAAGTACATACCGAATAAAGTGCCATTTTTGGAAATAACGCCAAGGTGTATTAATAAAAGGAAGTTCTTACAGCTTAATACTATTTCACTCATATAATAGCGAGAATATGGCTCGCAAGTTTCTACCGATTTACCGTAAATAAATCGACTATGGGTAGCAATGCTTTAGAAGACTTCATAAAAGATGTTTTCTATTCGTTTCGACGTTTTTACGCTGAATGCTTTGCTCCACTCGTAGATGATTGGAATCAAAGTATTCAGCGTTTTTTTATTACTTGCATTGCTTCTGGCGCTTGCCTGTAACGGAATGTAAGTTGCTCATTAAGAGTTATTACTATAAGAAAGAAGGCTATCAAGGAAATGAAGTTATTACACGACAAAATTACACAAGAGGGTAAAGTTTTATCTTCATCTGTATTAAAAGTAGATTCATTTTTAAATCATCAAATTGACCCAATGCTTATGAAAGAAATTGGTCATGAGTTTGCGACTCGATTCTCAGATCAAGTCATTACAAAAATATTAACGATCGAATCTTCAGGTATCGCACCATCTGTGATGCTAGGGCTTGAAATCGGTGCTCCTGTAGTGTTTGCACGTAAACGTAAATCATTAACACTATCAGATAATCTTTATAATTCAAAAGTACATTCTTTCACAAAAAATGAAACGAACGATATTTCAGTTTCACGTAGTTTCTTAAATGAAGATGATAACATTCTAATTGTTGACGATTTCTTAGCTAATGGGGAAGCTGTCAAAGGTTTGCTTGATATCGCAGCACAAGCTGGTGCAAATGTTGTAGGTGTAGGCATTGTTATTGAAAAAGGCTTCCAAGACGGTGGGAAATTATTACGCCAGCAAGGGGTTCGCGTAGAATCATTAGCAATTGTAGATTCTCTTGAGGATGGCAAAGTAACATTTGCTACGGAGGCTAATGCGTAATGAATACCGTTAAATCGACGACGCTAGCTATTCAACATTTACTTGCGATGTATGCAGGAGCCATTTTAGTACCACTGATTATCGGTGGGGCAATCGGCTTTGATTCAACACAAATGACGTATTTAGTAGCGATTGACATTATGATGTGTGGGATCGCAACGCTTTTACAAGTGTATTCAGGTAAAATGATCGGTATTGGTTTGCCAGTAGTACTAGGCTGTACATTTACAGCAGTTAGTCCAATTATTGCAATCGGTACAAATCCTGAACAAGGAATTACTGATATTTATGGATCTATTATTGCATCAGGTATAATCGTTATGATTATTGCAGGTTTTTTCGGTAAGTTAGTAAAATTCTTCCCACCAGTTGTTACAGGCTCGGTTGTGTCGATTATCGGTATCTCTTTACTACCAGTAGCTTTAAACAATATGGCAGGTGGACAAGATGCGGCAGATTTTGCATCTGGTTCTAATGTAACTTTAGCGTTTATTACATTGGTTATTATTTTAGTCGTTTATCGTTTTTCTACAGGTTTCATTCGTGCTATTTCCATTTTAATCGGATTAGTCGCAGGGTCAATCCTAGGAGTATTTATGGGGAAGGTTGATTTTAGCCCAGTATCAGATGCTGCCGTATTACACATGGTTCAGCCATTCTATTTTGGGGTCCCAACATTTAATTTATCTGCAATCATTACAATGACGCTTGTAGCAATGGTTTCTTTAGTAGAATCATCAGGGGTTTATTTTGCACTAAGTGATATTTGTAATAAAAAATTAGATTCAAAAGATTTATCACGTGGGTACCGTTCAGAAGGTCTAGCCTCTGTTATCGGCGGTATTTTCAACGCTTTCCCATATACAACATTCTCACAAAACGTGGGACTTACACGTATGTCAGGCGTAAAAAACCGTAAAGTCATTTACATCACAGGTGGTTTACTAGTAGCACTTGGTTTCCTTCCAAAAATCGCAGCATTAACAACGATTATTCCAACACCAGTACTTGGTGCGGCAATGCTAGCGATGTTCGGTATGGTTATTACACAAGGTATGGGCATGCTAGTACCTGTTATGAATGAATCAGCGGAAAACGCCATGATTGCAGCAATTGCAGTCAGCCTTGGTGTCGGTGTATCAGTTGTACCTGGGATTTTTGATGCACTGCCAGAGAGTGTATCTCTTCTAACATCTAACGGTATCGTCTGTGGTTCTGTCACTGCGATTATCCTTAATATTTTATTTAACATGATTGGGCCGCAACGTAAGGAAGACCCTATGCATGGTGAAGCTTAAAGGAAATCTATACAAAATGTCATCTGCTTCCATAGTAGGTGACATTTTTTTATGCGGAAAGAGGGCTACCTAATAATTTTTCATCAATAAAGTTAAAAAGAATATTGCTATTTTTATTTGGGTTGCTTTGGGTAGGTTTATTCTTTTTTATCTTTATTACTGGGGAATATTAGCTTCTTTAAATGGAAGTCGTGGATTTTCGTCTTTATATATAGAATAAGTCCATCCGTAGTTTTCCATCTTCATACATTGCTTATTATTACAAGAAAACAAGTAGGTCTGTTCATCTGTACGAACACTGACCTGAAAATAGTAGGGGAAGGCACCGCCTTTATTTTTATTAATACTTGTATCAATAGCAATGACCTTTTCTTGTTCGGCTAACTTTTTATAATCTTCACTATCCACTGTTTTTTGAACCATTTCACTTAAAATAATCTTTTCTTCTGAAGTAGCTTCATACCATTGGTCAATCAGAAACCACTTCCCAAATATATATAAATTTACGCTTAAGCTAACTATCAGTAGAATGAACACCATCGTATTTCTCAATATAATTACTTCCTTTAATCTCCTATCGTTAGTAAAGTCTGTCAAAACTACGAAATCAAGTAGATATTAAACCTACAAATAATACCATCTTGCACTTTGTGTGTAATTTTACACTATTTTTGTTTTTGATGTCCATATATTTATAAAAGGGGAAAATTAGGTATTGTAATCCAAATTGGTATGGAATATCATGAATCTTATGGAAAGGTTGGTTATAAATGAGTTTAAAAACTGCTAAAGAAGTTATTGAAGAACTACAAGTAACTATGAATTCACATATGTGTCAAGAAGAAAGAATGAAATTAGAAGTTTGGTTAAAAGAGTATTACATAGACGAACTAATAAAAAATAAAGTACCGATGAATTCGGATTGCTAGTCATTTAAAAAAGTAGTTATGGGGCACTTCTTTTTGGAGGTGTCCTTTAAATACCCACCACTGCAAAGTACCCCACCCAATTAGTATTTGGCCAAAGCATCGGGAAGACTGAGACTTAAAGGATTTCTATAATATACACAATGTCATCTACTTCTATAGTAGGTGACATTTTTTTATGAAAAGTAGATGTTTAAATTTAAATTGTTAGGGAATCTAGAAAATAAATACATCTTAATAGAATGCAAGTCGATGTCTCAACATACATTTAAAATATATAAAACTACTTTTGAAAGGTCTCTTACAAATGCAAAGTATATTTCTGATTTTAATACTTCAATTAATTTATGTGCCTTTTTTAACGTTACGTACAATACTTTTAGTGAAGAATGTTACTTTCCTTGCCGCCATATTCGGTATGCTGGAGATGTTAGTGTATGTATTTGGCCTTTCACTCGTTTTTAGTGGGAAGCAAAGTATGTTAGCTATGGTTTTTTATGCAGTTGGCTTTGGGTTAGGTATATTTTTAGGGGCCAAAATTGAACGTAAATTAGCGATTGGCTATGTTTATACGACCATTAATACGCAAAATAAGAATGAGGAACTTGTGAAATTTCTTCGGAATGAAGGGTTTGCGGTCACGATTTACATTGGTGAGGGGCGAGATAGTAACCGCTATAAATATGAAATATTAACAAAGAGAAACCGTGAGCCGGAATTGTTCCAAATTGTTGAGCATTATGAACCGAATGCTTTTATTATTTCGTACGAGCCTAAATCATTTAAAGGTGGATTTTTGCTGGATCGAATGAAGGCCAAAAACAAATAGTTTTCCCCTAATATTGCCCTTCCGTTTATATACAGAAGGGCATTTTGGGGTTCTCACCAAAAGTTGTGGATGACTTTGTTAAAACGTCTATTATGTAAATAAGTTGATTGGAGTGGAGGCTGGGCGACTCCTTGGGGATTAGCGTCACAGATGAGACCCTGGAGCGAGCATCGCGAGTGAAGCGGCTCAACGGACGCCCCCAGGAAAGCGCCCAGTCGGAACGGAAATCAACCACACGTTTTGGTGATGATCCATTTTTTGTATTCACACAATTTATAGAGAAATTTAGCGACCAAGCTCGATAAAAAATATTACTACTATTATACCGACAGACGTGAACAATAACATGTTCAAATCGATTTTTTCATACTATAAAAACATGCAAGTCTCGGAGGGGTGTTGTATGTATTTTTTTACGAAAGGCTTGGTCATTCTTATAGGAAGTACCGCGGTAGCATTAGGGATAAACTTATTCTTAACACCCTATCAAATTTTAGATGGGGGCGTTGTAGGAATAGCGCTTATTTTACACTATATATATAAGCTTAAAATAGGTTTAATGATCATCATTATTAGTATTCCAATTTTCGTTATTTCTTGGTATAAATACAGAGCGTATTTTTACAATAGTATCCATGGATTATTCGCATATTCTCTTAGTATCGATTTACTAAAGCCCGTCCGGAATCTTATTCATGTAGATGCCATCTATAGCGCCATATTTGGAGGGGCACTTATGGGTTTTGGTGTTGGTTTGATGCTTAGATTTCAGACAAGCACTGGCGGTACAGATTTGATTGCCCAATTTTTAAGTGATAAAACCGGAATTAATGTCGGGATACTTATTTTTATGATAGATTCAATCGTCATTGTCATAGGGGGGCTGCTATTATCTTCTAGTACATTATTGCTTTCTATTATTACAATTTTGGTAGCAGGGATTACTACAAGTATCATGACTAGCCGTGTTTAATAAAAAATAGCTTCAGTAGGACTGAAACTATTTCGAAAATCGTTATCGAGAGCTCTTCATCATTCGCTTTTTAGGATGTGCAGGCTTCACTTCTGCAATTAATATGGCGAGTAAAATCAGTATTGCCCCTACAACCATACGACTTGTTAATACCTCATGTAAGAATATAACGGATAATACCATGCCGAAGAAGGATTCTGTAGACAGGATAATCGCAGCCTTTGTAGCAGACGTATATTGATTCGCAATATTTTGAAAAAGGTAGGCAAGGGTAGTTGAAAAAATGGCTAAATAAACGATTGAATAGATTGCTTCTTTTTCAAGAGTGGACGGGATATCGCCTTGACTGACTAAGACCAAGACACCTAAAAAAGATGCTGTGATAAATTGAATAATCGTCAGAGCAATGGCATCTTCCTTTTGGACAAAAAGGTTCGTACAAAAAATATCAAAAGCGAAGGCGACAGCGCATGCTAAGGAAAGCGCATCTCCGATGTTCATTGTTAGCGAGCCCTGCAAAGATAGAAAACCAATACCAACAATAGCTATAATCGAACCAATCATCTCATAGCCATCTATACGACGCTTGTAAACCGCAAAGGCAATTAGTGGAACAATAATGACATTTACAGCGGTTAAAAATGCATTTTTAGATGGTGTTGTATATTGTAGTCCTACTGTTTGAAGGGCAAAGGCGATATACAAAATGGTCCCTAACAAAATACCTTTCCAGATAACTGATTTTGAAGCTTTTTTTAATTTATATCCAAATAAGACTGTCAGTATAATTGAAGCTAATAAGAACCTACCTGCCATTACTTGATAGGCTGTTAAATATTCTAATGCAATAGCCGTTATGACAAAACCGCTACCCCAAACGATTGCAGTGACTAATAGCATACCATCAGCTATGTATTGTTTCATCATTCCTCCTCCTAACTTCAATAGAATAGCATGAGATGGGAGAAAATAGTTTGATTTTAATTCTAAAAATTCAGGCGTTTTTTTGTACTTATTCCAAAGCTGTCATTCAACATTCGTTTTGCTATGTAATAAGTACAATTTAACGGCTGCAGCTATATGCTCATAAAAAACATAATCATTTTCTAAAGGTGCTACTAGCTGACGTATTTTTGACATACGATAACGGATTGTGTTTGGATGGCAGAAATGAGCAACGGCTACTTCTTTAATATTTCCTCGTTTTACGACATAGGTGATGGCTGTTTTCATTAAGTCCGGATCAATCTTTTCCTCAAATAAGGGACCGAGATAGCTATTTACATAGTCCATAGCGAATGTAGCGTCCTTACGATGCAATTCAATTAATAACGAATCGGAAGCAAGGTTCTCATAATGGCATATAGGAGCCGTTTCAATTTCAGCCATGATGCGTGCGTAAAAGGCTTCACGAACAGCAATAGGGAGTTCGGTTTGTGTTACATGACAACGACTATAGCCAAAGGTCATTGATTCTGTTGAGATTGCATACATCGTCAACCATTCATTTAGAAGTTTTTCGAATTGAAATTGCTGTGATGGATGGGTCATTACAATAAAGAGGCTCTTTTTATAGCTACAAATCATACCAGATTTCAATAGAGGCTCTAATTGGAAAAGGGATTGCATCCATTGACTATTTGCATGATCTTGCATTTGAATATTAGCAACAAATACATATTTTTCAAAGGGCTTATTGATTTGTTGTAAAATAAACTTTATTTGTTCATCAGTTACTTCTTCCTCCATGATACGTCGCATAATCGTATCTAAAAAGAATGAATAATCCTGCGTTTTTGCATAGGCCATCGTTTCTAAAATAATCTTTTCAAAAAATTCATCTCCGCCAAATCGCAATATCGGGAAATTTTGTTCATCTGCATAGACGATCACTTCCTCAGGCAAATCCTCATAGATAACAGGTTTATAAGCTAGAGCACTTGCTCCTAGCTCAATAAGGCTTTTCACGGCATTCCATAAATATTCTGGTTTTTGCTTTGCGAATAATAAGCTGCTTAAAACAACACTATTCGGTGTGAAAATCGTTTCTCTCACAGTCTGAATATCGGGTGAAAATTCAAAGTCTAGAATTTCCACATTTTGAACGGGCTTATGTAAACCATTGCGACCAGCAACGACTGTAAAATCTTTTGTAATTGGCAGTTGTAAAAAGTTCTCTACGTTCATTAGGCTATCAAACAACCTTTCTTGTGATTGAGCTTCTATTACTTATTATAACTGATAAGCCCAGTGAAAAAGCTGATAAGGCAATTCGAATCGCTGATAAACCAACCAATTAAAAAGAATCTGCTGATGTTCTACAGACTAAGTCCGTAAAGCAAGCAGATTCTTCCACATTATTAAGTTTAGATATTAGCGAAAATATTAGGTTTTCTATTTTTCATTGGATTCGTTTGTTCAATGGCGTAACCAACGTTAAGAATACGACCTTCCTTAAAGGCTGGACCAATAATTTGGAGGCCAACTGGTAAATTACCTTTAAAGCCACAAGGAACGGAAAGGGCAGGTAACCCTGTTAGGTTACTTGGGCCTGTAAAACGAATGATATTATCAATTAAATCAACTTTTTCACCATTTAAATATGCAAAGTCATCACCAATAGTACTTGCCACTACAGGTAATGTAGGCGTAATAAGCACATCAACCTGATTAAAAATCTGTGTAAATTCTTGCTTGATTTGTCGTCGCACCTGTTGAGCCTGTAGGTAATCAACGGCAGATGGTATTTCACCTAGTTCAAATAACAGACGAATATCATCTCCGAAATCCTGTGGTCTTTTCTGTAAATCGGAATGATGGATTGCAGCTGCCTCCGAAAGGGAAGTAACGAGCTCTGCCCACTCTGCATATTGCAAGGATGGAATTCGAACGATTTCAACTTTTGCTCCTTGATCCACTAAGCTTTGAATACTTGCCCGAACAGCCTTCTCCACATCGGAATCTACTCTGTTAAAGAAATACTCTTCGTTGATGCCGATGACTAAATCCTTCACATTACCCGAAATTTGCTGTACATAATTCTCTGTTGGAACGTCTGTACAGGTAGGGTCTCTATGGTCAAATCCAGAAATAATCTCAAGTAAGCCGGCTGCGTCTTTTACTGTCTTTGTCATTGGACCAATATGGTCTAAGCTCCAAGCAAGAGGGTAGCAGCCATATTTACTTACGCGCCCATGAGTAGGCTTTAAGCCGACAATCCCACAGGCTGATGAAGGGATTCGAATAGAGCCAGCAGTATCTGTACCTAATGATGCGACGCTTGCCCCTGCTGCAACTGCTGCGCCAGAGCCTCCACTAGAACCACCAGGGATTTTATCTAAATCCCATGGATTTCGAACGGGTCCGTAATGAGGGTTATTATTCGTGATGCCCCATGCGTACTCATGCATGCTTAATTTACCTGTGAAAATAACACCGGCATTACGAAGCTTTTCTACAACCGTCGCATCATAATTTGAAACGAAGTCCTTATGAATCTTTGATGACATCGTTGTTATCTTATCTTTAAAGTACAAATTATCTTTTAATGCCATAGGAATCCCGTGATATATTCCTCGATACTGTCCATTCAAAATTTCTTTTTCTACCACTTGTGCTTGTGCTAGGGCTTCTTCACGATAAAAAGCCATGTATGAATTAATTTTAGGCTGACTTTCTTCAGCAAAATCTAAAATTGCTTTCGTCAACTCGACAGGAGAGAGTTTTTTAGTTTCAAGTAATGGTGCTAATTCTTCAACAGATTTTAAGTGTAAATCAGTTGTCAATGTGGTCACCTCCAGGGATGCTACGGATAGCGATATCAGCATCATCAATAGCGATGCCTTCTAAATTACCACGAAGGGATTGCATACCTTCCCACCGTGCTTTTAGAAGTTCAAGGTGTTCAGATTTTGGTGTAATTCCTTTATTCTCCAATAATTGTTGAATTGACAAACTCATTAACAGGATCCTCCCTTGAAAATAGTTTTTATCTAAATAGGCTTCCCTATAAAGAACAGATCTTCAATTATAAAAAATCATCGCCATAACATGAGGTATTTTTTGTTCCGACTAGGCACTTCGTTGGAGATGAGATTTGCGCATCGGGTTATCTGTGACGCTATGAGTGTTTTTACAATTAGCATCCTTAGTTTAAGGAGATGGGTTATTATTTTACTATAAAAATAATAAATTTCTATAAAAGGTAATAAAATACTATTATTACAAGCATACACTATTCACGATATATATCAACCAATTGATTGAATATATCATATATTATGAAAAATATACTACTCTATCAAGTAATTAAGATTACTTTGAATAGAGCAATGTCAACTATTGAAAAGGATTTCTAGTGCTAGAGACACTTGTTTTTACATAAAATTCACAGTGCTTTTACAATGAAAGCGTACAATAAATCTTAATAACCAATTTAAGAGGTGCGAGAATGGAGTCTATTGTGAGACAAAGCATAAAAACAAGTAATTTATTTTCTTATTTAAAGTATTTATACGGGCAGCATCAAAACAATACTCTCTATATAAAACGTTTAAAAGCATTGAAGCAAATTATTCAGGACAAGAGTTTACATACTTATTTTCAACCTATCGTCGATTTACAGACGAGGCAGACAGTTGGTTTTGAGGCACTGAATCGTCCAGAGCCTTCAGAATTGTTTCATAGTGTCGATCAGTTTTATGAATTTGTTGGGCAAACGGACTGCGTATTTTTATTTGAATGCTTTTGTCGTAATCTTTCATTACAGCGTTTCAAAGAACGACTACACGGGGAATGGATGGACAGAAATTTTTTAGTATTTGTCAATATACATCCTAATGTTTTACTAGATAAGAGTTACCATAGTGGTGAAACCTTGCAGCTATTAAAGGACCTTGGCATAAAACCACAGCAAGTAGTGTTTGAGCTAACCGAACGTAGTGCAGTGGTAGATTTTGTGGAGTTTGAACGTGTATTATCGCATTATCGATCACAGGGCTATCGAATTGCAGTGGATGATGTGGGTTCAGGCTATAATAGTTTGAAAACTCTTATTTACTTAAAGCCAGAGTTTATTAAACTAGACCGTTCTTTAATACAATTTATTGATAAAAACAGCGAGCAGCAGCAGCTCGTTACATTGCTGATGAGATACGCAGAGCAAGCTGAAACGAAAATTATTGCAGAAGGTATTGAACGCCAGGAAGAACTTGATTATTTACATACTATTGGAATCCACTACGCACAAGGCTATGCGGTAGGGAAACCCGCAAAGGAATTACATTTGGGGAAAATAAGGATGGGTGACCATGAAGATAGGGGAAGTCATAGAAAATGTTCCTTGTATTGATGAATTTGTGAAAAATATAGAGGTGGATTCACTTTTTACAAGTAATCCGTCTTTACGTAGTGTTGTCGTTGTTCGAGATGACAAACCAATTGGGCATATTACACGTACGCATTTCTATCAAAAAATTGGCACACGCTATGGCTATAATTTGTTTATGGGGCGACATAATCAGCTGATTATAAAAGAGAATCCTTTAATTGTAGATCGCAATATACCTATAACAGAGGTCAGTACATTAGCGATGTCTAGACCTTCAGAGGATCTATATGATGATGTGATTGTAACAAGGAATGACTTGTATTACGGTGTAGTAAGTATTCGGGAGCTACTGTTAAAGCTCGTAGACACACAAGTAGCTATTGCTAGCTTTTTAAATCCTTTAAGTAGTCTTCCTGGCAATAAATTAATAGATGAAAAACTAGAAGAGGCACTAAAGCTACCGCAATATAGTTTAATATATTTTGATTTAGACCATTTTAAATCTTACAATGATACGTATGGTTTTAATAAAGGGGATAAAATTTTACTGTATTTAACTGATATTTTGAAAAGAAATATAGTAGGTACAGAAGATTTTTTAGGACATATTGGTGGAGACGATTTCGTTGCGATTCTTCCGCATTATGAGGCTGCCATGATCTGTCAAAGAATTATTGATGAATTTGATGCATTTATTTTAAGCTTTTATGATGTAGAGGATTTAACATACTTACAAGTACAAAATAGAGCTGGTAAATTAGAGCCTCTATCTTGTACTACGCTATCCATTGCGGTTATTACTAATCAATATCAGCAATTTGAATCTGTTGACCGATTGTCAGATGCGGTGACACGTGTAAAAAAACAATGTAAAAAAATTTCGGGAAGTTGTTATCTCGTTAATGACAATGGGAAAGAAACCTACCTCGTTCATTAGACGAAGTAGGTCAGACTGTGGGCAAGCTCGCCCACAGTCTTTTTTTCATAACGGACGCTTTCCGCGAAGAAGCTCACATGTTCCGTAAGCATTTCTTATTAAATTTGGTTTTTAGGGCATAATCAAAAGAAATAAGCCGCTTTACTTTAGGAAATTATTAATCTAAATAAAACATACTTGAATTATAGGGATTATAGGTATATAATTCGATTACATTATAATTAAACTTCTTAGGAGGCTTTTCATTGTCTACATTACAAATTATTCTTAACGTTGCTGTCTTGCTCGTATTCGTTGGAATTTTATATTTTATGAATAAAAAGCACGTTAAGTTTTCAAATCGTGTATTTACGGCTCTAGGCTTAGGTATTGTACTTGGTCTTGGACTGCATTTAATTTATGGTATTGATTCAGATGTGTTAACTAAAACAACAAGTTGGTACAATATTATTGGTACTGGCTATGTTAAATTACTACAAATGGTTGCGATGCCATTAATTTTTATTTCTATCTTAATTGCCTTTACGAAAATGAAGGTTGGTAAAAACTTCGGAAGAATGGCAGCTCTTATTTTAGCCATTTTAATCGGTACAACTGCTGTATCAGCTGCTGTTGGTATTTTTTCAGCAACAGTATTCGATTTAGATGCTTCTCATATTATGCAAGGTGCTGCAGAAACTGAGCGTGGGGCGTATTTAGAGGAAAAAACTTCTGGATTAACTGCGCCGGATTTACCAACTCAAATTATTGAGTTATTCCCAGCAAATCCATTCTTAGATTTAACAGGTGCTCGTTCTACATCAACAATTGCTGTTGTAATTTTTTCAGCATTCTTAGGTTTTGCTTATTTACGTGTAGCACGTAAGGATGGAGATACTGCAGCTACTATTAAAAAGGGCTTGGATGCCATCTATGCATTAGTAATGGGCGTTGTAACGATTGTCTTACGTTTAACACCGTATGGTATTTTAGCAATTATGGCACGTACAGTTGCGACATCTGATTTCGGGGCAATCTATAACCTAGGTAAGTTTGTTGTAGCGTCTTATGTAGCGCTAATGATCGTGTTTATAGTACACTTACTAATTCTTACTTTAAGTGGTTTAAATCCATTTACGTACTTAAAGAAATCTGCGGAAACATTATTATTTGCCTTCACTTCACGTTCAAGTGCAGGTGCTTTACCAATGAACATTAAAACACAAACAGGTCGTCTTGGTGTACCTGAGGGTATTGCAAACTTCTCGGGCTCATTTGGTCTATCTATTGGTCAAAATGGCTGTGCTGGTGTTTATCCTGCAATGCTAGCGATTATGATTGCACCGACAGTTGGGATTAATCCACTTGATCCAGTGTTTATCATTACAGTTATTGCAGTTGTAGCAGTCAGCTCATTTGGTGTAGCTGGTGTCGGTGGTGGTGCGACATTCGCAGCAATTCTTGTATTATCAGCACTTGATTTACCGATTGCGCTTGCAGGTATATTAATCTCTGTTGAGCCGTTAATTGACATGGGCCGTACTGCACTTAATGTAAGTGGTTCAATGACTGCTGGTGTGACAACAGCACGTATTACAAAAGAATTGGACACTGAAATGTACAATAATAAAGAATTAGGTGCTCAAGTATCTGATTTATAAAAAGACAGAGCTACTCTCATATAGAGGGTAGCTCTTTTTTACGGACATAAAAGTGGGTTGTTATGTAAGAAACAACCCACTTTAATAATATGAAATTTTTATATTATTTTTACATAAAAATCTTTACCGTTTATAATCTCGGGCAGTTCAATGTTGTGATTTGTTTTATAGTAATTATAAATATTATGCGCTAACCCAGAGTGCCCATTTAAATATGTTCCTTTTTTAATCTCCCTACGTGGATTATGGAAATCAAAATACAAGCGAGAATCGTGGCACATTGCATCCAAAATTGCTTTAAACTCTTGTTCTTCAATATGAATCCCACGTGTATATCTGCACTCTCTGCGGTACGTATCATGAGAAACATTCACCGGCGGCGACTCAAGAACCATTTCGATTTTTTTACTCAAATATTAGCAGCTCCTTTTTTAAAATTAGCACCAAAGGGTAGAAAAAAGACTTGAATACTTTTAAAAGCATTGACCTAATTCTTAATATTTATCACCTAAAGTTAGGGATGATATATGTTAAAAGGAATACCATTTTAATTTAAGTTGATTAGAGTGGAGACTGGTCGCCCCCAGGAAGCTTTGCTCTGTGCGAAAGCGAAGCGTCAGCAACAAAGCGCCCAGTCGGAACAGAGATCAACCACACGCTATTTTGATGAGCCATGAGTCTATGACTAATATAGTTCAAGTATATAATTATCAGAAAATTATATCAATATTTTCCCTACCAATCTTGTTGCTGTATTTCTTCTGCCACTACTTGTAAATCATAAGCGGTAATCATCAAAAGTGTATATTCGTGTGTTTCCATATATTTTTCTGCTAGACGTTTCATATATTTCGGGGAGCCTTCATTTTCTTCATCATAAATAAGCAGCAGACCATCTGTATTTTGAATTATGAATTTGTCTTTTTCGATAAATTGCCACGGAGCCTCGTATGGTTTTTTCGTTACACTCGTTACGAAGTCCGCTTGAGCTACTAATGCCTGATATTTTTCTTTTTTATGTTCCTGCCAATTTTTCTCCTGCTCTAAAAAAGGAGTGATAACAGAATATTTTAAATGAGGGAATTCCTTTCTTAACATAAGAATAACCTCAGCACCCCATGTTTCTACACCTTGCTGGCCACTAATAATGACCCATTCTAAACCTTCATCGATCAATATACGCAGACGGTTTTCGAGTGCTTTTTTTATGATGGCAATGCCCGGGTGCTTGTCATTAAAAATGCCTAATTCGTGTGGTCTATAGCCAGTAATAATAATTCGCTGTAGCAAAAAAACGCCCCCTAAGCTGTATAGTATGTGTAGTCATAGTATACAGTAGGGGGCGAATGAAAACGAATTCCGAGATATTGTTGTATAGTTGTTCCCAAGTAAAGTTGATTGTTATATTAAAAAGCAAATAGTGTTAAAACAGCAGCTACGGCAGTGCAGATTCCTAAAAACCACCATGTATCTGTAAAGTCCTCTTTGGCGTCACTATTCATGTAAAGTACTTCCTTTCTGTTTTATTTTGATCTGTCCATTCCAAGACCAATTCGTCCATACACGCAGTACAGATTCAAATGGTCCGCGTTTAAATTTCTTGAAGTAGGCAAGGCTGAAAACACATTGCAAGCTATACACGACGATTCCAAATAAAATACCGCCAAACACGCCTAACTTGCCGTATAAGCCTAGACCGTATCCATAAAATACTGTTGTACAAATAATGGTTTGCATTAGATAATTAGTTAATGATAGTTTACCGACACTCTCAAAGGCAGGAGCGAGACGTTGTACAGGGCGGGTTTTATATATTAAAGCTGCAAGGCAGACATAGCCAACTGCTAATAATTCAGACCCACCTGTTAACAGCATTCCGGAAAAATTGCTTTCTATAATAAAACTCAGACTCTTACAAGCTAGTCCTATTGGAACAAGCAGAGCGCCGAGCTTATACCATTTTTTTTCATCTTCCATATTCACAAAAGCTTGCTTTTTAGCAAGCCCCATGCCGAAAAGGGTCAATGCAGAGGTATACATTGGTGCAAGGAAAACTAATAAGAAAAAGACTAATCCTGCATCATCCATGCCCGGAGGTAGATCATTTGCACGGAATTTATAAATGTCTAAGTAGCTCCCGTTAGCGTATACATTGTCGGCTTTTTCTACATAGGTTGCTAACTCTTGCTGTTCTTTTTTAGTTTTTTCTGTGGAACTAAATGATAAGCTAGTAATAAGTAATAAGAAGATACCAGCCCAAATGAATAAAGTTTTCGGTTTACGATTAATAAATGGGATTAAAAACAATATCATAATGCCGTAGGCAAATAAAATATCGCCTTCCCATAAAAACATTGAATGTAGTAAACCTAAAGCAATTAGCCCTGTTGCGCGGCGAAAAATGGACCATCGACTCTTATCTTTTTTTCTACGAATAGATTCTATAAGTTTAATAAGAGAGAAGCCGAATAAAATGGTGAAAATCGGCATAAATGATCCTTCTATAAAGATTTTCACAAAATACCAGGCTCCATTATCGAGGGCGGATAGATCTTTTAGTTCATCTTTGCCATACATGCCAAATTGGAAAATCAACAGATTTGCCATTAAGATGCCAAATAAACTAAATCCACGGATTGTATCTATGAAAGTAACGCGGTTAGTCGTCATTGCAATTCATCTCCTCAATTGGTTATCTTATACATAGTGTAGTTGGTAAAGCTTATGATGAAATGATGACTACCTTAAAGAAATCTTAAAAGAAGGTGATAGCATGCAAGATGCGTCAATTTTAGTATTAGAGGATGAACGTGCAATTGCAGAAATGATAGAAATTATTTTAAGAAAAGAAGGGTTTTTAAACATTACTCTCTGCGAATCTGTTCAAGAAGCAAAAAAGAAAATAGAAATGAAGGTTTTTGATTTTTATCTATTAGATATTATGCTCCCAGATGGTAGCGGACTTGATATGGCGAATATGATTCGAGAGCAAAGTGAAGCACCTATATTCTTTTTAACTGCAAAAGCTAGTGATGCAGATAAGCTTCGTGGTTTTATGAACGGAGCAGACGATTATATTACGAAGCCGTTTAATCCACTTGAGCTTGTTGCGAGGGTGAAGGTCCAGCTTACAAGATATATAAAGAGAAAAGATGTACCCGAAAGTCATTTATTTTCATGCAGTCGATTTACATTCGATATCGATGCGGCAGAGGTGACTGTAAATGGCACAAAGGAAATTATTAGCGGTAGGCTATTTTATTTATTGAAATATTTATGTGAAAATGCAGGGCAAGTGTTATCGAAGGAGCAAATTTACGAGCGCGTATGGGGTGACTGTTTGTTTGATGATAATACTGTGATGGTGCATATTCGAAAACTGCGAGAAAAAATAGAAAAGAATCCAGGTAAGCCAACCTGCATTATTACTGTGAGGGGTATTGGTTATAAACTTGCTGGAGATGTTTCTTCATGAAGCCAGCTAGAAGATTAACGCTTCGTTTTGTATCTTATTTCATCATTTTTTATTTACTAATCATTACAGGCTTTATTATAAGTTTGGTGTTTTTTGCAATCTTTATCAATCGTCATGTTGGTGACGATATTCATATAATGAGTTCCTCTGAAATTAAAGATGATGCTGTCGTAGAAAAAGGGGAATCTATTAAGATTGCTGATTATTTAGTAAAGCGAGCAGGGGAGAACTTAGGGCAATTATATTTGTTCAATCAATCGATGGACATTGTTGATTACACGGGAGACACATGTGAACTATGTAGTATGACAGATAACGAAAAAATGGCTCTTAAACGGCCAGGAATGCACACGTGGGAGATTCCTAAATATCATTTGTTATTCCTCCCGGCTTTACCTGTTCAGCCGCTTTTTGAGGAAGTAGTTCGGGATTGGAAGGATAAAGGAGAGGTTTCTTTAGAACTGCTCCAGCGTTTACAGGATAAGAAGGCCTCGGTTGAAATCTATAATGAGCAGTGGGATCGTGTAGAAGTCATTGGTGAGCGCTATAAAAAGCTCCATAAGCCTCAATTGCTGGAAGAGAATTACGATATTTTTGAGTATAAAGAGCTTTCGCAAAATGCTTCTTTAGAGGATGGCTCGACACTAGTTGTACGGATGCCCAACCCATCATATAAGCCGTTTGACGAGCCGTTTAATAAAGCGATGGTTTTATTTGTTTCCGTCTTCTTTGGTGGACATATTATATTGTTAATAGGGATTATCTTTTTATCGGTTAGCATTTCCCGTCAATTTGTTCGCCCGCTTGTTTATGTAATATCTCGTATCGAGCTACTAGCTCAGTTCGACTACAGGAAAGTAAGAGATAAAAGTATCCATCATCGGAAGACAGGGAAGTTAAAGAGGAAATTTAAATTATTTCAGCCAGTCGATGAATCGATAAATAATTTATCAAAACGCCTTTCCTCCAATGAAAGGCAAATTAAGCATGCAGAGCAATTACGGGAGGAATGGATAACTGGCTTATCCCATGATTTAAAGACACCGCTAAGCTCTATTTATGGTTATTCCACAATGCTAGCTTCCGAGGACTATGAGTGGACAAAGGAAGAAATGCGCGTCTTTGCAACTACGATGCAGGAGAAGGCGACGTATATGGATGCTCTTATACAAGACTTAACATATACGTATCAATTAAAAAATAAAGCGATACAGCTTGAAAAAGTGCTGTTACCACTCAACGTATGGTTACCTCAATTTGCAGATGAGCAAGTGTCTGTAAAAGTTTATGGGGATGTCATGCTTGAAGCGGACGAGCTTTTATTAAAGCGTATTTTAGATAATCTAATAACCAATGCTAAAAAATATACTCCTGAAGGTACAAAGGTAAACGTAGAAGCGCAAAATATAGGCCAGGAGATTATGCTGACAATCGCCGACCAAGGTCCAGGAATTCCTCAAGAGGAGCTCGATAACCTCTTCGAGCGATATTATCGAGGTACTAATACTACGGACGATGCAACGGGTACAGGTCTGGGATTGGCTATTACTAAGCAGTTAATAGATTTACATGATGGTACCATTAGTGTCCAATCAGGAGCGGAAGGTACAGTCTTTGTAATAAAGTTTAAATGTAAGTAGTAGGTTTTTGCATATCATCAAAAATTGGGGGGCATTTGTGAAAATGAATGCCATGTATATAAGTTGATTGGAGTGGAGACTGGACGACTCCTTGGGGATCAGCGATAGAGGAACGAAGGCTAAAACCATCACATCCTGTGATAACGCCTTCGTGACCAGCATCGTGTTGGCCCGAGACCCTGGAGCGCAGCGGATGTTTTCTGTGCGAAAGCGTAGCGACAGCAACAACAAATGTTTTCTGTAGCGAAAGCAAAGCGTCAGCTACAATTGTTTTATCTGCGCGAAAGCGAAGCGTCAGCGGCAAAACGCCCAGTCGGAACGGAAATCAACTCCACGTTATGGCAATGGCTAGTTTTTTATTGAAGAAGTAAAGTAAAACACTGTTAATTTGGGCAGTACAAGTGATGAAACATTCACCTTGTACTGCCCTTTTTGTAATGTTGACCATTGAAGTGTAAGTTTTTAGGGGATTACCCCTATATGAACGGCTCTCTCTTAAAACTATTATTAAGGTGTAAAAGGTGTATACGAAAGACAGCATGATAAGGAGGATATACACATGAAGACTTCTTTTAAAGTAGTCATCGTTGGAGGAGGAACTGCTGGTATTTCAGTAGCGGCACGCTTACTTCGTCAATCTCATTCGCTTCAAGGGGAGATTGCCATCATAGATCCTGCAGAAAAACATTATTATCAACCACTCTGGACATTGGTGGGAGGTGGTGCAGCAAATAAATGGGACTCTGAACGTGAGATGCTTTCTGTTATCCCTGAAGGAGCTGTTTGGTTAAAAGAGGCTGTTAGTAGTTTTTACCCCAATCAAAACCAGGTAATCACACTAGATGGTACAACATACACGTATGATTTTTTAGTAGTCGCTGGTGGGATAGAAATAAACTGGGGAGCTATTAAAGGGCTGAAAGAGGCACTAGGAACTAAAAGTGTATGCAGTAATTATTCTTTTAAGCATGTGGATTATACGTGGGAAACGATCCGCAATTTTAAAGAGGGAACAGCGTTATTTACACATCCGAATTCGCCAGTAAAATGTGGTGGTGCTCCACAAAAAATTATGCATTTAGCAGAAGACCATTTTAATAGAGTCAATGTTCGCGACAATATTAACGTTATTTTTGGTTCGGCCAATCCAGCTATTTTCGATGTTTTGAAATATCGTGAAGCACTTGAAAAGGTAATAGAGCGGAAAAATATTGATACTCGATTCCGTCGTAATTTGATTGAAATTAAGGCTGATGAAAAAATAGCTATTTTTGAAAATTTAGATACTGGCACAGTAGAAGAAATTAAATACGACATGATTCATGTGACACCTTATATGTGTTCACCTGAGTTTATACGAACAAGTGCATTAGCAGACGAATGTGGCTGGGTAGATGTTGATAAATTTACTTTGCAGCATAAAAAGTTTGGCAATGTGTTTGGGATAGGTGACAATGCCAATCTACCAACATCAAAAACGGGTGCAGCTATTCGCAAGCAAGCTCCTATCGTTGCACAAAATCTTATTGCTTTAATGAGACAACAACCAATGGCGCAAATGTATGATGGCTACTCTTCTTGCCCAATTGTAACAGGCTACAACAAACTAATATTGGCGGAGTTTGATTACAATAAAGAGCCTGTCGAATCTATGCCTTTCAACCAGGCAGTGGAAAGATCCAGTATGTATTTCATGAAAAAGGATTTACTACCTGTTATGTACTGGGATGGGATGCTGAAAGGCACTATGTAATTACGAATGAAGGGAGGCGACAGGCGTGGCTAATGCAACGGTAAGTATGAGCGAGGAATTATATCAATTACTCGAAACGCTTGAAAAACCAGAAGTTCGACACTCTTTACAACGATTGTTGGAAAAATTACCGAATGTAGAGCAAACGATAGACTCAGCAGAAAATGTTGTGGATTTTGGGAAAGCAGTACTAACAGATGAAAAGACATTAAATCGATACGAGCAATTTGTCTCTACTTATAATGTAGGCTCAGAAACGATAACGGCTATTGTGCAGCTAATGGAAAAATTGCCAAAGCTTGTTCAAATCATTCATCAGTTAGAAAACATCGTTGATTTTGTTACAGCAGTACTTCAGGATAAACAAACGACAGACTATACAATGAATAATTTAAAGAGCTATGCCGATCCATATGTTGAAAAAGGAAAGACAGGTTTGGATTTCTTAAAAATGGTACAGCAAAGAGCAGAAGAAAAGCCTCAGCATATTAATGTTTTTTCAATTGTTAAATGGATGAAAGATCCTTCTGTTCAAAAATCACTTAATTATGTCCAATCTGCATTAGATATTTTAAAAGAAAAAAACTAAGTATAAAGGGGAGTTTTACACATGTTATTACGATATTTTTACGATGAAAAATTAGCGCACGCTTCTTATGTTGTGGGATGTCAGGCGAAGGGAGAAATGGTTATCGTTGATCCGATGCGTAACATTGAACCCTATCTTGCATTAGCAGAAAAAGAGAAGATGCAAATTGTTGGAGCGTTAGAAACGCATATCCATGCGGATTTTGTAGCAGGGTCTCGTGAGTTAGCAGACCGTGTTGGAACAAAGATGTATATTTCCGACGAAGGGGATGCTGATTGGAAGTATCAAAATCTAGAAGGTATTCCTCATCAATTATTAAAAGACGGTGATGAATTTACTATAGGTAATCTTATTTTTAAAGTCATGCATACACCAGGACATACGCCAGAAAGTATCTCCTTCTTATTAACGGATCGTGGCGGTGTAGCAGATAAGCCAATGGGGATTTTTACAGGTGACTTTGTCTTTGTAGGTGATATCGGACGCCCTGATTTGTTAGAAAAGGCTGCTGGTATTCAGGGTACATCACTATCTGGTGCAAAAGCGATGTTTTTATCATTAGAACGTTTTAAGGCTTTACCAGATTACATGCAAATATGGCCGGCTCATGGAGCAGGTAGTGCTTGTGGTAAAGCATTAGGAGCTGTACCATCTTCGACAGTTGGGTATGAGAAGCAATTCAGCTGGGCTATGCAATTTGATGATGAACAAAAATTTATTGACGCGTTACTAGATGGTCAACCGGAACCTCCTTATTATTTCGCTGTTATGAAGCGTGTCAATAAAGTAGGAATAGAGCTTATTAAGAACTTACCACCGGTGAAGCTCGTGTCAAGCTATGAAGAGATTACTCAACTTCTTGCAGATGGGAAGCAAGTGATTGATACTAGATCGGCGGAAGATTTCTCGCAAGGATTTATCGCAGGTACACTAAACATCCCTTACAATAATTCAATGACAAATTGGGCTGGTTGGCTAGTAGCTTATACAAAGCCATTATATTTACTAATTAATCCTTCCCAACTAGATGATATTTTAATAGCATTACGTTCTATAGGTATCGACAATGTTGTTGGCTATGGAGATGTGACGAAAGTATTGGAAGAGGCTACTTCTCTAGATAGTTATGAAAATATAACTCCTTTAGAAGCAAAGCAGTTAATTGAAAGTGAAAAAGTCCATGTGCTTGATGTGCGCAATCAAACAGAATATGATGCAGGGCATATTGAAAATGCTCAACATATTATGGTTGGTACACTAGCTAGACGTTTAGATGAATTGCAAACAACTAAAAAAATTGTTGTTCAATGCCAAGGTGGTGCTCGTTCTGCAATTGCTGTAAGTGTACTAAAAGCAAATGGCATTCATGACATTGTAAATTTAACGGGGGGCTATATGGCTTGGCAACAAGAGGTAGTGACTAAATAAATGAGGTTGTTCTAAAAGAAAAATAGCATACTAGTAAGTCTAGTCTGCTATTTTTTTTCTTTGCTTAGTACTTCCGAGAGGCATCTTTTGAAGATGATGAGTGGAAATCGTCATTTTAAATCAAAGATTTTAGTAAGGCGTTGTGAGATTCGTCAATGGAAAGTTAAACGGATTTAGACAACCTTTTTTCTCGGTAAAAGGGGTTAAAAAATGATTATTGTAAGTTTGAGTATATTCCTTCTTTTTATTGGTAGAATTATTTATAAACGGCATATCCCGGTGCGTCAAATACAGGAGTGTTTACTACAAGAGTTGAAAGTGGGAATGGTGATAGTAGATGTACGTGATTATAATGATTCTTACAAATCACCTACACCAAATGCATTAAATTTACCAATTGCCTATTTAGTACGTCACATGCATGAACTACCCAAAAAGCCCCTTCATATTATTGCGTCAACACAGCTAGAAAAAAATATGAGTGTTCGTATCATTCGTAAAGCGGGGCATGAAGTGAAGAGTTATAGCATGATGGAAGAAAAAGTATAGGGCAAAGTATGCGGATTAGTAACAAGTAAACCTAAAGCCTCCGGACGTAATTATGCCGAGGTATAATTAATACTAGGAGTGTGTTTAGATTGGAGAAAGAACAGCTGAAAAATAAATATTTACAGCAAATATTTCAATATATTCAAGATGGCATCATCATAATGAATCACAACCGTGAAATTTTAATGATGAATCCCTCAGCGAAGCGGTTATCGGGATGGGAAATAGGAGATCGAGTGCCCTTTTGTTCATTTTGTGAAAATCGTCAAAAATCTCCAAAAGAACATACATGTTATTTAATAGAGCATAATGAGGTTCCCTATTTTTTATCGAAAATGCCGACGTATCATGGGAGTAAAATAGACGTTGAAATGAGCACGGCGCTGATGTATACAGATAGTAAAACAAACGAGCAAGAATTTCTTCTTGTATTGCGCGATCAGACCCTTCAGTTAAAGGAAGAAGAGGCTCGCATTTCAAAGCTAATTATAAAAAAGCTAATTGAGGCAAAAGAGGAAGAACATAAAAGGCTTGCGCAAGAATTACATGATGGCGTTGGTCAGTCATTGTATACAATATCTGTTGCATTGCAAGCGATAGAATCTTATGTCAAAGACAATGAAAAACTAAATACGTATATCGAAGAAGTACGCAATGAGCTAGAGCAAGTAATGAATGATATTAAATTGTATTCCTATCAGCTTCGCCCCCATAGCATAGATCAGTTAGGGATTTCACCTACATTAGACACCCTTGTCGATTCAGTGCAAAAGGTACATCCTGATATTGCTATATCGTTAGAAACAGATTTTGAAGAACGTTGTCATCCATCTGTAGAAATCAATATTTATCGCGTCGTGCAGGAGGCTTTACACAATATTATTAAATATGCAAAAGCTTCTAAAGTCGTCATTCGACTCGAAAAGAAAGCTACAAATTTATCACTCTATATAGAAGATAATGGCGTAGGGTTTGATCTGCAGTACTTGAAAAAAGAAGGGCTCGGTTTAAAGCATATGGAGGAGCGAATTACACTATTAGGCGGATTTTTTAATATTACTTCGGCTCACAATAAAGGTACACAAATTAGCATTCAAGTACCTAATTGGAAGGATGACTTTAGATGATTCGTGTTTTAGTAGTAGATGATCATGTGCTAATCCGTAAAGGGATTGTTCTTTTATTGGAAAATTATATAGATATAGAGGTTGTAGGTGAAGCGAGTGATGGAGCGGAGGCAATCACTCAGGCAATTTCATTAAACCCAGATGTCATTTTAATGGACGTATCCATTCCGAATGGGTTAGATGGATTTACGGCTACTCAAGAAATTCATAAGCAAATGCCTAACGTGAAAATTATTATGTTAACAATGCACAATGAAGTTGCTTATATTCAAAAAGCGATTGCTGTTGAAGCCCATGGCTATATTTTAAAAAATAGTCAAGGTGGAATTCTCTACGAGGCTATCCATGCCGTATATAGTGGTCGCATATATTACAACGTTGGTATTCCTCAAGAGCAGATGGATAAATTATTTGAACATAAGGGGCATGAAGATCAATGCATTTTAACTGTGCGTGAGCAGGAGATAATGAGGTTAACAGTTCTAGGGTATACGAATATCCAAATTGCTGGGCAGCTATATATTAGTAGTAAAACGGTTGAAAATCATAAATCAAATATTATGCAAAAGCTCAATTTAAGTAATAAAGCTGAGCTTATTCAGTATGGGCTTGCAAATAACTATATGTAACAACTTGTTGCTGTGCAATATGTAATTGAAATATGGCTCTTCGGCAAAATGAAGGGTTGATTTATGTTCCGGCTAGGCGCTTTGTCGCTGCCGCTTTGCTTTCGCTACAAAAAACATTTGTCGCTGCCGCTTCGCTTTCGCGCAGATAAAACATTTGTCGCTGCCGCTTCGCTTTCGCACAGAGCAAAGCTTCCTGGGGGCGTCCGATGAGACCTTGGAGTGCAAGCAAAGCGACGACTAGAATTACGCCAAGGTGAAATTGATGGATACACATTTTTTATAATTATTCCTTTGCCGACAAGCTAAGATCACTTGAAATATGAGTGATCTTTTTTTATTTTTTAGAGATAATTTTTAATATTGTCACAGTGAGTAAGCTAATAGTGGAAAACCCCTATATGTCTGAAATTGCAGCAGGACTATACTGAAAGCACATGAATAAAAGGAGATGCAAGAACGATGGATATTACATTTATAATTGTGATTTTCCTGATTGGATTCGTTGGCTCATTTGTGTCCGGTATGTTGGGCATCGGCGGTTCAATCATTAAATACCCAATGCTACTATATATACCGCCACTTTTTGGTTTAGCAGCATTTTCAGCACATGAAGTTTCAGGAATCAGTGCAGTACAAGTGTTTTTTGCGTCGATTGCAGGCGTTTGGGCATATCGAAAAGGTGGTTACCTTAACAAGCCCCTCATTATTTATATGGGAGGAGCAATTTTAGCCGGTAGCTTTGTTGGGAGCTACGGATCACAGTTTTTATCTGAAAACGGTGTGAATGTCGTATACGGTATTTTAGCCTTGATTGCAGCTGTGATGATGTTTATTCCTAAGAAACAAATTGATGATAAGTCAATGAATGAAGTAACTTTCAACAAGCCTTTAGCTGCAATTTTAGCATTTATTGTTGGGATTGGTTCAGGGATCGTTGGTGCTGCAGGTGGTTTCTTGCTTGTACCGATAATGCTTGTAGTACTTGGGATTCCAACGCGCATGACGATTGCCACTAGCTTAGCTATTACGTTTATCTCATCGATTGGTGGAACAATCGGTAAGTTAATGACAGGACAAGTCGAGTACTATTCCGCAGGTATTATGATAGTGGCAAGTTTACTGGCGGCTCCTCTTGGGGCAAAAGTAGGTAAAAAAATGAATACGAAAATTTTGCAAAGTATTTTGGCCGTACTCATCTTAGCGACAGCGATTAAAATTTGGGTTGATCTATTATGATGAAAAAACAAAAAGTGGTTGCCTATAAGTCACATGAAAAAAAGCTAATAATTATAAGTTTTTTAGTAGCGGGGATAATGTTTCTTTCAATCATTGGAAGAATTTTTGGTACCTAGGAGATGAAATAAAATGAATGATTCAGCTGTAATGTGGAGTCGTGCCTTAACAGAGTTAACATTGTCATTCCATATCGTTTACGCAACAATTGGCGTCGGTATACCTTTAATGATCATGATTGCTCAATGGGTTGGATTAAAAAATAATGACGAGCACTATTTATTACTAGCAAGAAGATGGGCAAGAGGGTTTGTGATTACTGTGGCAATCGGGGTTGTCACTGGTACTGCGATAGGATTGCAGCTATCACTACTATGGCCAAGCTTTATGGAGTTGGCTGGACAGGTGATCGCATTACCATTGTTTATGGAAACATTTGCGTTCTTTGTTGAAGCGATTTTCTTAGGGCTTTATTTATATACATGGGACCGATTCAAAAATCCAAAGAGACATCTATTATTATTGGTCCCAGTAGCTATTGGTGCTTCTATGTCGGCCGTTTTTATTACGATTGTGAATGCCTTTATGAATGCACCGCAGGGCTTTGATCTTGTAGATGGAGAGCTTGTAAATATTCAACCAGTATTAGCAATGCTAAATCCTGCAATGCCAACGAAGGTAGCGCATGTATTAGTAACATCTTATATGACGTCAGCATTTTTATTAGCTTCTATTGCTGCTTATCGTATGCTACGAGGATCGAAGCATGTGTATCATAAAAAAGCATTACATCTTTTATTGAAACTTGGACTAGTATTTTCGCTAGCAGCACTGATTGTAGGTGACTTTTCTGGGAAGTATTTAGCGGAATATCAACCAGAAAAATTAGCTGCTGCTGAATGGCATTTTGAAACAAAAGAGGATGCTTCGCTTATGTTATTTGGAGTATTAGATGGAGAAGAGGTAAAATATGCTATCAAAATACCGTACGCATTGAGTGTATTGGCGCATAATAATCCTTTTGCAGAAGTAAAAGGTTTAGATCAATTTCCTGAGGACGAACAGCCGCCACTTTATATCCATTATTTGTTTGACGTCATGGTAGTTATCGGAACTTTACTAATTGTCGTTGCAGCTATTTATGTGCTAGGTAAGTTGCGAGGGTGGAAGTTTATTTCTTCAAAAAGTTTTAAGAGAATAGTAGTGGCAGGTGGTCCATTATCGCTTATTGCTGTTGAGGCAGGCTGGTGGTTTGCCGAAGTAGGGCGTCAGCCTTGGATACTTCGTGGTTATATGAAAACGGCGGAAGGTGCTACAACAAGTGGCCAAGTCGATACTATGCTAATACTATTTGCAGGGCTGTACATTGTATTAGCGGTAGGAAGTATCGTAGTACTTATTCGTATGTTCCGTAACAATCCGATTGAACGTGAAATTGAAGAACATCAACAAGTGGAAGGATGTGCAGGGCAATGAGCTTAGAGATATTAGGAATTTCGGTACTGTGGTTATTTCTATTCGGCTATGTCATTGTTGCGTCCATAGACTTTGGAGCGGGCTTCTTTAATGCTTATAGTGTCTTAATTGGTAAAGATCATATATTAGCAAATGTTATTAAGCGCTATTTATCTCCGGTGTGGGAAATTACAAATGTCTTCCTTGTATTTTTCTTTGTTGGAACGGTAGGCTTCTTTCCTCAAACGGCTTATTATTATGGCACAATTTTGCTAGTGCCAGTCAGTATCTCATTAATATTAATTGCAATTAGAGGGAGTTATTATGCATTTGAATCCTACGGTGGAAAAGGCGGACATATCGGATATACTATGATGTACGGAATTACTGGTTTATTTATACCTGCATCCCTATCTATTGTATTAACGATATCTGAGGGAGGGTTCGTAAAAATCGTAAACGAAGAACCTCATTTACAAATTGCTAAACTTTTCACCAGTCCGTTAACGTGGTCTATTGTGCTATTAAGTGTAGTGGCAGTTTTGTATATTTCAGCTGTTTTCCTAACATGGTATGGGAAAAGAGCGCGAGATGAACATGCTTCTAATTTAATGAGAAAGTATGCACTCGGTTGGTCTTTGCCGCTCATAATAAGTGTAATAGGGATTATGGTGGAGTTAAAGGGACATGTGCCTGAGCATTACGAAAATATGTTAGATCTGTGGTGGCTTTTCGCGGTTTCAGGTGTGCTATTTCTTATAACGCTAATTCTTTTATTTAAAAAGAAAAACTATGGCATAGCTGTCTTTTTAATGGTTGCCCAATTTGGATTTGCATTCTTCGGTTATGGTATTTCACATTATCCGTATTTACTGTATCCGTATATATCAGTCTATGATAGCTTTACAAATGAAACAATGGCAATTGCATTAGTGATAGCGTTTGTTGGAGGATTGGTTCTACTCATACCTTCACTTTATTTAGTAATGAAATGGTTTGTGTTTGATCGTGATTATGCTTGCGGTAAACATGATCACCATGCATAGGGGGAACTATAATGAATCAATTTATTATTTTGTACGCACCTTTTCTTGTAGTAGCTATTAGCATTGTGATTGGTTTTTGGATAGGACCGAAAGATCGTCAAGTTAAGTAATTGCAGACGCTAATCCTAAGGAGTCTGTTTTATCGTATTAATTAAATAGGATAGAAGCTCAAAAAAAGGGGCTATATGGATAGTCGTGAGTGTTTGACTTTCTATATAGCTCCTTTTGTTTATGTGGTTAATTTACTTGATGCAACGCTCTGATGGTCGCTCAATTTTTACATAGCGCCATAAGCTATTAGCGATATCACGTGCCTCTTCTGCGTGTTCGGTTCCAACGAATGCTTTACGGAAAGGTGTAAGAAGTGATTCGATGATAAAGAGCTTTGGCTTTTCGCGCTGTAGTTCCTCTAATAAGAATTCCACATACTCTAAGCCTTCCGCTGTTTCATTCTTAGACAATCCTTTTTTAAAGCCTGTTAATTGCTCGATGACCGTTCCCTTATCTACAGTTTTATAGTTCGCGACGTTTTGTATCGTGTTGATCATTTCCGTACTAATGAGGATTTCTTTTGATTCAAGCATAACGGGTATAATTACGCTAATATTGCGTAATGCTACACGTACAATGGCTTCGCGATTTATATATTTATAATCAGCAATTAAGACAGCACGTATTGAAAGGTTAATCATACCAAGTGTTTGCACAGCACATTCGTAGCTAATTGGACTAACTTCTTCTCCGAAAACTTGAACAAGTCGATTGGCAAGCCACTCCAGTTCTTGTAAATGATAGTTTAAAATAATTTTTTTCAGTTCATTATCACGAGAATGGAAAACCGATTCAAAAATTTGAATTAAATTATGTTCTCGATTGACATACATGAGTACCGCAACTTGCTGTGTTAATACTTCCAAATCAGTAGGATCTTTGCCGTAAAGAAGTTCGTGGCGGCGATTACTTGCCTCCTCACGCCCTTCATCTAATATGGCGATTAAGCATTCATTTTTAGAAGAAAAATGATTATAAAATGTACCTTTTGAAATTTTAGCTGCACTAATGATGTCGTTAATCGACGCATCCACGAATCCTTTTTCAATAAAAAGAGCACGAGCAGCAGTAATGATTTGTCTTTTTCTTTTGTTCATAACCTCACCTTTTTTAAAATATTATACTCTTATTCTATAGATAAAACGCCTATATATCAATGTTTTTAAAAAATATAATCTTAATTCTTGAAAAAAGTAGACTGCGAGTATAAAATAAGTTTTATCGAAAAAAACAAGAAAGAATTGAGGGATATAAATGAATAGTGGTCAAACACTGCAAAAGCCCCCCTATGGCATGATTGGTATTTTATTTGTGGGTGCTTTTGTTGCTTTTCTTAATAACACATTGTTAAACGTTGCGTTACCAACAATCATGAAAGATTTTGACATAACGTATTCAAAGGTACAATGGCTAGCAACAGGTTATATGCTTGTAAGTGGTATTTTAGTACCTGCTTCAGCATTCTTCGTAACACGCTTTAAAAATAGACATTTATTTATTGTAGCGATGTC
Organism: Lysinibacillus sp. NPDC093216; assembly: GCF_050280325.1. Classification (NCBI taxonomy): domain Bacteria; kingdom Bacillati; phylum Bacillota; class Bacilli; order Caryophanales; family Bacillaceae; genus Lysinibacillus; species Lysinibacillus sp. NPDC093216. Next base: position 92,144 of record NZ_JBNNVB010000014.1, on the reverse strand, counting down.
AGTCTTTACAATCGGTACAATTATGGCTGGCTTTGCACCTAACTTCGGTATGTTACTTGCAGGTCGTATGGTGCAAGCAGCAGGTGCCGCAAGTATGTCACCACTTCTAATGAATGTAATGTTAATTAGCTTCCCAAAAGAAAAACGTGGGGCAGCGATGGGGATTTTCGGTTTAGTTATGATTTCTGCACCAGCGATTGGTCCTACATTATCAGGATATATTGTTGAGCACCATGATTGGCGCATGCTATTCCAAATGATTATTCCGTTTGCGGTTATTAGTTTATTATTTGGTATTTGGAAATTAGAAAACGTGATGGAGACACGCAAAGTTCAGTTAGATTTCCCATCAGTACTATTATCAACAGTTGCGTTCGGTGGTATTCTATATGGTTTCAGTACTGCAGGGGATAAGGGCTGGTCAAGTCCTTGGGTATATGGCACAATTTCAGTTGGCCTTCTTGCTTTAATCATCTTCATATTTAAACAACTACGTATGGATCAGCCTTTACTAGAATTACGTATTTATAAATATCCAATGTTTGCATTGGGATCAGCTATCTCGGTTATCGTGTCAATGGCTATGTTCTCGGGTATGATTTTGACACCTGCTTATGTACAATCGATTCGAGGAATTGATCCATTTAAAGCAGGCTTAATGATGCTTCCTGGGGCACTTGTAATGGGGATTATGTCGCCGATTACAGGGAAACTTTTTGATAAATTTGGACCGCGTCTACTAGCGGTTATCGGTTTAACGATTACAACAATTGCGACATTCGGTTTAACAAAGTTAGAATTAGATTCAAGCTATACATTTATCGTGTCTATGTACACAATTCGTATGTTCGGTATGTCAATGGTTATGATGCCAATTATGACAAACGGTTTAAACCAATTACCACAAATGATGAACCCACATGGTACAGCTATTAATAATACTTTACAGCAAGTGGCAGGGGCGATTGGTAGTGCTGTGATGGTAACGTTCATGAATAACCGTACAAAAGCAACAGCCGAAGATTTAATTGCAGAAGCAAAAGCCAATGCAGCGCAATCAGGTGTTGCAGCAACGCCAGAACAAATGCAACAAATGCAGGATCAGATTACACAAACTGCTTTATTAGATGGTATTACACACTCATTCTTAATAGCAGCTTGTGTTACAGTCCTTGCGCTAGTGCTTGCCTTCTTCCTAAAACGTGTAAAAATTGAAAGCTCAGCGGCTTCTATGGATATGAAAAAACCAACTAAATAATTTTGATATATAGACCTGTTAGTAGAATTTTTCTTCTAACAGGTCTTTTATATGATTTATCGATAAATGAGGCAATTTGGGTGATAAATCGTAATTAGTAGTCAATAAACTTAAAAAGTTGGTCGATAAATCAAAAAATGTAGGCGATAAATTTTTACTTATTGAGTATTACATGCAGGATGAAGGGGAAGTTTAAACAGACCAAATAAAAATAAAGTGTTATACAGAGATATTTAAAATGGTGGATGACATTTGTTAAAAAGTACGCCTCATATAAGTTGATTGGGGTGGAGGTTGGGGATTAGCAATAGAGGAACGAAGGCTAAAACCAACACATCCTGTGATAACGCCTTCGTGACCAACATCGCTGCCGCTTCGCTTTTGCGCAAAAACATCTGTTGGCCCGAGACCCTGGAGCGAAGCGGCTCATCCGATGCCCCCAGGAAGCTTTGCTCTGTGCGAAAGCGAAGCGTCAGCAACAACAAAGCGCCCAGTCGGAATGGAAATCAACCACACGTTATGGTAATGATCCTTCGAGCTCAAAAATATATATTATATTTTTAAACAGTAGGGACAAAAAGTAAACTTAACTACGATATATAGTTACAAATCAATGAATTTTGAAAAGATTGTCGAAATTGTGATTTAGCTCATTGAAATAATGTACAAACAACCTTATAATGGAGGTTGTAACGTCACCAAGACAAGATAAGGATGGAATTATGATGCACTTTTTGCGAAATAAAGTTAACATTGTAATAACAAATTATACAAATTGCTATCCAGCTCTTGAGACTGGTGATTTGTAAGATATACGCGCTGTAACGACTGTTAAGAAGTGCCTTAATGGTCTTTTTTACATGGAAGCAATAAAATTAAAATAGTGATAGTGATGGCAAAGGAGAGTTCAAAATGTCAGAAACGAATAACCAAACACAGTCTGAACAATTAACTGTGAGTCAAGAACAATTGGATGTGCTAGATCAATTATTAAAGCCTGAGGTTCAGGAATCACTTACAACTTTAGTTGAACAATTACCTAAGTTAACTGAAATGATGACGTTATTAACAAAATCATATGAGTTTGCTCAAGCTGTTGCAACTGACGAAGTACTGAAAAATGATACTGTTGGTGCGGTAACGGAAATGGCAGGCCCAGTAGTAGGCTCAGCTAAAAACCTTGCAGCTACTGCAATTGAAGCGAAAGACCGTGCGTCTGAAAGCCAAGAAGTAATTGGTTTATTCGGTCTTATGAAAATGTTAAAAGACCCACAAGTTCAAGGTGTTTTCCGTTTTGTTAATGCTTTCTTACAAGTAAGCGCTGAACGTAAAGCTAAATAAGAATCGACTTGAGATATATTCAAAACGTAAGGACGGAGGATTAATTAATCATGTCAAAAGAAATCGTCATCTTAGGTGCTGGTTACGCTGGCGTTTTAACTGCATTAACTGCACGCAAGTATTTATCAGCTGATGAAGCTAAAATTACTGTTGTAAACCAATTCCCAACACACCAAATCATCACTGAACTTCACCGTTTAGCTGGTGGTACTATTGCAGAAGGTGCTGTTGCTTTACCACTAAAAAAAATCTTTAAAGGTTTAGATATTGATTTACAAATTGCTAAAGTAACAAAATTCAATGTAGACACTAAAAAAGTGGACCTAGACAATGGTTATACTTTAAATTACGATACTTTAGTAGTATCTTTAGGTAGCCAAACTGGATTCTTCGGTATCCCTGGATTAGAAGAAAACTCAATGGTACTTAAATCAGTGAACGAAGCAAACAAAATTAACAAACATATCGAAGACCGTATTAAAGCATATGCACAAACAAAAGACGAAGCAGATGCAACGATCGTTATCGGTGGTGGCGGTTTAACAGGTGTAGAGCTTGTTGGTGAAATCGTGGACAACTTCCCGAAAATCGCAGCAAAACACGGTGTTAACTTTGCTGACCTTAAAATCAAGCTTGTTGAAGCTGGTCCAAAAATCTTACCAGTACTTCCAGATGTACTTATCCAACGTGCTACTGAAAGCTTAACAAAACGTGGTGTTGAATTCATCACTGGTACTCCTGTAACAGGTGTTGATGGTAACGTCATCTCTCTTAAAGATCGCGAATCAATCGTTGCCAATACACTTATTTGGACAGGTGGGGTAGCTCCGCTTCCAATCGTAGGTGAGTCGGGCCTTGCTGCTGACCGCGGTAAAGCTACGATTAACGAGTTTTTACAATCTACATCTCATAATGATGTATTCGTAATCGGTGATGCATCTGTAGCATTACCAGCTGATGGCGGACGTCCGCTATACGCACCAACTGCTCAAGTTGCATGGCAAATGGGTGAGTGCGCTGGTTACAACCTATTCGCACAATACAAAAACCAAGAGATGAAACCTTTCTCTGCAATTAATTCGGGTACACTTGCAAGCTTAGGCCGTAAAGACGCTGTTGCGACTATCGGTGCTAGCAACACACAACTTAAAGGTCTTCCAGCAACACTTATGAAAGAAGCGTCTAACATTCGCTATCTTACACACATTAAAGCGCTATTCGGCTTAGCGTATTAATATTTTAAGGGCATGAATCAATAGTAATATTGAATTCATGCCCTTTTTTTGTTTTATTAGGGTAGCTAGAGCGGCAGAAAAAAATCAGAGCGACAGAAAGAAGAGCCAGAGCTACGGAAAGAAGAGTCAGAGCGACGGATAGTAGAGCCGGAGTGACAGAAAGACCAGTCAAAGAGGTGGATAGCAGAGCTAGAGCGACGGGAAGAAATCAGAGCGACGGAAAGAAGAGCCGAAGTGACGGAAAGACCAGTCAAAGCGACGGATAGCAGAGCCGGAGTGACGGAAAGAAATCAGAGCGACGGAAAGCGGAGTCAGAGTGACGGATAGCAGAGCTAGAGCGACGGAAAGAAGTCAGAGCGACGGAAAGAAGAGCCGGAGTGACGGAAAGACCAGTCAGAGCGACGGAAAGAAGAGCCGAAGTGACGGATAGAATCGTCAAAGTCGTGGATAGAGCGGCCAAAGTCGT
>NZ_JBNNVB010000014.1:0-87752 GCF_050280325.1 Lysinibacillus sp. NPDC093216 | reverse complement strand
ACGTCGTGGATAGAACCATCGAAATCGTGGATAGCCCCGACAGAGTGGCGGAAAGAAGAGCCCAAGTGACGGAAAGAAGAGCTAGAGCGACGGAAAGACCAGTCAGAGCGACGGAAAGAAGAGCCGAAGTGACGGATAGAATCGTCAAAGTCGTGGATAGAGCGGCCAAAGTCGTGGATAGAACCATCGAAATCGTGGATAGCCCCGACAGAGTGGCGGAAAGAAGAGCCCAAGTGACGGAAAGAAGAGCTAGAGCGACGGAAAGAAGAATCAGAGCGACGGATAGCAGAGCTAAAGCGACGGAAAGAAGAGCCGAAGCGACGAACATAGCAATCGGCACGACAGCAGAATACCATTATGTCTTATCCCAACATTTATGTAGCACCTCTTATAATAGGAGGTGCTACTATTTTTATATCGCTATTACTTCGAAAGCGAAGCGACGGCATCAAACCTTCTTCTAGTCATTGAGTTCTGAAATATTGCTATAAAATCTGGCCTTCGAAGGTTGAACATTAAAAATTAACAGTATCGTTGCTACTACAAACATGATGATGGCTGCAGATACAACAACATATCGAATAGATATGATTTCAGCTGCAACTCCAAAGATGGCAGTTATGATAATAATGAACAAGGCTTCTACAAAGCCGTAAATACTTCCTATTCTCCCCATACTATCGACAGGAATATTGTTTTGATAAAAGGTATGGAAGCCCGTATTGGCAAAGGCTGTTGCAAAGGATATAATAAAAAATCCTAAAGAAGCTATAAGAAATGTATAAGAGGATGTAGAAATTAAATAGCCTAAAGCTGTTATAAGTGATCCCAAACCTATAAGCCAAGCAGTTGGTATTTTTCCAACGATTGCTGTATTCATTAAAGAACCAACTAATATACCAGCACCTCCTACGCTTACTAAAACACCGTATTCACCTTCGGATAATGAAAGTACTTGAGTAGCGAAGGCAACCTCTAAAGAATCCGTTGCTGTCATCATGACAAGTATCGCACTAAATAAAAAGTAGATCATCATAATATAAGGATTTTTAAGGCTAAATCTTATAACAAGCTTCCAATCGTTGAATAATACCTTGTAGGAAATTTCCTCATCTGCTTTACTAGCCAGCTGTTGATTGGCTTCGACATTAGGCATACCTAATGTAATACAGGCTGAAATAAATAAAGCAATCGCATTCAAGTAAATCGCCATATTAGGCGTTCCAATCGTAAACAGCAGTCCTGCAATGGCTGGACCGGTTATGAATGCGCCAGAATCAAGTAAGCTGCGAAGGGCGTTAAAACGTTTTCTTTGTTCAATTGGTATTAATTTCGTAATGTAGGTCATGGAAGTTGGATGATACATAGAACTAGCCATTGTGATCACAAAGACCATGAAATATATCCAAGTCAGCGTAGAGAAGAAAGGTAGTATGACAATTAGTAAAGATTCGAAAAGGTTGAGACCAATCATGAGATATTTTTTATTTAAACGATCTACCAAACTACCTGACCAAAAGCTGGCAAAAAGTGTAGATGACGCTCTAACGATATACAAACCGGACACAGCTATAGCTGACCCTGTGAGGTTGAAGACGATAAGATTTAAAGCTATAAAATAGATCCAGCTTCCAACGCTGGAAACACCAATACTAAACAATAATATAGCAGGATAACGCCACGCTTCTAAAAATTTTTTCATACTCATATAAATTCCTCCTTGTAGTTATGACAAGTAACTAAAACAAAAAAATCCCACCCCCAAGACGATTTGTCTTAGGGACGAGATTGTGGAATTTATACTCACGTGGTGCCACCCTAGTTCGCTATTATGTCGCCATAATAGCCTTTTCAGTACGGCATAAACACTTATGCTTATACTGTTACTCTGTAACGGGAGTTCCCGTCGCACCATCATTCAAGCAGAATCCAATGCGCTACTCCGAGGCTTGTTTCAATAATTCGTTCTTACTCGTTTTCAGCAACCCGAGCTCTCTGGGAAGAACAGCCTTATTTACTCTTCTCTTCAATGTATTTTTGATAGTGTAGCATATGTTTGTAATTTTGGTAAAGACCGAATTTTAAAAATATTACGATAAACTTTGAAAAGGTTCCGATATTCTTATTGAAGATAAGCTTTAAGCCCCGTTAATAGTGACTGACAAAGAATCATCGACTCAACTGTATGATTTGCTATTTCAAGAGAATGGTCAGCATTTTCTACAATAGCAAGCTTATGTGAAGAAAGTTGTTCTAAACTTTCTTTAGAGTAATGAGGGTCAGCTGTGCCGATTGCTAGAAATGCCTGCTTTCCAAGCAAATTTTTCATAACATACTCAAGTGACAGTAGGGGTGTTAAAAGTACATAACGAGAAGGAATAGGTGGAGACTGCTGCATATAAAAATCTGTGATAGGCAATGTTCCGAGTGATTTTCCGATGTATACAGCTTCGGTATAAGATTTTGTACTTAAAACATTTTCCACAACAGGATTCGCGGCATTATAAACCATTGCTGAAATAGCTTCTGGTTCCTGCTCAAATTGCTTTTGGGCAAATACATAGCATACTTGTACTACATCATAGCCAAGCTCTAGCATCAGCTGAGTGGAATAATAAAGAAGTGGTTTTTCAAACGTATAGCCTGTGCCAGAGAACATAAAGCATACTTTGTTACTTTTTAAATCAAAGTAATTGTATGTAACATCATTGTATTGTTCTTTTCGCGGTTTGATTTTCATCATAATTCCTCCTTGTCATACCAAATTGTTGAAAGGTCGATGTGCCCTAAGTGGTTGAAGTCCAATTTTAAAATATCGTGGGCAAATGGTATATCATCGAGATGTGTAAATAATGGTATCAAAATAGCTTCTTCAATTAAATAGTTGTTTAAAGAATCGAAAAGTAACGGCCATTCTGCCATCGTGGCTAATTTAAATTTTTCAAAGATATTTATAAAATATTCATCTTCTTTGCATACTTTATAAATTGGAGAAACGGGGTTGAACACGGCATGCAATTTGTGAAAAGCACTATTTACAGTTGTGACATTCGTATAAACAAATGCATCGTACTTAAGAGGTTGGATACTATCTTTAATATATTGAGATAGTGTTAATGTTTCTATTTGAGGGAGATAACCATACTTTATTAAAGATGAAATTAAGCATTGGTTTAGATTGATTTTCCCTTTAGGCGCACCGATTTTTAAAATCTCTTTTTTACATAGTGGTGAGATGGTATTACCAAAACTACTTAAATGATTTTGTAATGAAGAATCCTTTTGAATAGCTTTATATAAATACTTATGTATTATGTTTTTAATATGTTGCCTTTGCGCTTTAGTTGAACAAGCCTCTTCGTTTTTATTTAAAATTATTGCACAAACCCCGTTTTGGATATTTATTTTTTTACGATTAATGTCATTTGATAAATTAGTTTGATAAAACGAATTGGATCCTTTTGGAAGTATGTTTAATTCTACCGTATGCAATAATGCTCGCATGCCAAAATAATTGTCATATGCTTCTAAAACAATTTGATGGGGTGTATGTTTTGATATTGCAAATGAACCTGTTCCGAAAACTACATTATCTTTAATTTTATAGATACTCGCTTGTATATCTGTTAGTAAGTGTAGTGAGTATGTGCAAGACTCCGAAAAAATAAAATCAATTGTCCACATATCAACAATGATAATTTCTCGAATAGGCTGCCATAAAGGAAGATGTAGTAGTTGGCGCAAACACCAAGCTACATCATGTGCTGTTAGTAAATCGCCATTATGGAAGGCAACGTTTTTTCGTAAATAAAGACGCAATGTTTTGTCATTAACTTTCCAATGGTGCGCAAGAGAAGGAATAATATTACCATTCGCATCTGCTTCAACTAAACGATTTGTTAAATTGGATAAAAGTGCAGCACTATAAACATCGTTTACTTGATTAGGCTGTAAAGTATAAATAGGGTGGTAGATAGGTACAATCAAACGCTCATTATATAGGATATTGTTTTTTATATTTTGTTGATAAAGATGCTTTAAGTTCATTGCTAAAGAATCCGTTAGATTAGGAAATGCAAATAATTCCCCCCAATCCATCATAGTCATTGTAGAGAGATGGGATTTAAGCTGATCTACAATAATTTGTTCAATATCTCCATGCCATTGAATTTTGGACAAGTGTCCTCGCCCATTCCCAGCTTTATAAAGTAGCCAATTGTGTTTCTGAAATAATTTAAGATAACGATTCAATTGTTTAGGACTTATTTTTAATAAGGTAGCTAATTGCTGTAGATGAAAGGTGCCGCCATTCTGTTGACAATAGAGTGAAAGTAAATAAAATAGCGTTTTATTTTTTGAAAGAAAGGTGGACATGTAATATCTCCTTTTGTCTCTTTTTATGGAAATTATTCTATTTTATACTTTTACTATAACAAGGAGGGGGAAATTTATGAAGGCTGTGATCATTAATGAGTTTGGCACTTCTGATGTTTTAAAGTATGTGGAATGTCCAAAGCCTACCATTTCAAAGGGGGAAGTATTAATACGTACGACATATACGAGTGTGAATTTTGCTGATATTAAAAATAGAACAGGTAATAAAGCAAAAGCAAATTTTCCGATGATACTCGGTTTAGATGTAGCTGGTGTAGTTGAAGAGGTTTTTGAGGGGAACAGTAATTTTAAAAGGGGAGACCAAGTTATTGCATTCACGAAAAATGGAGCCTATGCAGAATATGTGGTGGCCAAAGAGCAGCTCGTCTTTAAAGTTCCGAATGATGTCCCTTTGGAAAAGGCGGCCGCTGTGCCAACGGTTTTGTTTCTATCCTACCTTTTGACACATCAAATCGCTCCAATTAGCTCAGATGATAGCGTATTAATTCATGCTGCATCTGGTGGGGCAGGGACAATGTTGATTCAAATGGCGAAAAAGCTAGGCGCCAAGAAGATTATTGGTACAGTTGGTGATATGAAGAAAGCGACAATTGCCCTTGAACTAGGTGCACATCATGTACTGACATACGATAATTTTAGTGCGCAAGTCAATGAATATACGGATGGTCATGGTGTTAACATTATTTTTGACTCCATTGCCGGGAATATTACGGAAGAGAGTTTTAACTGTTTAGCTCCGTATGGTACGCTAGTGCAATTTGGAAATAGCGGTGGTAAAGCTGGGAATATAAAAACATCTGATTTACATAGTAGCTGTCGCAATGTGAAAGGCTTTAGCCTTGGAACGACTCGAGCTTCCAAGCCTGAAATGCTACAACAAGTTGCACCGGAGATGTTTGCTTTGTTGAAGGATGAAAGTTTCCAAGTACCAATTGCTAATATCTTTGCATTAGAAGATATGCAGAAAGCCCATGATTTGATGGAAAGTCGTCAGCATCAAGGGAAGATTTTAATTAAAATATAAAATGAACAACCTCTGTATAGTGATCAACACGCTATAGAGAGGTTACTTTTATTTTAGAGCCTGTAACTCGAAAACAGGGTTGTTGTGAGTGGATGGTCTAAAATCAAACCAACCCACCAATAGAATGAAAGCAAACTATTAAAAATCCTATTATTTTTTCTAAGAATCACCATATTATTTGTAGGTATAATCCTAGCTAAAACTCCTTTTATTTTTCGACAATAAACAGGAATTTCCTTTAAAGAATTGTTAAAATGAGGTATTATTATATAGGTTTTTGTCTTTCTCTACCTTATTTTGATATTGTTATTTGTTTTAGGTTAACTTTTTAGTATAATATTATATTTGGTCTCTTTAAATACATAATGAATCTAACTGTGGTATTTATTTCATTTAGATTTTACGAGTGTATCAATGTTAAAGTGTTATATGGCTAATTTAAGTGATGTAAATATAATATTAAAACATTAAATTTAATAGGCTCTTCACTAAATATTTTGTTAAACGTATGCCGTGTTTTTAGGTTGATTGTAGGGCATTTGGAAACGTCAAAGATGAGATCCCTGGAGCGCAAGCGAACGCCTTCAGGTAAGCGTCAAGTCGGAACGGAAATGTTGTGGTGAGGAGTCTTAAATTTTGAATATAAAGGAATGGCTATTAGGGGAGTGGTGCAATGCTTTTTAATTCCTTTGAATTTATTTTCTTGTTTTTACCTATAACATTTATTATCTATTTTTTATTAAATCGTTTCAGAAACCAGCAATATGCGATTTATTGGTTGGTACTGATCTCTTTGGTTTTTTACGGCTATTTTAAGTTATCTTATTTAGCAATCATCACAATCTCAATAGTTGTGAACTTTGCTTTAAGTCGGGTGATTAGTAATACCAATAGTCGTTGGAGAAAAACGTATATGATAATTGGAGTCGTCTTCAATATTATCATTCTCTGTTACTATAAATATACAGATTTCTTTATTGGCAATTTAAATAGTTTATTTGGTACAAATTTTGCACTGTTGCATTTATTGCTACCGTTAGGACTTAGTTTTATTACATTTCAACAAATTGCTTTTATTGTTGATAGTTATCGTGATGGAACAGCTCATTATAAATTTAGTCATTATGCGCTGTTCATTTTGTTTTTCCCGCAGTTAATTGCAGGACCAATTGTTCAGCATGATGAAATGCTTCCGCAGTATGATACGAAGGAAAATCGTAAAATTATTCCTGAACATGTTGCACGAGGTTTATTTATTTTTGCAATTGGTTTAGTTAAGAAGGTTGTTATTGCTGATACGGTGGGCATATGGGCGAATGAAGGCTTTGCCAATTATAGTAACTTAAGTTTTATAGAAGCTTGGATTACCTCATTATCGTATACAGTGCAACTTTATTATGATTTTAGTGGATATTCTGATATGGCGATTGGTTTAGCATTAATATTTAATATTAAACTGCCAGTAAATTTCTATTCTCCTTATAAAGCACGTAATATTCAGGAGTTTTGGAAAAAGTGGCATATGACGTTGAACCGGTTTTTAACTACATATGTCTATTTTCCATTAGGTGGTAGTCGTAAAGGGGCATTTAGAACCTATATTAATATATTAATTATTTTCTTCATCAGTGGATTTTGGCATGGTGCAGGATGGAATTTTATTTTATGGGGACTTCTGCATGGCTTTGCGTCTGTTGTTGTGAGACTTTTTAGTAAAACAGGTATTAAGCTTCCGTATTTACTTTCATGGTTTATGACTTTCCAATTTGTTAATATCGCTTGGGTATATTTCCGTGCAACAAGTCTTGAGCAAGCGAATACGATTATAGCCAAAATGTTTACGCCAAACATGACAGCTATAACTAATTTCTTTACGGAGCCGCACACTAATTTTGCTCAAGCGGAAGCCTTTAATATTTTGGGACTATCATTCAGTGATCCGATAGTGATTGTTGTAGGACTCTTAATCACACTTGTTATTGCATTTACAGCATTAAATTCTATTCAATTAATGGATAAGATGAAATTTAATTGGGGAGCAATCATTTATACGCAATTTATGATTGCACTAGTGCTAGTATCGATTTACTATATGCAAAAAAATAGTATATTCTTATATTTTAATTTCTAAATAAAGGTGTGAATGAACTTGGATCCGAAAAAATGGTTAGTAAAATTATTTGCCACATCTTTCATAGTAATAGGATTGCCTGTTTTCGGAATTATGGGTTTCAATTATTATATTGACCCTCTTTGGAATTACACACATGCGAATGACTTTAACGACTATCAGCTTGGCTTTGATGAAAGACAATTAAAAACTAATTATATCAATAGCCATGATTTTAACTATGATAGTTTGTTAATGGGAACGAGCAGGATTACGTATCTCGATGAGAGGGCTTTTACAAAAGAAAATGTTTATAACTATTCATTAAGTGGACTGCATATTACAGAATATTTGCCTTACATGAAATATGCTGAAAAGAAAAATGGTAAGCCGTTTAAGAGAATTTTTATTGAGTTATATTTTGATTCAGCGAATGCTGGCAAACCTAGTACATCGAATCCGCCGCAAACTTATATCGAGTCATCGGAGGCACCTTTTTATGCAATAAAGTCCTTATTTTCAGCAAGCACGATGCATTATGCTCTTTTTAATTATGATATTTCAAAAGCAAATCATTACGACGGTGCTCGCAGTTACACACGTAATAATATTGCACAAACTACGTATTCAAATGATGATATGGAGCAAGGATGGCAAAAATTCCAGAAGAATTTTAAAGCAGAGGCAGCCAAGCCTTTTATGTACGATACCGACTATCGAAAAAGGCTTCAAGCTATAAAAGATGCATTCCCAAATACAGAACTAGTGGTCTTTACAGAATTAATGCCTGCTAAACGGCTTCAGACAATTTTGCATAATGAAAATCGTTACGAGGCTTATAGTAGATGGATGAATGATATGGTAGATGTGTTTGGTACTGTGTATAGCTTCCATGGTGTGAATGAAGTAACGACGAATGAGAACAACTTTTTCGACTGGTTGCATTACTATCCAAACGTTGGGGATTTAGTCATTAAAGCTTTAGAGAACAGGGAAGAACAGTCAACTATTATGCAGACTGTAGATAAAGGGAATCTTGATGAGTACCTTAAAAATGTAGTGGTAGATATAAAGTGAAATTACGGCCCGTTAATGCGGGATGAATATTGACTAAGTGATGAAAAGATGACTCTGATATGTACTGTCGGAGTCATCTTTTTTGTCTATTAAAAGGTTTTTAAAACTTGAAATTATGCTGGCATGGATGATTGCCAAACTGTTGCAAGTAACGCGATGCCTTCATTGATTTGCTCAAGGGTTAGCCCACCGTAGCCCATAATGATCATAGTATGTTTAGAGCCTTGCTGATAGGAGGTTGAGCATGGATAAACTTCGATTCCTACCTCTTGGGCAAGCCTAATCGCATCCTGCTCAGAAAGCCTTTTTGGTAACTTCATAACGATGTGTAGCCCAGATTTTTCACCAATTACTTCGAATTCCTCAGAAAAATGGGTGTTAATAGCTGCTAGTAACGTCTGTTGCTTTTTACGATAAATAGTGCGCATTTTGGCTAAATGCTTATCGAATGAACCTTGAGCAATAAAATCAGCTAATACAAGCTGGTCTATTTTTGAGACAACAGATTTTTGCTCCTGATTAAATAGCATAAATTCTTCGACTAACGATTTAGGCAAAATCATATAACTAATGCGCAACGATGGGATAAGTGTTTTAGAAAAGGTTCCGAAATAAATAACACGTTGAAGCTGATCCATCTTTGCTAAAGAGGGAATAGGGAGCCCCTTATAACGAAATTCTGAGTCATAGTCATCCTCAATAATATATGCCTTCTCAGAGGTAGCCCATTGTAGAAGTTCTGCGCGCCGTTCAACAGGTATGACCATCCCAAGCGGAAACTGGTGTGCGGGTGTTGTGTATAACATGTGGATGGATTCTTTCGGTATTGTTACCCCTAAGTTATCAACAGGAATAGCATGAGTCGTTAATCCACATTGTTGCAATGTTGCACGTACTCTTTTAAAGCCAGGCTCCTCTATGCCAGCATGTACTTTTTGGCCAAAAAAGTGACATAGGGCTTGAAGCTGACTTTGAGTACCACTATAAACAAACACCTGTGAAGCTTCACAAGTAACTCCTCTTGATCGTTCAACATAGCGAGCGATTTCCGTCCGCAATATAGCTTCTCCTGGCCAAGGACTTGTTGTTAAATTATCCACATTAAAGTGCTTTTTCAATAGCTTATGCCACATCGAAAATGGAAAAGCTTCCTTATCCACATGTCCGTTATTAAAATCGAATTTTATAGTATATGTAGTTGATGTTATAGCTGTGGATATGTGCTGATTTTGCTGCTGTTCCCATTCAAATTCAAAAGGTGCTATAAAATAGCCAGAACGTTCCTTACTATAAATGTAGCCTTCAGCTAGTAATTGTTCATAAGCTTCCTTAATCGTATGGACACTAACATCAAGCGTTTTAGCAAGTATTCGTTTAGAAGGCAATTGCTCATGGGCCAGTAGTTTCTTGCTTAAAATTGTATGTTTTAATTCCTCGTAGATTTGCACGTATTTCGATGTATCTCCAGTAAATGAGATTGATAACTCCAAAACATTGCACCTCCTGGTACGGTGTGTTTTTTGAAAATTGGTTCTATCTATCGTATCAAAAATACCGTTAAATAGTAAAAAAAGGAGTGAAGCAACATGAATTTTAAAGCATTAGAAAATGAGGTAGTATTACTGAAGCCGTTAGAACAAGTGGATGCGCAAGGATTATTGGATGCAGGTAGTTATCCAGAGATTTGGTCACATATGTCCACAACAGTTGAGAAAATGGTCGATGTGAATAACTTTGTGGACAAGGCATTAACAACAAAACGTGAAAAAACTGAGTTCACATTTGTAATTGTGGATAAAAAATCCGGACAAATCATCGGCTCGACTCGGTTTATGGATATTGATGAAACGAATAAACGGCTTGAAATAGGTACTACATGGATTACACCTGCTTTTTGGCGTACGGCCATTAATACAAATTGTAAATATTTATTATTACAATATTGCTTTGAGGTACTCAATTTACAGCGTGTTCAAATTAAAACAGACCACGAAAATTTACGTTCTAAAAAAGCGATTGAACGTTTAGGGGCAACTAAGGAGGGGGTCTTACGTAATCATATGTTGCGGAAGGATGGTACAATTCGTCATACAGTGATGTACAGCATTACTCTACAGGAGTGGCCACAAGTGAAAAACCATTTGCAGCAGTTGCTAGTTGATGCTACAGAGAAATTGGGATAAAGAAATTATTATACAAAAAAAGAATGGTCATTAGTCGACCATTCTTTTTTTATAAATAAATCCTACTACAATCCAAGTAACTAGTGACCAAACGATAATTGTAGCCATTGGAATAATGACGTCCATTGTTGTGTATGTGCCTTCTAGAGCCTCTGCTAATAGCACCAATTGAGAACTTGGTAACCACTCTGCAATTTTTAAAATAGGAAAGGCAGACGATAATGCTAGGGCAAAAGAGCCAAACCCGAAAATAAGGATAACAGGTAGAATGATAAGAGATCCTTCCATAACCGTTTTAGCGAATAATCCACATAATGTTCCTATTGCAATATAGAATACAGTCGAAAGTATTAAAGCAATAGCTAAGATGAACAGATTAGATGGGCTATAGCCAGCAATGAAAATAGTCAATGCTACAATTACCATTGTAAGGATAAAGACAAACAAGCTTTTACCAATTAATATATCGCCAAGTGAAGCAGGGGAAAGCATGAGACTACGAAGCGTATTTTTTTCTTTTTCCTCTGCAATTAGACAGCATTGTACGTAGGCAGTCACCATAGAAAGTGCCATATTTACTGTAATGATATAGCTGTTGATATTATTTCCACCTGTTTTATTAATAAAAAATGCCATAATAAGTGGCATAAGTATCATAACGGATACCGCATAGTTACGTGAAAATTCCTTATAATCCTTCATTAAAATAGCCTGAATACGTGTCATTGAAATGTTCATACTAAATCACTCCCTGTTATTTGCATAAAAATATTACCTAGTGTTGGCTCGTTTGTATAAATGCGAGAAACTTCGTTAGATTGCATCCATTGAAACAGTTTTTCAGCATCCTGTTCTCCATTTTGAATGACTTCGCAAGCACCATTTTTTAATTCAACTGTAATAGACTCATCACCGAACTCTTTTTTCAAATCCTTTGGCGAACCAATTGCTCGAATCTTCCCTTTATGTAAGAAGGCTACACGATCACAAAGTATTTCGGCTTCACTCATATCATGTGTTGTTAAAAATATTGTCGTACCCATCTCGTTTAATTTACGTAAGCCATTATATATATGTTGTGTATTAACAGGATCGAGTGCAGAAGTTGGTTCATCTAAAAATAATAGTTCTGGTTTATGCATGATGGCACGTGCAAGCGTAACACGTTGCATCATTCCTTTAGAAAGCTGACTAATTTTCTTTTTACGATCACCGTATAGGTTAACAAAATCCAATGCCTCTTTGACGGCTGATTTAGGCAATTGATATAAATTACTGAATAGTAATAAATTCTCCTCGATTGAAAGTCGTGTATATAGTCCACTATTATCTGTTAAAATACCGAAGCGTTTACGATTGTTACTTTGTTTCATCTCATTTGCTGGGCGGCCAAATAGCAAGACATCTCCTGCAGTTTTTTCAGTTTGTGCTGTTAATATTTTAATAGTAGTCGTTTTTCCAGAACCACTAGGTCCAAGAAAACCGAATATTTCTCCTTTTTGAATGGTAAATGAAACATCCTGTAATGCTGCTTCCTTATTAAATGTTTTTTTCAAATGCTGAACATCGATCACTGCGTTCATTTGAAAACCTCCCTGTGTTGTTGTTGATATCTACACTATAAGGAACAATTAGGATCTCAACATTAAATTACAGGTGAAAGGCAGTAAAATGACCTTTAGCGGAGAAATAGTTCAGCTGACAGGAGTCGTTTATTTCCTGGGAAATCTACTAAATTCCGAGTATTTCCTTTAAATCTGCGAGTTTATTTTTCGACAAAGGTACTACGGTCTTTTCATTGCTGTTTAAGGCTAGGCTGTAGCTATTGCGAGTCCACGTAATGATTTCCCGTACCTTTTGTAAGTTAACGATATAAGAGCGATGACTTCTAAAGAAGCCGAACGGTGTCAATTTTTGCTCAAGATCATTTAATGATAATGTACATGGATAGGCTTCACCTGCAACATATAGTGAAACAACACCCTCAACACTTTCGATAAAATCAATTTCAGGGGGATTAAATAAAATGATCTTATCATTTTTCTTTGTAGGGATTTTATCAAGTCGAATCGGTACGTTTTCTTGAGAGGGGGAAGTCGTTTCTGTTTCATCCTCTTTAACATCTAATGCATGTATGCCCATTGTATCTAGTCTATGTACTTCTGTACTCGAAATAATTAAATCCTCAAGATTGTTAGATAATAAAATGACTGTTTTATTCTGTTTTTGAAGGATATCCAGTAATTGAATGACTGTTTGCTTGGAAAACTCATCTAGATTTTGGAATGGTTCTTCTAAAACTTGTATCTGTGCCTGATTAAGATATGTATGAATTAATTTTAAGCGTTGCTTTTCGCTATTTGAGAGCTTGCTGATTTTAATGCTTTTTTGCTCCGTTAAAGCGAACAATGTTAATAGATCCTCCATCTTTTCAGAAGAAGCATTGAAAAGCTTTAAGCAAAATTTGATATACTCTCGAACCGTCAGTCGCTCATACAAGGCATTTTCACGAAAATGTGTATACGTATTGCTTCGCTTCGAAAACCACTGTATTAATGTATGTATTTTTGACACGTCTGTATGGATACCAATAATAATGCCAGGCTGCATAGATAGGTGAAAGTTAGGATAAATTACATTTCCTCCTTCTATATAAGGGTCAATAATTATGCTTTCGGTTTGGTTCATTCCTTAGTCCTCCTTGACTTTCTTAATTTCGAAAAATTGCGAGATTTCAGCCTGAGATTGTAAATAACTTCCATGATTGTAGTTTGAATTGTTGAAGTCCATAAAACCATGCTGACCTAGATATTGCCTCGTGTGAACAGCTGGTAATGTATCGAGTGTTTCCATTAATTCATGGACATTAAAGCTTTTCTCGTGACTTGGTAAAATAACAAGTGTCGGACAAGAGGGATTTAAGTCCAGGTATTGGCGTATGCGTGAACCATAAACGCAAACGACTCCTTGTAATGGCAGTTCTGATAGTCTCCAAGCCAAAGTTGCACCTACACTAAACCCGATTAACAGTACTTCATCAAAATATGTCCTAGCTTCCAATAACTTTTTGGTTAATTTTTCGAGAGGAGCATCAAAGCCAACTTCATTTATGAAATATTCATAGGCTTCCTGTTCTTGTTCATATGGAAATATTCTATCGTCTGAATATAAAGAAATGCACTCAACAGTAGTGTTGGCGTTACTGTA
Source organism: Lysinibacillus sp. NPDC093216 (assembly GCF_050280325.1). Taxonomy (NCBI): domain Bacteria; kingdom Bacillati; phylum Bacillota; class Bacilli; order Caryophanales; family Bacillaceae; genus Lysinibacillus; species Lysinibacillus sp. NPDC093216. Next base: position 73,756 of record NZ_JBNNVB010000014.1, on the reverse strand, counting down.
TGCTTCAGCTTGCACTTTTATAAAATCATTGACGCCATAAATTTCATGTAGAATGAATATTTTCTTTTTCATGTTGACCTCATTTTCGCTTTTTCAATAGTGTACCAAAAAGTAATTACATAGTATATTTTTGTATTTATAGGAATTTTATTATTATATTTAAATAATTAATTTGGTGATGTAAACCTAATTTTTGATCCTGTAAATCAAGTGTTTTAAAACTAGAAATAAAAATTTTTTTTGACTTTTTTAAGCTTTAGGTGTAAAACTAGCTTTAACTTTTACAAGGAGGGTGATGGAAATGAAATACCAATCAGTCGAAGTGAATGATAGTCTATTATATTTTGCAGATTATCCAGGTGAGAAAGGCACTATTATAGCGGTTCATGGTTTAACTGGTAACCATATGCAATTACATTATTACGCAGAGCTATTAAAGGGCCAATATCGTTTTATATCAGTTGATTTAAAAGGTCGTGGCAATAGTGCGCCTGCTTCAGAGAATACTAGTATAGAGTCCCATACACTAGATGTTTTAGCATTGATTGATCAGTTGAACATCGAACAGCCGATTTTACTGGGCTATTCAATGGGCGCATTTATTATGGCGAACGTCGCTAGTAAACTCAGTGATATCAAAGGAGTAATTTTACTTGATGGTGCAGCAACCTGTACGGATCACCAACGTCAAATCGTCGAGCCTTCACTTGGCCGAATAAGTAAACATTACGAAACACCGGAAGCATATATCCAGGAAATTAAAGAAATCTATGGGCGCCTTGGTGTTGAGTGGACTGACCACCTAGCCAGTGTAGGATGCTATGAAATTGTAGAAAAAGATGGTCATTGGGAAAATAAATCTGACGAAGAAAGAATACGTCAAGATTTCCAGAGCTTTTATGAATATAGGCCAGAAGAAGTTTTCAAAGATGTAATGTGTCCTATTCTATTAATTCATTCAACTAAAGAAATTGGAGCGATGCCTCCATTATTTTTAGTTGAATCTTATATTGATACACTAAAAAACGCCAAAAATATTTGGAAATATACTTCTGATAGCAATCACTACACATTGGTTTTTGAAGAAAGAAAAGATGAAAACCTAGTAATTCAGCGTTTTTTAGAAAACTTATAAAAAATAGTTGCATATTTTGAAATTTTGTGTGAATAATGAATTAACAAATTAATTGCCTATCGAGCAGCCGTAGAAAAATGGCCTTTTTCTACTTCCCTGCTTGACTGTTGGCTACATTTTTTCTGAATGTACGGTAATTTCCGTGCTTTAGGGAAAGTGTGGCCTTTTTTTATTCAAATAAATATAAGGGGGATTTACTAGATGGTAAAAGGCTTAGAGTATTTCAAAAAAGTTTATGATGTTGTACCGGGATGGGTACAAAAAATGCACGATTATAATCCTGCAATGCTAGAACATTATACAGCATTGCGAGGTATAGCCATGGCACAAGGAGTCCTTTCTGTGAAGGAAAAGGATATTTTGCTAGTCGGCATGAATGCAGCAAGACAATATGTACGCAGCATGGTGTATCACACTAAAGGAGCTATTGATGGTGGCGCTTCACTAGAAGAAATAATTGAATACTTACTTGTAGCATTTAACTACGGAGGAGAAAGGGCATTGCAAACTGGCTTGCAGTCCTTTGAATATGCATTAGAACTAACGAATACTGGTTCTGATAAGCTTTCCCATGAATCGTCAGCAATTGATATTGTGCGTTATTACAGTACATTTACATCGACAGAGAAGAGTAAAGCGTATTTTTCAAAATTACTAGATCTTTTTGCTGCAAAAGATGAAAACGCTTTAAAATCTGAGCTACTTAACAGCAATGTAGTATCGACAAAAATGAAATACATCCTTATGACAGGTATTTATACTACTGTTTTAAAAAATGAGGAAACAGATTACTGGGCGAAAAAATCACGGAATGTAGGTGTAGTAGAAGAGGAATTAGCAGAACTCGGCTACATTTGTCTATTAACCGCAGGCATTCCTGCTTGGTTTGAAATAAGTGACGCCCTGATTCAAAAATAATGGAGTGAGTACAATGAAAATTTATGATTCGGTAAAGCAAGCATTATCATGCGTAGAAAGTGGACAAACAATTATGGTGGGCGGATTTGGTTTAGTAGGCGGTCCATTAACTTTAATCGATGCACTTGTTGAACTAGATGTAAATAATTTAACGATTATTAGTAATAACCTAGGGGAAAAAGGAGAAGGTCTTGGTAAATTACTAGAACAAAAGAAGGTAAAAAAAGCGATTGGATCTTACTTTACTGGTAATCGAGATGTCGGTGATGCATTCCAACGTGGGGAAATTGAGATTGACCTATTGCCTCAAGGTACTTTAGCTGAATCGATTCGTGCGGGTGGTGCAGGAATCGGTGGTTACTATACAAAGACATCTGTAGGCACAGATTTAGCGAAGGGCAAGGAAACAAAAATCATTAACGGCGAGGAATATGTATTTGAAAAGGCACTGAAGGCTGATGTGGCCATTATTCGCGCGCATAAAGCCGATACATTAGGAAACTTGGTTTATTACAAAACCGCTCGTAACTTTAATCCTTTAATGGCGACTGCTGCGGAAACGGTAATTGTTGAGGTGGATGAAATTGTAGAAGCTGGTCAATTAAGCAGTGATGAAATTATTACCCCACATCTATTTATTAATCGAATTATTGTAGCGAAGAAGGTTTTAACGAAGGAGGGTGTAGTAGAGCATGGTTAATGCAATTCAGGAGCAAATAGCGAAAAGAGCTGCGAAAGAAGTACAAGATGGACAGATTATAAATTTAGGAATTGGTATTCCGACATTAGTAGCAAAGTACGTCGACAATGATAATGTCTACTTCCATACAGAAAATGGCATGCTCGGTGTTGTAAGTGTTGATGAGGAGGATACTGATCCAAATGTAGTGAATGCAGGGAAGATACCAGTCGGGGAAGCCATTGGGTCATCCTTTTTCAATAGTGCAGAGTCATTTGGAATGATCCGTGGTGGACATGTTGATGTAGCAATATTAGGTGTACTTCAAGTTGATGAGCATGCACGTATCGCAAACTGGGCGGTTCCAGGGAAAAATATTATTGGTGTTGGTGGAGCAATGGATTTATTAATTGGAGCTAAAAAGGTAATTGTCACAATGTCACATACTTCAAAGGATGGAAAGAGCAAGATTTTAAAGGATTGCGCATTCCCGATAACATCAACTCGAAGTGTGGATACGATTATTACAGAGCTAGCCGTGTTTAATTACTTCGATGAACAATTACATTTAGTTGAATTAATGCCAGGGGCTACATTAGAGAGAGTAGAGGCAAATACGGAAGCAAGTTTCGTTATAGCGTTGAAATAGGAGGAGAAATCATGAGAGAAGTTGTTATTGTAGATGGTGTTCGTACTGCGATTGGTAAATTGGGTGGTTCATTAATAAATGAGACGGCAGATCTTCTTGGAGAGAAAGTCATCCGCACACTTCTAGAACGAACAAAGTTAGATTCAACACTAGTTGATGAGGTGATTATAGGACAAGCAAAACAAAGTGCCGATCAATCGAACGTTGCACGTCTCGCTTCATTACGAGCAGAATTACCGATTACAGTGCCAGGTTATACGGTACATCGTCAATGTGGCTCTGGTCTACAAGCTGTTAATAATGCTGCTCAACAGATAGCCCTTGGCTATAGCGATATTATTATCGCTGGTGGAACAGAATCTATGAGTACATCTCCTTATTATTTACGAAATGCTCGTTATGGCTATGGTGTTGGAAATGCATCTATTTTAGATCCAAATACAGAAAGTCAGCCAGGGTCTCAACCATTTGAAGTATATGGAATTTCAACAATGGGAGAGACTGCAGAAAATTTGGTAGAAAAATATTCGATTTCGCGTGAAGAGCAGGATTCATTTGCACATCGAAGTCAAGAGCGCGCAGCTCATGCAATACAAGAGGGATATTTTGCACAACAAATTGTCCCCTATGAAGTGAAAAAAGGAAAAACAGTGGACGTTTTTAAAATAGATGAGCATCCATTTTTAACGAGTGAGGAGAAGCTAGCAACATTAAAGCCTGTTTTCCGTAAAGGTGGTTCAGTCACAGCAGGGAATAGTAGTGGTCGTAATGACGGTGCATCCGCATTGTTACTAATGTCAAAGGAAAAGGCAGAAGAGTTAGGTTACAGACCGAAGACAAAAATACTTGCACAGGCGGCAGCAGGGATAGATCCGTCCATTATGGGAATTGGTCCAGTGCCTGCTACATTAAAAGCTTTAAAGCAGGCAAATTTAACAATTGATGATATTGATGTAATTGAGCTAAATGAAGCATTTGCAGCACAATCGATTGCGGTAATTAAGGAGCTTAATTTAGACATTAACCGAGTGAATCCTAATGGAGGCGCTATTGCAATGGGGCATCCTATTGGAGCAACAGGCGCCATTTTAATGACAAAGCTTATGCATGAGCTAGAACGAACAGGTAAGCGTTATGGCCTAGTAACTTTATGTATTGCAGGAGGACTTGGTATTACTACTATTGTTGAAAACTGTCATGCATAAATTTACACCGAGTAGTTTTAACTCGGTGCTAGACATTTTATGATCCTTTTAGATTTTTTCTAAATATCGTTTTTGTGCAGATTTTAAAGCAACTGCGACGGAGCCACTTGAAGGCGCATAATAGTGTTCATCGATACGCTGGATTAATTCATCTAGGTTGGCTGTAAGATCAAAGCCAATAAGCATACGTTTAAAAAAATCCTGTGCAAGGCCTGTAATAAATGTGAATTCTGCATCAATAATTTGATGAGTTTCTTTATCTATTTCTAAAACAATGCCAGCATGTTTGTACACCTCGTACATGGACGTGCCCTGGGGTGCTTTAGCATAAGCAGTCACTAATATACTAGTTAATTTTTGCAAGGAAATGACCTCCAAAATGTATAGTTGTGATTATATTTTACCATGTTTTATCGTTTAGAGGCACTTCCCGAAAATTACTTATAGTACACATCGAGGGGGAAGTAGTATGGAAAAGTTAACGAATTTTTTCACAGAAATCATGAGAAAGTATTTGCCAGATCCATTTGTATTTGCAATTGGACTTACATTATTAACATTTGTTTTGGCACTAGTCATTGAAGATATTAGCTTTGTAGATTTAACTTCGGCTTGGGGTAGCGGTTTCTGGGATTTACTAGCATTTACAACACAAATGGCTGTTATCCTTGCAATGGGTTATGTACTAGCAACAGCACCCATTACTGATAAATTTTTAAATAAAATTACGAGTATGGTTCATACACCGAAAATGGCAGTAATTGTGGCAACGCTTGTTGGTGGTATTGGTAGTTATTTAAACTGGGGTTTTGGTTTAGTAATCGGTGGGATTATTGCAAAAAAATTAGCTTTAAAGGTTAAAGGGGTTCACTATCCGTTAATTATTGCAGCAGCTTATTCTGGTTTTACTCTCTATGGTTTAGGTTTGTCAGCATCTATTCCGATTTTAATTTCAACACCTGGTCACTTTTTAGAGGATTCAATGGGCCTGATTTCTCTTTCTGAAACAATCTTTAGTGTGCCAATGATTTTAACGTCAATAGTGCTTTTAATTACATTGCCTTTATTTAATGCGATGTTACATCCAAAAAATCCGAGTAATGTGATTGAAATTGATCCTGCATTATATGCAGATCAGCCGAAAGCAAAATTAAACTTACTAGAAGAAAATACATTAGCAAATAAATTAAACAATAGCCGTATTCTAGCATACGCAATTGGTGCAATTGGTTTAGTTTACATTGTTATCTATTTCGCGAATGGTAATTCGTTAAACTTAAATATTTTAAACTTTATTATTTTATTCTTAGGAATTATTTTATTAGGAACACCTGCACGCTATGTTGAGCATTTAGCAGATGGTATTAAAACTATTTCAGGGATTTTGCTTCAATTTCCGTTCTACGCAGGTATTATGGCGATTATGGCTGCATCTGGTTTAGTGGATACAATTGCTAAAATCTTTGTAGATTTATCGACGGAACATTCTTTACCGTTTTGGGGATTAATAAGTTCCTTCTTTATTAATTTCTTTGCTCCTTCAGCTGGTGGACACTGGACAGTTCAAGGGCCATTTATGATAGAGGCAGCAAAGGAGTTGGGAACATCATTATCAGAAACATCCATGTCCGTTATGTTAGGGAATGCATGGAATGATTTAGTTCAACCGTTTTGGATTTTACCAGCATTGGCATTATCTCGATTAAAGCTAAAAGATATTATGGGCTTCCTTGTTGTGATTATGTTCTTTGTAGGAATTATTTTCATTATCGCTACTTTAGCTTGGTCATATTTATTTTAACTTCTAAACATCCGCTGAAAGAAGTTAAAGGTCACGGAATTATGCCGAGGCATAATTGATTAGTTTGAAGGTTGCCTATTGGGTTCCTTATTAAACGGCTCTAGCTAGTGTAGAGGAGGATATGAATGTCCATCATATATCAAGCTTTATTGAAAGAAGGAAAATTAACAAGAAAAGAAAAATCATTATTATTGGTTGGTATATTTGCAGCGAGACGTGAAGAAAGGGAGATGTTGTATTTCGTTGAGCATGCCGTTAAGGAGGGTAATAGCGTAGCTGAAATTGCTGAATTGATTACATCAGCTATTATTTCTAGAGGTATTCCAACCTGGTTATCGGGGAATGAAGCTATATCCTATGCTATTAATCTTTCAAATGAAGAAATAATTCCTAAAATGCCGGAAGAAAAAGTAATGATATTTTCCTCGCAACAGGAATGTATAAACTATTATCAATCTGAGTTTGATACTCTACCGACCTGGATTCAGAATTTAATTGATTATGCACCGGATACATTATTAAAGTATAGCAATCTTCGCACAACTTCTTTACGCAATGGAGCGGTTTCACGATTGCTAAAAGAATTGCTATTATATGCGATTAATGTGTGTGATTCCTATGAAAAAGGCATTGCAATCCATAAATCAAATGCCTTATCGCTAGGGGCAAATACTGTAATTTTAGAAGAAGTTAAAGCTCTGTGTATTTATGTGGTAGGTATAAAAGTAATTTGGAGTGATACAGAAGGCAAAGCTTAAGGTGGGGGTTTTATTATGCAAAAGATACTTATCGTTGGCGGGGGATTTATGGGCTCTGCGATAGCTAAATATTTAATGCAATATAATGTAAGCGTATTCTTATATGAGCCTAATGTGGATAGGGTACAACAGCTAAAGGAACAATCAGAATTGAAAAGTGTTACTTTTTTACAACAGCTTACAAAAATTGAGGACTTAACATATGTCATTGAAGCGATAATTGAAAATTTACAAGCCAAACAAAATTTATTTGAACAATTAGATTTAGTTTTTGCTGAAGATGTAATGTTTTGTACCAATACTTCAGGCTATCTTGTTAGTGATGTTGCTGAAAAAATGGTACATAAGGAACGTTTAATTGGGACGCATTTCTTTTCACCAGCAAATATAACACCTTTAGTAGAAGTTGTTCCTAGTCCATTTACGTCGAAAGAAAAAGCAAAAGCTGTTATGCAATTTTTACAAAGTATTAAAAAGAAACCTGTGTTACTAAAGCGAGAGATTAAGGGCTTTGTAGCAAACCGTTTACAAAGTGCACTTGCTCGGGAGGCAATGTCCTTAGTGGAGAAGGGCATCGTCACCGCTGAGGAACTGGACTTTATTGCAAAAATGAGCCTAGGGGTTCGGTTAGCAGATACTGGACCGCTTGAGCAGCGAGACATAAATGGATTAGATACACATTTTGCAATTGTTAATTATGTATATCCAACATTGGAGAATAGCACGAAACCACTTTCTATTCATTATGAAAAAATAAGTGCTAAAGAATTAGGCATGAAGTCTAATCGTGGCTTTTATGATTGGTCGTCGATTGATAAACAACAATATTTAGCGCAAAAGGAAAAGACATTAATAGACATTATTAAGTTAATTAAGTAGAAACACCTGTTACTAAGTGTTTAAAAATAGAGCAGGAGATGATTAAAGCTATGGAATATCAAGCATTAGTAAAGTGCTCATCAAAGAAAAAAGATGTCCAATTTAAAACATATACTGTCCCCAAATTGAAAAATTATGAGTGTTTGTTAAAGGTAAATGCAATTGGAATATGCGGTAGTGATCTTCATATGTATGATGGTCATGGTGGCTATGATTGGGTTCATTACCCACTCGTACTAGGTCATGAAGTAACAGGGAAGGTTATTGATATGGGTGCTGAAGTGGATCAAACATTAATAAATAAAAGAGTAGTTATCAACCCATATAAAAGCTGTGGAGTCTGTGATTTTTGTAAGCGTGGCGAAACAAATTGCTGTGATTTCAATGATTATAAGTTTATTAAAACACCTACTGAGGCATTACGCTATGGATTCCGTGAGGCTGGTGGTATGGCAGAGTATATGGTAGTAGATAGCAAAAACATTATTACAATAGATGATGCTGTTTCAGATGAGGTCGCAGCTATTTCAGAGGCTTTAGCAGTAAGCTATACAGCGGTGTTGAAAATTCATGAATATAAGAAAAAATCCATTTTAGTAATTGGTCCGGGGCCGATTGGATTAGGAGTTGCAGCTATATTAGTCGGAGCGGGTAATAAAGAAACTCATATGTTAGGTGTACCGCAGGATGAAAATCGTCTAAGGCTTGCAAAAGATATAGGTGTACAAGCAACGTTCACCTCATCAAAGGACTTAATTCATAAGGAGTTTTCAGGCTATGATGCTATTATTGACTGCTCTGGTCATCCTTCAATCCCAAATGAGGCAATTAGTTTACTAAAGCGAGGTGGTCAGCTTGTTCTTGTAGGTATTAATTCAGCCGAATTTTCCGTGCCAATGGATCAAATTGTACGTGGTGAAATTATGATAAAAGGAAGCTATGGTATTACTCAAGCGAATTATGAGGCAGTATTACAAATGGCAGCAAATACAAACTATCCTTTTCGTCAGTTAGTTGCACAGACGGTACCATTTAGCGAAAGCTTGCAGGGCTTTGAAAGTGCATTAAATAAAGTGAGTGGAAAAGTTGTAATTGATTTAAAGGGGGAAATGTAGATGAAAATTATCGATTTAACATTAGAAATATATGATGGATTAGTTTCCTATACATCACATCCGCCAATTGCTATTCAAGAGGAATCAACTTTTGAAAATTCAGGTCATCGCTATGTGGCACCGTGTGAAGGATTTGAATCTCGCTTTTTACGTATGTCTGATCATAGTGGAACCCATATTGATGCGCCAATACACTTTATCCGAGGTGGGGAATCTACCGCTGAAATGGATTTAACAAAAACATATGGTGAGGCAGTATTGTTAGATGTCTCCTCTTTTAAAGATCCATATGAACCAGTAACAGCAGAGATGCTAAAAAATGCCGAGCAAAGACAAGGGATAACTGTACAACGGGGCGATATAGTACTCGTAAGAACAAGAACTGCTAATTGGGGTGAAGGAGACTTTTTTGCAGAGTACGCCTTTGCTACTTGTGCGGGTGACTGGTTACTTGAGAAGCAGGTAAAATGCATTGGCCTTGATTTAGCAAATATTGATGTACATGACAGTATGAAACGAGAGGTGCATTTAAAGCTTTTAAGTGTTCCTATTTATATAGTAGAAAACCTGGTAAATCTCGAGCAATTACCTTTAAGTGGACGGTTTACATTTATGGCATTACCTCTAAAATTGAAAAATTCAACAGCTTCCCCAGTAAGAGCTATAGCATTTATAGAATAGGTGAATGTTTTAGTGCTTTGAAGTAACGCTTAGGAAGACGCTTAAATACCACAAAAATAAAAGCTGTTCAGGTCCAAAAATATGCGTTGAACAGCTTTTTAAAGTTTATTTCATTACGTTAGACATAAAACCCTTCATTTCCATACTAAGCATATTAAGCTCATCAATGATTTCACTAAAGTCCTGAACAAGTTGAGCCTGTTCGTTTGTGGCACCATTTATTTGAGTCATGTTTTGCTTTAAATTTTCAAGATTATGATTGATGCTTCGAAGTGAGGATTCAATGTTATCAGTAGCGGTAGTTGTTTCAGTAGAAAGCTTGCGAACTTCTTGTGCAACTATATTAAATCCGGCACCATGCTGACCTGCACGTGCTGCCTCAATCGATGCATTTAGTCCGAGTAAATTGGTTTGACGAGAAATATTTTTTATCAAATCCGTAATACCATTTGTTTTTTCAGCATCCTCTAAAGCAAATTGTGTCTGCTTATTAATTTCTTCACTAGTTGCAGCTAGCTCCTCCGAATGAGAGGCAATTGTATGTACTTTATCCTGTAGGTTTTGAATAATATCATTCATAGTAACAATATATTTATCCATTTGGAGAGCGTGGTCAATAGGTAATCCAAAGGCTAGCGCACCTACGATATGCCCATTTTCACGAACAGGAAAAGAAAATGCGTTAAAGTCCACGCCGTAAACCTCTTTTGGTACAGGTTCATCAGTACTTTTTCCTTTAAGTGGAAGATGTAAAATTGCATCATCTGGATGAATTTTTTGTCCATTTTTATACCCAGCATCTAAGCGTTTACCAGGTAAATAAGTAATAATGCTCTCACTCTCTTTTTCTACTACCGCCATCATGGCCTCGCCCTTCATAGCTAAATGAATGTAAGGCATTGACATTGATAATGCTTCAAGAATATTCATAGTAACCTCCTCGGTATATATAAGTCCTATTAAATCGGGGCATAATCCCTTTTTTAAAAACGTAATTTTTTGGAAAAGTGATACTTCTTTAATTGTATGAAAAAAGGAAGGAAATAAAAAGACTATCTTAATACCATTATCCTTTTAAATTGTAAGAGGTCTTATATTTAGGCTGTTTTCGTATAGATTGTTGCTTATACGAATTTGATAAATGTCGAATATAATGCAGGTTCAAGGAAGCGTTTGATATTGTAGAGATATGTTTATGAAGTGGTTATGGAAATAAAGAATGCAGACCAAAAAACCTTATTTAAGACACTAGAACAAGGTCTCTATCTAAAAGAAGTAATTAAAAAGTCGAAGTGCAGATATAAAAAAAGTAACGGCTGAAATATCATACCAATACCGATCATCATCAACGTCTTATTGTTCTCTCTTAAATCACCCGATTCTTTTTTCATCGCTTTGTAATATTTTGTCGTCATAAACACGCCGCACATCAATAAAAAGGCGCCAACAATAAACGAAACGTTGTACGCTCCTAAGTCTTTACTCGTTTGGAAAGCCGCTACTGCATTAAAATATATAAAGGCTGCAAGCAAATAAGGGGCTCTTTCTTTCCTATCTAATTTTCTACTTTTCTTATTCGCCACTTTATACCGATGCATCAGATCTTCTTGCGACACATACTGCGTAACAAAGGCTTCCACTTGTTTTGCATATTTTTTTTGAACTTTGACCGTATAAAAAAGCTCGTATACTTCAGACGACGGCTTTAAAACGGCTTTGATACCTGCTTCAAATGGGACATTGCTTTTCTCTAAGTATTCGATAATTGTCTGGACAGTATCTTCAAACGGAATGTTACTTGTCTCTAAGTGTTCGATCATTGCCTGGGCGGTATCTTCTGACGGAACGTTCCCTTTTTCTCTGTGTTCAATAATTGCCTGGGCAGTATCTTCTGAATGTCCTATCAATATTTTCTTTTTAAACATACTAAGCACCTCTTACGAAATAAGTTAAATAACGCTTAATTATACTATTTCATTCGACCTTTCTTGCAATCCAAAATATAACATACTCTTTTAAATATGGGCCCCTCGTTCGATTAACAACATTCTTTGAGAAAACAGCCTATATTTAAGTTTTAAACAGGGATTGGATTTGTAAGTTATAAATTTTGCATGCGCGGTAATCATGGAGTATATGCAATAGAACTTTGCAGAAAATAATACGGTATTAGATAATATGAATTTTTTCCTTTAGCTGTATTTAAAAAAGAGAAAGTTTATCACGGAAAGGTTGAAATGTCATTTTGAAATGTAAGTAATGTGAATAAGTTGATTGGAGTGAAGGCTGGGCGACTCCTTGGGGATCAGGAGCGTCCCAGAAGAGACCCTGCAGCGAAGCGTCAGCAACAAATGTTTTATCTTGTGCGAAAGCGAAGCGTCAGCAACAAATGTTTTATCTGTGCGAAAGCGAAGCGTCAGCAACAAATGTTTTATCTGTGCGAAAGCGAAGCGTCAGCAACAAAGCGCCTAGCCGGAACGGAAATCAACTACTCGCCTAGCCGGAGCATTGTTTACTTTCTAGTGATTCTTTCGCAAAACCTTGACATAGCTTTTTCTTTTTTGGACAACCTAAACTTTAGAAATAATGGTATGAGGTGATGATCATGAAAATTGAAAGGTCGTCCGAATGGGAAGAAGGCTTTATCAATAAACTAAATGAACTTGAAAAATGGGATAGTTGGACATTGTACAAGATGAATTATGACATTGTGAAAATGAAGCTAATTCCTGATTTCACAGGTTTACAGGCGACAAAGTATTTACCAAATTTAAAGCCGCTTAAGCACCAGTTGGAAGCAGCAGAGACAGTCATTGAACGTATGAATGGTAAAGCGATTTTAGCTGATGAAGTAGGTCTTGGTAAAACAATTGAAGCAGGTTTAGTTTTAAAGGAATATTTGATTCGAGGCCTCGTTAAAAAAGCATTAGTATTAGCTCCAGCATCTCTTATTAATCAATGGGTTGAAGAGTTAAATATAAAGTTCCACATTCCGGCAGTAGCTTATAAGAAAAATGTTCAGATTGAGCGCCATGATGTCCTTATTATGAGTATGGATACGGCAAAGAAGACTCCTCACAAAGAGCGCATTTATGAGCAGGATTACGATATGATAATTATCGACGAGGCTCATAAACTAAAAAATCATAAAACACAAATTTATGAATTCGTACAAAGCTTAAAGAAAAAGTTTTGCTTATTATTAACGGCTACACCGATTCAAAACGATGTCTTTGAATTATTTTATCTTATTTCCTTACTTAAGCCTGGTCATCTTGGCAATTATGATACATTTCAAACTGCATTCTCAGCAAGTAAGCATGATTTAGAGCATGATGATTATTTAAAGGAATTAGTGAATCAGGTGATGGTGAGGAATAGGAGAGAGGACACGGGTATTGAATGGACAAATCGCCGTGTTCAAATTATTCCGATCCAATTTACGAAGGAAGAAGAGGAAGTTTATAATCTGCTCGGAAAGCTTCAAAATACAGCCTCATTTTCAATGATTACATTGCAGAAGGAAATGTGTAGTAGCAAGGAAGCAACAGGTTTAACATTATCTAAAATGCTTGAAGACAATGAGCAACCACAAGAAATTGAAGAAATACTAGAAAAATTAATGGCCTTAGAAGTGAATTCAAAGGCGAAAAAGACACTTGAAATAGTCGAACAGGCCAAGGATAAAGTGATTATTTTTACAGAGTATAGAGCTACTCAAATTTACTTGCAATGGTATTTACATTCTCATGGTATAACGAGTGTCCTATTCAACGGTAAATATAATAAAAGTAAACGTGATTATATGAAGCATCTTTTTAAGGAAAGGGCACAGGTTCTAATCGCGACAGAGGCAGGTGGCGAAGGGATTAACCTTCAATTTTGCCATCATGTCATTAACTATGATTTGCCCTGGAACCCTATGAAGCTAGAGCAACGAATAGGGCGTGTACATCGATTAGGGCAAGAGCATGATGTTCATATTTATAATCTGGCTATTGCCAATACGATTGAAGAGAACATATTAGCATTACTTCATACGAAAATTGATGTGTTCGAAAAGGTAGTAGGCGATTTAGATGCGATTCTATCTAACTTTAAAGAATCTGTATAGTGTAAGGGAGAAGGACCATGTATCCACAGCAAGTTCATAGTTATTTACGCCAATTTTTTAATGAAAATGATTGCCCTATATTAGGAGAAGATCAGCATTATCTTACTGTACAATTAACCGTTGATATTGATAAAAGAATAATGAATCGCCCTTTTTATTGGCAATACGTAGAAGCTACAAACAGTGAGGCAAATCCAGCTCAAGTAACTTTCATTACAAATCAAACAGCATCAACTGGGAGCCTTTATGGCGAAGCTATTCATTTTGGTTCTCCGAGAATGAACCAGCTTTTTCAAGCAACAAGGGAGCTAGGAGCTTATGTTCAGCTTTTTGAAAAGGTGGATAATGAAATAGGGCAAGTTATTTTAACTCCTTGGCTTGGTGTTAATTTTAAAGTGTCGTATTGCTGCGATCGAACGAAAGAAACGCTTTATTCATTTGGCATAAACTTGCTAACTGGGATCATAAAAGAGGATTTTCAAGAGACGATATGTACATCTGAATTTGACGCTGTTCCAGCAGACAATGCTTTTCATGTACAATATATCATTAAGCCTCTTAGAGCACTCGAAAGATTACATGCTACTATTGAAAAGATGATTGAACGTGATGACCATTCATGGGCTACTGAAGCAAAAAAACGATGGCAGCATGATCAGCGAGTACTTGATTATTTTTATGAGGAAGAAGAAGATAAGCCGGAATGCTATGACATTGAAAAGAAGGCATTAGAGGAACAATACGATACAAAAATCAAAATAGAAATTATTAATGGTGGGTTATTTTATCTTTATTAAACGAGGAGCTGTCCTAATAGTAGGGACAGCTCCTTTACATTTAATTTTCTTCAAAAATACTTTGTAATTGTGCCAATTTATTGTCCCAAAATAAATCAAAGTACTGTAACCAGTCTTCAATTTCTTTTAGTTTGTCAGCATGTAATGTGTATATTTTTTCTCTTCCTTTTTTCTGAGCAGACACTAGCTCAGCCTGTTCTAAAATTTTCAAATGCTTCACAACAGCAGTTCGGCTTATAGAAAAATTCTCAGAAATAAGTGAGATCGGTTTATCACTTGAGGCAAGTAGCTGTAGGACATGACGTCTTGTCGGATCAGCGATTGCTTGAAAAACATCATACTTTACAGCCAGCTGTGTCATTGTGATTCCACAACTTCTTTTAATTTTTTGCCGACAAGCATTGTCCAGCCGCCCTCCATTGTTGTACGAATGGCCTCAGCAGGCATGTTGGCTTTAGGAATGATATGTGAAGCTTCTTTCCAGCCACCATGTGTTAACGTGAATTCAGTTTGCTCACCAATTTCTTTCAGTTCAAAAGTGACAAACCAGCCATCTGTATCCCATGCAAAACGAACAAAATGTGGAGCATCTACTTGTTCTACTCGACATGGTGAAGGACCAAATGGTGATTGTATTGTAAATTCATGACCTTCAACTGGCTTAAAATCATTTGGCATAAGCCAAGAAGCAATCTTTTCAGCGTCCGTTACTGTTTCCCATACTTTTTCAATTGGTGCATTGAGTGTAACGCTTTTAACAATATTCTCTAGTTTTTCAGTCATTTAAAATGAACTCCTTTGCAAAAATGTAACCTTAAGGTGTTATGAATATATAACACCTTAAGGTTATATGTCAATTATAAATACATTGGATAAATTTTCACCATGTCTTTTTGTGTAGCCTCACTTATGTTAAGATTATTTTTATAATTTTCTGACTAAAAGGAGGTCGTTAAAGTGGTGAACATATCTGTTTTTTTATTAATGTGCATTTTATTAATTATTTTGCCTGGCCCGGATACGGCAATCGCAACAAAAAATACACTTACCGTAAGCAGAAAGGGAGGCTTACAGACTTTACTCGGCTCGTGCTGTGGATTATTGATTCATACTTTTGCAGCGGTTATTGGACTTTCCGCGATTATTGTAAAGTCAGCATATGTATTTACCATTTTAAAATACGTCGGCGCAGTCTATTTATGCTATTTAGGTGTCAAAACCTTATGGGCGTTACGAGCAATACGTACACAGCCTCCTGTTGTGCAAGATGAAACCCAAATTGATCATAAATATTCGGAGCAATCATGCTTTAAACAAGGCTTCTTAACGAACGTAACAAACCCAAAGGTAGCTGTATTTTTTCTAACATTTTTACCTCAGTTTGTAGATGGCAAAAGCGGTACATTTATGCCGTTTCTTATAATGGGGCTTATTTATACGGCATTAACAGGATTTTGGTTTGTGTTCTATGTTTACTTGTTAGATAAAATTAGTGCATTTATGAAAAAGCCAACGACGAAAACTGTTATCGAAGGATTGACGGGTACAGTGTTAATTGGCTTTGGTATTAAGCTAGCATTAGAGAGAGCCCACTAAGATTAAAATGCTTTTTGCTTTAGAATAAAGTACAAGAGAGCATGTTTTGAAAAAAGATTGATTAAAACATGCTTTTATTTAATTAACCGATGTACTTTTTTATAAATTCATTTTTGTAATTAAAAGGACTGAAGAATATTAAGAGTCGATTTTCTTCAGTCCATGCAGTTAAAAATATTTATGCATTATTCATTTTTTCTTTTTATTTCTTTCATAAAGAATTCGCCTTCTATATCTAAATTTGGTAGTAATTTATCTAACCACTTTGGCAAGTACCAAGAAGCTTTTCCCATTAAGATCATTACTGCTGGTACAATAGCCATTCTTACTACAAAAGCATCAAATATAACGCCAAATGTGAGTGAAAAGCCCATCGCTTTAATGATTGGATCTGGAGCTAACATGAATCCAGTAAATACTGAAATCATAATCAACCCTGCAGCTGTTACTACTCCACCACTATCTTTCATTCCGACTAAAACAGCTTTGCGTGCATCCCCGGTATGTGTAAATACTTCACGCATTCTACTAACTAGAAAAACCTCATAGTCCATTGCTAATCCAAATAAAATTCCAATCACAATGACTGGTAAGAAGCTTAATACAGGATTGGCAATAGGAAACCCAAATATATCAATTAAATTTCCATCTTGAATAACAAATACAGTGAATCCTAATGTTGCACCTAAAGATAGTAAAAATCCTAGTACTGCCTTTAATGGAACTAGAATAGACCTGAATACTAGTACTAATAAGATGAATGAAAATCCAATAATTAATAAAGCGAATATAGGCAATGCTTCACTCAATTTTTGTGATATATCAATGTTTACCGCAGTAGTACCTGTAACCATTAATTTTATATGATTGGATTTTTCCAAGGTCTTTGCCTTTTCTCTAATATCGTTTACAAGATCTTTTGTTTCTGAATCGGCAGCTCCTGTCTCTGGAGTTATAGAAATAAGATACAATTCTCCTGAAGGTCCAGGAATTGCTGGACTAACATTTTTTACATTTGATAACCCACTTAACTCTTCTATAGTATCACTTAATGCTACTTGTGGATTGGTTGTTTCGCTTGAGGTTTTAGCCGCTACAATTAATGTTGAAAGATGACCAGGGCCATAGGCTTTGGTAAGTAAGTCATAAGCTCTTCTTTCTGTTGTCTCTTCACTTTTCGAACCGTTATCTGGTAATGCGAGTTCCATATGGAAAATAGGGATAGCAATTATAGATAGAAGTGCAATTCCAATAATTGCTACCTTCCACGGGCGTTTTGCTACGAAATTTCCCCATCTTTCGGAAGTAGTTTGTTTTTTATCACGTTTAATAATTTTGCTTAAAAAACTATTCTTTCTATCTGGTCCCACTTTATGTCCCATCAGACCTAAAAAAGCTGGAACCACAATTATTGCAATAAATATTGCGAATAATACGCAAAGGGCAGCAGATAGACCCATCATTGTTAAAAATGGTATTTTTGCAACAGATAAACCTAAGAGCGCAATGATGACTGTTATACCAGCAAACACTACAGCACTACCGGCTGTTCCATTTGAAATTGCTACAGACTCTTGGACAGAATATCCTTCTTTCCTTTGTTGTCTAAAACGAGTCATAATAAAGAGAGCATAATCAATGCCTACTGCCAGTCCCAACATTGCTGCTAACGTTATTGAAACTGAGGTAATATCCAAATAATTTGTTCCAATCATAATTAAAAAAATTCCTGTAGCTAGTCCAATAACCGCCGTAATAATTGGCAACCCAGCCGCTAATAAGGAAATAAAAGTAATTGCCAATATAACGAAAGCAACAACTACCCCAATTACTTCTGTTATTCCTCCAATTTCCATTTCAGAAAATGAAACATCACCAGAAAGTTCTGTTTGAATACCAGCATCACGTATGTTTTCGATGTTTTCTATAATATTTTCCTTTGATTTTTCCGATACCTTGTCTGCTGCTACATTATAAGTAACAATTGCATAACCAATATTCTTATCTTTATTTATATTCCCTAACTCTAATGGGCTTGCTACAGAAACAATATAACTATCTTTTTCTTTTATCACTTTCAATGTATCTGTAATTACATTATTAATCTCTTCAGAATCTAGGGTTTTATTTTCAGGTGCATTAAATACTAACTGTACTTGACCTGTATTAGAGGGGAATTCCTTTTGAATGAGGTGAAGGGCTTTTTCTGATTCTGATCCAGGTATAGACATATCCTCAGAAAAATTTGATCCCATGTTCATTGCAATAATTGCAAGCACAAAGAGAACAGTTACTGAGCCCCCAATTATTTTTTTACTATTGTTTGCCGCCAATTTTCCTAATTTATAAAGATACTTTGCCATTAACAGCTTCCTTTCATCCTAATATTACAGACAGCACATTAAAACAACTAGTTATTAATCGTACACTCTGTTGATTTAATGGCGTAGACAAAGTATATTAAAGCTAATTGAAGGTAACAATAAGCAAAATGAAGACATGTGTTATTAAATAATCATTTATTAATATTTTGTCTGTTTAAAAACATATTGAAGTGATTTGCTTAATAACCAGGAGGGAAAAACGTGGTTGGTACACCAGGAAACAGAAGAACACTGTATAGTAAAAAGGTAATAATAGAGGCTTTTTTACTGCTGCTACAAGAAAAAAACTTAAATAAAATTACTGTTACGGATATTTGCAAAATAGCAGATATTAATAGGGGAACTTTTTATTCTTATTATAATGATCCCTTTGATTTAATGAGAAGTATTGAAGAAGAATTGATCGAGAAAATGATGAGTACAATTAATATTTCAGAAGAACAAAATATACTAAATGAACTTTTAAATTTGATACTTATAAATAAGGATCTCTGTAAAATTATTTTTAATGAAAAAAATGGTTCTCATGTACTTAATACAGTTTTGAATTCTGCTCATGATATAACAATTGCAGAAATACAAAAAAAGTTACCAAATGCTAATGAGACTCAGTTAGAATATTTTTTCACCTATTCAACAGGAGGGATCATTGAAGTAATCCGAAAATGGATAAATGATGATATGAAAATTCCGACTGAAGAAGTTGTCCAAATCTTAGAAAGTATGAACGTCACCTAATCTCCACTCCAATAAACTTACATATGGCAAAAACTTTTAAAAGGTACAAAAAAGCTTCACGAAAATGTTTGGTCATATACATCTTCGTGAAGTTCAAACACTCTATATTCGGTTAGAAGAAAAGGAGGCCGATACTAATAATAATGCCCGTAAAGATTAAAACGAATAAACAGAAGCCCATTATATCTTTAGCCTTTAAGCCAGCGATTGCAAGGGCTGGTAGTGCCCAGAATGGTTGAATCATATTCGTCCAAGCATCACCCCACGCGATAGCCATAGCGGTTTTAGCGTAGTCGGCACCTAAAGTGGTTGCAGCATCTAGCATAATAGGAGCTTGCACCGCCCATTGTCCACCGCCTGACGGTATAAAGAAGTTAACGAGTCCCGCTGAGAAAAATGTAAACAAATAGAATGTATGTTCATTGGAAATATTAACGAACCATTTTGAAAATACGGCAGCTAAACCAGAAGCGGTCATCATACCCATAATCCCTGCATAAAACGGGAATTGAAAAACGATGCCTGTAGTTGTTTTAATGGCATCTTGTGCAGCAGCGAGGAAACGCTGTGGTGTCCCGTGGAAAATGATCCCTAACACAATAAAAATCGTATTAATCACATTTAAATCAAGAACAAAGCCTTTCGTCATAAAATGATGAACTAAATAAACAAGTCCGATAATAGCAATTAAAATCGTTAAAATATAACTTCGTTCAGAGCGACTGGCAAAGTTGTTTTCAGGCTTAGGTAACTCTGTTTTTTCTTCTACTAATAAAGTGGGGTCAACCTCAACCGTATCTTCTTCCTTTGGCATCATCCAACGGTTAAACAACGGTAAAGTGAAGACGATAACAATGACTATAAATAAGTTATATGTTGAAAAAAGTGTAACATTTGTTGGGATGATACCCATAATGTCAGCAAACTTATGACCTTCCGTCGCAATGGATAACGGAATGGAGCCAGCTAATCCGCCATGCCAAATTACAAAGCCTGAGTAGGCACTAGCGATTAATAAGCGATAATCTACCTTTTTAACATGACGAGCAATTTCCTTTGCAAAGAGAGCACCAATGACAAGCCCGAATCCCCAGTTAATCCAGCAAGCTATTAGTGATACGAATGTAATAACGATAATTGCCATGCCTGGTGTTTTTATTTTACTTGCAATGGCTGCTAATCCTTTCTTGAACACAGGACTATTCGCTAAAATGTGACCTGCAGCTAAGACAATCACCATTTGCATTGTAAATTCTAATAGTTCCCAAAAACCATCTCCCCAATAGATCACCATATCGAGCAGAGAAGAATCTGTTAATGCAACCCCTAATAATAACGTTAATACAGTGAGGATAGTGACAAATATGTATGGATCAGGTAAATATTTTTCCATAATAGCATTTGAAATTCTTGTTAACGTTTTCATGTTAGAAATCCCCCTTCCTTTTCTGCCATCCCTTATTGCTAATTGTACATAGAAAAACGAATTAAGGAAGATAAAAATGGTATTAAGCACAATAAGCGGGATGTAATGTAGAAATGAAATCATGATCGTTATTGTCCGATTAAATACTATTGAAATCATAGCAAAGCCTTAGTTCTATTGTATTTATCTACTTATTTTTAAGAAGAAGGATTAGTAGAAAATGAGGAGAATTTATTACTAAATAGGGGTTTTAGGAATATTATTTATAACAATTTAGAATAAATAGGGGGAATGTATATGGAGTTGCGAGATTTAAAAGCATTTATGACTGTTGTTGAACATGGGAGCTTTACAAAGGCAGCTAATGAATCCTTTGTATCACAACCTTCATTAAGCAAAAGCATTAGAAAGTTGGAGAATGCTCTTCATGTAGAGTTATTAAACCGCTCTACACGCAATATAGAGTTAACAGACGCTGGTAGTATCGTCTATAAACAAGGACAAAAAATAATACGTTCTGTACATGATTTACATATATTATTGGGTGATTTATCGAACATCGAGACAGGTACGATTAAATTAGGGATACCCCCATTAATTGGCACACTATTTTTCCCTGAAATCGCGCGAAAGTTTCATAAGCAATATCCAAAGGTGCATTTAGAGCTTGTGGAACGTGGAGCTAAAATGATCGGAACATTAGTAGAAAATGGCGATGTTGATATGGGGATTGTTGTCATACCTACAGATGAAAGAAAATTTACGGTCCAATCATTTGTGGAAGACCAATTTTTTGTCTTTATTAATGAGTCCCATCCATTGGCTCAGCAAGAACATATTCTATTACAAGATTTAAAAGATGAATCATTCATTATCTTCACAGAGGAATTCACACTGCATGATTATGTTATTAAATCATGTAAAAGCGCAGGATTTACACCAATAATCGGCTATAAAAGCTCGCAATGGGATTTAATAGTGGAGCTAGTTTCCTCGAATTTAGGGGTGACACTTTTACCATATTCAATAGCCGCAAAGCAGACGAATAAAAATGTCAAAATTATTCCGTTACTTAATTTTGACATGCCATGGCGTTTAGGTGTTATTACGAAGAAGAATACATATCAATCTTTTGCCTTAAAGCAGCTACTTAATACAATACGTTCAGAAAATTGATTTATGCACTTTTAGAATAAATAGTATTCTAATTTATTCCTTTACTTATAAAATAGTGTTGAGGTAGAATTTTTCTTAATAACTGAGCAATTTTAGGGGGTTTCGATATGGAGAAGGGGAAAGTGTGGAATTCGTTTGAGGAAGCCGTCGCCGACATTAAAGATGGAGATACATTAGCTGTAGGGGGCTTCGGGCTATGTGGTATCCCGGAAAAATCAATTGCGGCACTAGTCCAAAGGGGAACAAAGGATTTAACAGTTGTAAGTAATAACTGTGGTGTGGATGATTGGGGTTTAGGGCTTTTATTAGCAAATAAACAAATCAAAAAAATGATCGCATCCTACGTAGGTGAAAATAAAATTTTTGAGCAGCAGTTTTTAAGTGGGGAGCTTGAAGTAGAATTGACACCACAAGGTACGTTGGCAGAACGTATGCGAGCTGGAGGAGCTGGAATTCCGGGCTTTTACACAGCTACTGGGGTTGGAACACCCATTGCTGAGGGAAAAGAAGTAAAGGTTTTTGATGGCAAGGAATATATTTTAGAAAAAGGTGTTGTTGCAGATTTTGCTCTTGTCAAAGCATGGAAGGCAGACAAGCTAGGAAATTTAGTTTTCAGAAAAACATCACGTAACTTTAATCCTCTCGCTGCAATGGCAGGAAAAATTACGATTGCAGAAGTAGAGGAAATTGTTGAAGTAGGAGAGTTAGATCCAGATCATATTCATACTCCGGGAGTGTTCGTGCAACGCGTTTTACTAGGTGGCAATTATGAGAAGCGTATCGAGCGTTTGACAGTGAAAAAGGGGGATGCGTGATGGCTGATACAAGACAAAGAATCGTAAATAGAGCGGTAAAAGAAATACAGAACGGCATGAACGTCAATTTAGGTATTGGTATCCCAACGCTAGTGGCCAATGCAATTCCGTCTGATTATGACGTTCTTTTACAATCAGAAAACGGACTTCTTGGCATTGGACCATACCCAGTAGAAGACGCAGTCGATCCTGATTTAATTAATGCAGGTAAAGAAACGGTTACAGTTGTTCCCGGCGCTTCCTTCTTTGATAGTGCCGAATCATTTGCCATGATTCGTGGCGGTCATATTGATCTTGCTATTTTAGGTGGCATGGAAGTATCTGAAACGGGTGACCTTGCGAACTGGATGATCCCAGGGAAAATGGTGAAAGGTATGGGAGGCGCCATGGATCTTGTAGTCGGGGCAAAAAGAGTAGTCGTCGTGATGGAGCATGTCAATAAAAACGGCGAGTCCAAAATAAAAAAACAATGTGAGCTACCGTTAACTGGAAAGGGAGTTGTGCATAGATTAATTACAGATTTGGCTGTTTTCGATTTTACCGATGAAGGGATGCAGCTTATAGAATTAACAGAGGGTGTAACTTTAGAAGAAGTAAAAGAGAAGACAGCTGCTTCTTTTAGTGTCGCCTTAACAGTATAAAGTGGAACTTTAATCAGTGGGGATTTTCTTCATCCCCACTGATTATTAGTCTTCACCAATCGGGCGTTTACGGGCAGTTAAACCTCCTATAACTTTTTTGCTTCTGATTAATCTCCAGGTTGTACCCGACGCTTCTCTTTCGGTACACGATTACTGGTCGTTAATGCGAGGTAAAGTGATTGAATGTAACCAGTTCTTTGAATAGGGCTGGTTATTTTTCATTCGGAATGTCAATCAAAGGATAAATATGCGATTTTTTGTCACTTCGCGGGTATTTCTGAAGAGCATTAAGGTTGATTGCGATTTTTCAGACTATTGGCTGTTCCTTAGCTCTATTTTGCGATTGTACAATGGTTGAAAAGGAGAAAAATAACAATGAGACAACAATGGTCAGATGAATTACAGGTAGCGCAGGTACGTGTTGCACGGCCGACTGATAAAATAAAGGAAATTGAAAAATTTTACTGTGAAGGCGTAGGGTTAGAAAAAATCGGTTCGTTTTCAGGACATCGGGGCTACATTGGTATCATGATTGGTCTTCCGAATGCTGGTTATCATTTAGAGTTTACAGAGCATATTGAAGGAAGCCCGTGCCCAGCACCAACAAAAGATAATTTGCTCGTATTGTATATCCCGAAGCGTTCAACTATACAGTGTATTGCTGAACGCTTATTGCAAATGGGCTACCCTGAAGTGGAACCAGAAAATCAATATTGGGCCGTAAAAGGTGTCACAATTGAAGATCCTGATGGCTGGCGTCTCGTATTGATGAATACAGAGGGAATTTAAATCGGTAGGAGCCTATAATTTTATACCCTGAGCGGTATATGATTGCGACCTTTAATATCGAAAGATGGAAAAGGTATCTGGCAAAAAAAATTGTCTGAAGCAATTAGTAAAAAGAAAAAAGATACCTCTTCGTTATACACGGAGGGGTATCTTGTTGTTAGAATATTCTATTGTCCTAAAGAAGCACTTTGATGATAATGAGTAGCAATGGATTCAATATCTAGCTGGGTATAGTTTGCCCAATTAGCCTTTCTAAAATCTTCTTCACTAAAATAAATATTCAATAGCTCCGTCATAGATTTATCCCCCTTAGGGTCCGTTAAAGGTGCATACCAACTAATAGCTGGAGTTTTAACACTTTGAAGCTTAGACAGTTCTGCAAATATTTTTGTGGAATCCTTCAGCATTTGGCTTTTCATACCTTTTCTCACATCGGTATCCTGTATAGAGATTGATACGATACCATTCTTTTCTTCAACAGTGAATTTGTTTTTAATGATTGCTCCTACTATATCTTCAACGGAAGTATTTTTATCGACTGCAACTTCCTTTGGAGCGGTATTTTTCCCGCAAGCGGATAATAGTAGTGTGGCTAGTAAAAACAAATAAAATAACTTCTTCAATGTAATAACCTCCCTTGTTACTACCATATATGCGCAAAATGGAGGTGAATTATACAAAAAGAAGGGAGGTAATAAAAAATCAATTATGCCCCAGCATAATTGCCGCTGACGCTATGCTTTCGCGCAGTTAACAATGTAAGAAGTTAAATTATAATGGAGCTGCATAAATCTGTTTTTCAGTTGGATCCCAGAGGACAATCCCGATATCTTGGTTTTGATCTTTAATACGAATAGAAATAGGAATATAATCAAATAAAATAGTATTCAATTTAGTACTAGTTAACTGTAAAAGACCTATCAATTCAGTATCATTTATTAAAGGCGCATTAACCTCTATTTTTAACTCGGTTAAATTCCCGTTTTCATATCGAAGTTTACCAACTATTTTAGGATTTATATGTTTAAAGCCTTCTTGGATATCTTCTTTGAAAATTAATAATTTACTATAAGTTTCTTTGTCTAAGCTATAAAGTGAATCTGAAGGGAATGTATAATTTTTTATATCTATACCAGCCCATTTATCTATTTTATCTTCGCCTTCAGGAATAAATGTTTGAGCTAAAAATATTCCGGGAATTATATCGTTTTTATTGGATTCTTGATATAAAGTTAAATAAATAGGGACATTGGGTATTTTATTATTTTCTCTTATATTTTTTATTATAGTTCCGGCTATTTCCTTACCGTATTTTTCTACGTCATTAACCTCATCTTCGTTCGTATCGACTTTAACTTGATCTGTATAAGTTAAGCCTTTATCATCATGTACTCTAATGTCATAAAATTCATTTAAGGATATGGCTAAAGACATTCCTTCTACTTTTCCGTTTTCTTTGTTAATAAAATTTTGTTCTAAGACATGAGATAATATTTTAGGATTATTTTTTTCATCCTCTAAAACATCTCCAGTACTTTTTTTAATGGGTGGGTTTAAACCAAAACCTTCTTTTGATTTTCTATCTAACCATTTATTTATAATCTCACCATCTAGATATTGACCTTCCTGCATATAAAATTTCTTTGTAGGAAAGTAATCGCCTGATAAATCCATTAATCCTTCTTCAATTTCACTGACGTTTAATGAATTGTTCATATTACTAAGTATCAACCCTCTTGAAACATTAGATTTTGCAGGTTGTTTAATTTCATATATCTCCTTTTGTTGAATTGATGATGCATACATTTTCTCATTATTTTTAATAACTGGATCATCATCACTACAAGAAGCTAATAGAAATAGTGGTGTTATAAAAAACAACATACTCTTCTTTATTTTCATTTAAAATACTCCTTACTGATTCTTATGTAATTAATCGCGTATCAAAAGGTACGCTAATTTCAGTTTGGCTAATCAAACCTGAAATTGTTCCGATAAATCTTCAAAGTATTCCTATAAAAATGAATTCATCACAATAACGTGGAGTTGATTTCGTTCCACTTTGCGTATCCTATGAGCCACTTCGCTCCAGGATGTCTCCTCAAACTTTTGGTAATATAACAGTATATTTACATTTTAAGTTTGATTCTGGTAAAAGTATATAATAAAAAAACTGATATCTATTTCGTACGTCATAAAATCAAAATCCGCCTTACATCATCGCTTTAATTTTGGCTGTTTTCGTAAAGATTGTTGCTCTTCAACTCCCATGAAAGAACGAAATAATCTTTCATTCTCTGTGGTGTATCGCTGGTTTTTGTTCTACATGGATGGCTAACGGGGCAGTTTAGTTGAAGAGTGTTGTTTAATTTGTGTTCAAAAATAGGAGCAATTTAGTAGAATAAGAATCAGTATATTGGGAGGGTTTTTTTATGGAAAATAATTCATTTCGCAAGTTTCTTGATTTGTATCTAGAAGTTTGGAGAAATTCATCATTAACAGACTTGAAAAATATAATTTCCAAGGATTATAAAGCAAGAGAGATTTCAAGTGGCGAATTAGTAGACTTTGGTTATGAAGAGTCGATAATTGGTTGGGAACAAGGCTTTAATTTCGCAAAAGAAAAAGAAAATAAATGGGATTTAAATGAAATTTCAATAGTTCCTTTACGAGAAGATGAAGTTATGGTTATCTTGTCTGCTACATTAGTTATCGGTGGAAAGAAGTTAGAGAATGTTAGCTTATTTTTTCAAACGTTTAAAAAGAAAGAAAACGATGAATGGAATTTGATACGAAGTTACATAGAAACAGGAGTACCTAATGAAAATATTAAAAAAATCCAATTCAACTAACGGGGTGCTTAAGTTAAAGAAGATAGCCAAACGTGAAGCAACAATCTTTGAGAAAACGGCCTTAATTTTTTAATAATTAATTAAAAACTATTGGAGGCATTGATAAAATGAATTTTCCGGAGTTTAAAAACTATCTTTTGACAATAAGCGAAATAATTTATTTTGATAGCAATGAGTATCTCCGCGAAAAAACTTCTAATCCTTTTAGATTAAAAGAAATGATAGACATTGCTGAAAATTTACTAGCGAATATAACGAATGAAAATGAGAAATATTTTCTAAAGGGAACGCTGGGGAATTTATATAGAATTTACGGGGAACCACAAAAAGCTGTTAAAATTTTAACTGAATGCTTTAATTTTGCTAGCAATCAGAATAACAGCAATCGAGAAATCGTATCATTAATACGTCTTGGAGAGGCAATAAAATATAATGGTAATCCAATAAAAGCATTAGGGATCTTCAACGAAGTTTTGGATAAATGTAAGGCAAATAATAATTTGGCATATTTGGACTTTGCCATACAACATAAAGGCAAGTGTTTGTTAGAATTAGGGGAAATTGCTGAGGCGGAAAAATGCTTTAAGGAAGCATTAAAGTTAAGGGAACTTAAAGGTGATGTATCACTTATTGAATCGACCCAACAAGCATTAAATTTTATAAAGAAATTGAAATGCTAATGAATAATCATAAAAAATTTTCGTAGGTGATGGGTGGTTTAAAAGTCACTTAGGTTATTGATTATTGGTATTTTTATGTAAAATAATCCGACAGATTTAAAGACATGATTCTTATCAGTTCATTTAAATCAGTAAAATTTGAATAAAGAATACAAAAACTTGTAGCAAGCAGAGACCATCATATATGATGGTCTTTTTTTTATCAAACGATAATTTTGTAAGCGTATACACTTTTCGCATAGTTTTTTTCTTTTAACTATTGAATTGCTAGTGAAAACAATGTATAGTGAAGTGATTTGTCTGACGTCTGACTAACTACATATTTTCAGTTTTAAGATCTATAGCTGTTATTCAAGTTTCAATAATGGAACATAATGAGTGAAAGGATTTGTAGTTTCGGATATCGAACGCGCAAAAATTATCAATATATTTATGGAGGAACTCATGAGATACTTAATATCCTTTTGTGGATTGTTACTTGTTTTTGGTTTAGCTCTGTTAATGAGTAAAAACAAAAAAGAAATAAAATATAAAAACATAATTATTATGCTAATCATCCAATTTGTATTTGCAGCTATACTGCTAAATACAAAGGTTGGTTATGTTCTAATCAAAGGATTTACGAAAGTATTTGATCATTTATTGTCTTACGCAAGTACGGGCATAACTTTTGTTTTTGGTGGTTTAGCGAATGAAGGGGAGTATTCCTTCTTCCT
This sequence comes from Lysinibacillus sp. NPDC093216, assembly GCF_050280325.1. Taxonomy (NCBI): domain Bacteria; kingdom Bacillati; phylum Bacillota; class Bacilli; order Caryophanales; family Bacillaceae; genus Lysinibacillus; species Lysinibacillus sp. NPDC093216. The sequence continues at coordinate 45,212 of NZ_JBNNVB010000014.1, read as the reverse complement.
AAATGTGTTATTACCTATTGTTTTTATATCTGTATTGATAGGGATCCTACAGCATTTTAAAATTCTTCCTCTCATCATGAAAGGGATAGGTTTACTTTTAAGTAAAGTGAGTGGTATGGGGAAATTGGAATCCTATAATGCTGTTGCTTCTGCAATGGTAGGCCAATCTGAAGTATTCATTACTGTTAAAAAACAATTAGATAAGATTAGTCCACAGCGAATGTATACATTATGCGCATCAGCAATGTCGACTGTTTCTATGTCAGTTGTTGGAGCATATATGACGATGATTGAACCAAAATATGTTGTAACGGCGATTGTCTTGAACTTGTTTGGCGGTTTTATTATTGTTTCAATCATTAATCCGTATACAGTAGAAGCAAGCGAAGATATTTTAAAGATAGATGAACAAAAGCAATCGTTCTTCCAAATGCTTGGAGAATATATCATGGATGGGTTTAAAGTAGCCATCATTGTTGGCGCTATGCTGATCGGTTTCGTAGCATTAATGGATTTAATCAATTCACTATTTGATATGATTTTCGGTATATCCTTCCAAGATATTTTAGGTTATATCTTTGCACCAATTGCTTTCTTAATGGGGGTACCTTGGGCAGATGCTATAACTGCTGGAGGAATTATGGCAACAAAATTAGTAACGAATGAATTTGTTGCAATGATAAGCCTTGGAGAAGTAGCTAAGTCTATGAGTGCGCATACACTGGCTATTATTTCAGTCTTTCTTGTATCCTTTGCAAACTTTTCATCTATCGGTATTATTGCCGGAGCAGTAAAAGGTTTGAATGAAAAGCAAGGGAATGTAGTTGCTCGTTTTGGCTTAAAGTTGTTGTATGGAGCTACACTTGTTAGTATCTTAACGGCTACAATTGTTGGTTTAGTTATTTAATTTATAAAAAAGAAGCAGTTGACTGCACTCTATCTATTGGAGTGCAGTTTTTTTATGATTAAAATTCGTACACAGACACTTTTACATTAGTACATATAAAAAAGCCACTTTATTTAAGTGACTTAAAAAACGACAAAGACCACCTTGATTAAGATAGTTTTTTTGTTGAAGTATTGGTTGTACCTTTTCTAACAAAATGAATAAAGATGAGTAGCATTAGTTGAAATAGTACAACAAATAAAAATACAATACCCAAAATAATAAATGAGACCATTCTAACTTCAGGAGTTTGCACTACCCCTGCATAATCAACTTCTCTTACTCCAATAAATATGGCCCCAGCAGCAAAAATGAATAGCCATACAATGTTTAAAGCCCACCATATTTTCATACTCAAAAATAAACACCTTCTTCTATTCGTAATTGTATATGGTTCACCACCATAACTTAGGGTTGATCTCCTTTTGGACGAGATGACCATTGTGCCACTTTGGGGAAACAGGATGTTGGACACGAAGGAGTCACCCTTGGAACGTAGAACAATGAGCATTCTAAAAGCAATACGCTCTTTCATAAATGTAATTCCGACTTCTGGTGATGAATCTTAATGCTCCAATTAATGTTTTTTAATTGTAACACTTTTCCTTTTTACTGGAAACAAACTTTAGGCGGTGCCACTTCTCAGCCTTAAGACTGATTAAATGAACAAAAAAGTACACAACCAATATTTGTTATCTTTTTTAAACTTTTGGGAAGTAATAACGTAATATAGACATTAATGAAAACGTGGAAGTCTTAGTTGCTACAGGAAGAAAGAAAACAGGAGTTAATATAAGGGTAATAGTGGTTCACTGAACAAATTGAATTAAGGAAACGCTATTTAGAACTGGAGTTGCAAGGTGAAATAGATACGTATGTGTAACGGTAGCGTACCCGCAAGCTTCATTCAAAGTGAGGCAAGCAGGGGAGACAGGAAACACATAAGGCGCATATCAATCCTCCCTGACATAAACAACATTTCTCCAATCAAAAAAGCGCCAGTTAACCGTAGTTAACTAACGCCTTTTCATTATTGTTAAGAAGGTTTTATTTCTTTTCCTTCTTTATCTTTGAATTTGCCGACAATAATCATAATTAAATCGATCAATGCCCAGATACCTAGTCCGCCCAAAGTTATAATCATTAAAATACCAGTACCAATTTTACCTACGTAGAAGCGATGTATTCCTAGGCCACCTAAAAAGAAACATAGTAAAATCATTACTATATAGTTTTTTTCAGAAGTTTGTTGTTGCATTTTTATCAATCACCTTTCTTTTATGTAGTAATAATTAACTATATTTCCGTTCAAAAGTCTATCATTCTTTTATGTTTTTCTCTACTTGAAATAAGTGCCAACCATAGTTAACCAAAGGATTATTCGTTACTGTTTATTAAGGTGGATTTTATAACCTTATTAGGGGGTGATTTTGCCGATGAAAATCATAAAAAAATGATTAATACCCAGGTACCCAAGCCTCTTAAAATTGCAATCATTAATATAAAGAACGGAGAATTAAATAAAGGGTGGTAGAGTCAAATGAAAGAGAAAAAGGAGGATGGGATGGGAACTATGAATCAAGAAGAAAAACAAGTCCTTTTACTACTCGTGAACCAATCGGTGAAGTGTTATCGGGGGAAGCGTTAGCTAAAGCAGCAATTAAGTATAAGGCTAATGGAGGTAAAAGAGGCATATAGTATTAGGTGAGCATCTTAATGATGGATTTTAATAAAATGAAAAAAGTAAATATGTTTCATAATAGATTTGCTTTTTCTTTTGTAAATATAGCTATCGTGATTAGATATAAACCATAGAGCAAAACTGTAGAATGTTTATTTCCCCCAACAATTCCCTTGTTTTTTCCCACAACAAAAAATCTCCCATAGTTTTCACTATGAGAGAAATGCTTCAAAGCCTTGTGGCTATATGATTAAATTAAAAAGCCGCGTATGCCGTAGTTATTATAGAAAGTTTTAAACCACCACTCCTCAAAGTGGGTGTTCGCAGAAGCTTTCCTGCTTATCCTCATGCACCTTAGTGTGAGGCCCGTCATTCCAACTCCAATAATAAAACTCCCTTTTACAGCTTAAAGGTTAAAACTTAATATTATACGAACAATGCAGCCTTTAAGGATATAATAAGGCATGTTAAACAAACTTGCAAGTAAGATGGTTTGTACAAAAAAGTCAATGGGCGAGTGTCCCAAATCATGAATATCCAGAATGAAATATCTCCAAAAGCATAAAACAGATTCAAATATTTTTCACAAATACGAACAAAAAATGCGAACATCCTTTACTTAATAGGGCGAAGTATGTAAAGATAAGAGAATATATAGGGTTTACCTTCATTCAGTAGAAGGCTACACATCTCAACAGGTGGTGAGATGAATGCAGTTTTGATTACCTTTCAGTGGGTATCCAAATCCCTACTGAATGAAGATAAAGCCTCCGGCGGATGTCATGGATTTTCAAAGGTATGAATTGTGCGGGTACAATTCAAAATCCAGACGCAATTACGCCAAGGCGAAATTGATCTAGGAGCAAAAAAGTAAAAGGAGGAAGCGGAAATGGCAGCTTATCCAAATTGTCCAAAATGTAATTCTGAATACACATATGAGGATGGAACAAACTTTGTATGTCCAGAATGTGCGCATGAGTGGGGCACTGATGTAACGGAGCAGGAGACAGATACGTTAATCGTAAAGGATGCTCATGGCAATCTACTTGCAGACGGTGATTCCGTTACAGTTATTAAGGATTTAAAGGTTAAGGGTAGTTCTTCAACGCTAAAAATTGGGACAAAGGTGAAAAGCATTCGTCTCGTTGAAGGCGATCACAATATTGATTGTAAAATCGATGGCTTTGGTGCAATGAAATTAAAGTCAGAGTTCGTTAAAAAAGCATAATTACTGAAAAAAGAGTCGTGTAATGAGGCGTCCCAATCTCGGAAATGATGTTGGGTGGCTATTCAAAACTGACTCTTTTTTTATTTCTGGATAAAAGGAAGTTGCCTCAATATATTGAGACAACTTCTTTCTGCTGGTGTAACATTATTTTGTAAACCTACGAAATAGAATAGCAAAGGCAGAACCGAATAGTGCAAAAATAGTATGTAAAATGGCTATGAAGCTAGCTCCAATCAACAGTGTCCCAATTTCTGTTAAGGAGTAGTGGGTGACGTAGAGAGAATTATTGATATTGTTAACAATAGCCCATACGAAAACAGGTATAAAGCTGATAGCAAAAACAATCCAAATATTTCTGTAAAAGAAATAAGTAAGACAGCCGAAAATCGCGTAAGATATAGCAAAGCTTGTTTGATTGCCAAGTAAGGAAGAGTTAATGGCAAACATAAAGGATAGTACGATAAAAACAAGGTGGAAAAACGTGAGCGTTCTTTTCATTAATAAATGATAGCCAAGTATTTGCTTTGAAGTAGCGAGCTGCTGACAATGCTCACAAGTAGCTAAATGTTGTTCGACGAATTCTACAGTAGTTGCTTGGAGCGCTTGTTTTTTATACAAAGGCCATAAATCCTCTACAATTGAACATTCCTGTGACAAAAGCTTCCCTCCAATCGATCTCCTTCTATTATACGACTTTTTAACTTCTTTCAGCAGATGAATGCGGGTTTAAGTTAATTTTCAGCGGGTGTCCAAACATCTGTACCTGTCGCTACGCTTTCGGTACAAAAAACATCCGCTGAAAGAAGTTAATGCCTCCGGCGGATGTCACGGAATCGAAAAGGCGTTCACATAGGATGTTAGCCTAAAATCATCGCATCCATGCGATAACGGCTAACTGACCTGCCTCACGCAGGCCTAGGCACGAAGCAGATTCCAGACGCAATTATGCCAAGGCATAATTGATGAAAATAAAAAAAGCCTTCCGTGAGTTAATTCGTTCGGAAAACTTACATGCACCTTATTAATTTGATGTTAATACTTCATTGGTCAAAGCTTGAATATCAATATGTGTTTTTTCCTTCACAGCATCCTTCAGAATCTCAGTACGGAAATAGTGAACCGACGCTTCAAGAGGAATAGTTAAAATCTTGGAAAGGGCTGATTGATACATATGCACAAATTCTTTATCTGTGTTTCCACGTTTTAACTCAGCAAAGGCTTCGTAGAATTGGTCAAGCTTATCAGCAAACTCGAGTAGAAGACCTTCTATAGTTCTATCCTTACCTTCTTTCATGCGCTCAAAGAAGACAGCCTGAAACTCTTGTGGGATCTCATCAATAATAAATTTCTCCATCATTTTTTCTTCCACATGTGCAAGCATTTGTTTAAGCTCTGGGCTCGCATGCTTTACTGGAGTTTTAATATCACCGATAAATACTTCAGCAAAGTCGTGGTTAATGGTTTTTTCATACAATGATTTCCAATTGACCGTAGCTCCGTTCATTTCTTCAAGTGTGGCAAAGAACATCGCATACTGCGATACCTTCCAAGAGTGAGCAGCCACATTGTGCTCTTCAAATTTGAAGCGTCCAGGGCAACGAATAATACGCTCTAGATCATTAAGACTTGTAAAAAATTGATGAATTCCTATAAAAATCACTCCTTTTTGGTCTATATGTGCATGTTACTATAATCCATACCCTCTTTGTGCAAATTTCAAACAACTTAACAATGATTCATTTTGCGTTTACAAAGGATTCACAATTGACGATAAAGCACGCTTATGTTGGTGCTATAATGAGGGGGACTGATTAAAAGGGAGTATGCACCGTGATTTCAATTTATACACTTCTTCTTTACATACATATTTTAAGTGCCATTCTTTCGATTGGGCCTTTGTTCGTGGTTTTAACAATTGTTAAAAAAATGCGTACAGCATCCCATGTTGAAATGTCACCATATATTGAAGCTTTTAAAGGAGCAATTACGATCGTCAAGCATTCGGGGCATGTCCTTGTTGCATCCGGTATTTTATTAATGTGGCATGCGGGTTATCATTGGAGTACCTCGTGGATTGTTCTTACATTTCTTGTGATGTTAGCCTCCATTGTTTTTTTAGCAAGAGCGTTCAAACCGACTTTACAGACATATAATACACCTGCCTATGACCAGCAAAAATTTGCTTCATTGTTACATCGCAAAGCATGGATGTACATTTTGTTATTGCTAATTATGTTATGGCTAATGGTAGCAAAGCCTGTGCTTTGGTAAAGGATAAAAAATCGTACCCTAAGTTTTGTGAATGTTGCTGTCGCTCCGCTTTAGTACAAAAAACATCTGTTGCTGAAGTTTCGTTTTATCACTATAAATTAGAGTGACATGCCAGAAGATATATGCTATGTGAAGTGGTTGATTGGAGTGGAGACTGAGCGACTCCTTGGGGATCAGCGTCACAGATGAGACCCTGGAGCGAGCAACGCGAGTGAATCGGCTCATCGGACGCCCCTAGGAAGCTTTGCTCTGTGCGAAAGCGAAGCGTCAGCAACAAAGCGCTCAGGCGGAACGGAAATCAACCACTCGTTTTGCCGAAGAGCCATACTTTATTTCATTGACACAATAGTTTTTCAACACTATGAAAAATTCGCACCCTGAGAGGAGTGCGAATTTTTTTCATCAATTGCTAAGCAAGCGTTTGAAATAGCTTTTGCGAATAAATATATAACTAACGAAGAACAGGGCAAAGAAGCATAAAGAGCTCATCGTAGAGACTTGTAAAAATGCTGCTGAAACCATTGTTCGCATGGCAAATAATGTAGCGAATAACATCGTAATGGCTATCGCGAATGGTACAAATATAAGGATTGCCAGCTCTTTAGAAACTACAGTGAATAACTCTTTTTTAGATAGCCCAAGTTTTCGTATGCCTGCATACTTTTCTTTTTCCTGAAGAAGTGTCGTTTGTAAATAGAAGTAGAGGATACTCATAGCTGCACTTAAGAAAATCAAGCTCAACATAGAGCCGATAAAGAACATAACACTTTTTGTGAACATCTCTGCGTCATACAATTCGATTTTTGAAGTTACATAACGTTCATCATATATATGTGGGAAATCCTTAATAATTTTTTTCGCCAACTCTGTATGTGCCGTCCAATTGTCTAGCTCAAATAAATAGGCTTTGTAGACAGGATATTTGATGCTGTTATAAACTTTATCAGGCACAATAAAATACGTTTTCTGGAAACCTGTTGTTAATAGATTTTTTTCATTTACAGATATAAGCTTAAAGTGCTGTAGATATGTGTCATCACTTACATTAGTAATTGGCAAAGTTTTACGATTACCAGCAACTGCTATAAATTCATTTGTACCTAAGCTTTCTTTTTCAGTGTGTAACAAATTATAATCAGAAACTGACATATAACCAATTCTACGTTCTTCATTCGATTTAAATTCAATAAAAAATTTATGTGAATCCACTGTGGATAATTGTTTTTCAATACTTTCGATATCAGCTTCTACCATACTTGGATCAGCCTTAGGCGTGGCAATATACTGAACACTGTATGGATAATTCTCTTCACTATCCTTTTTAACATTGTAGTAAGAGCTAAATAAAATGCTTGTACTTAAAAACACACCGCTTAACAAGAGAGTGATTAAAAATAGTATATTTGCGTGTGATTTCATTTTTGCATTCAGATTGGAAGCCAGTAGCATATTCGTTTGTTTCATATAGGCTGACGATCTCTCAAAAGCCTTTAGGAGGAAGCGCATTCCTTGTGAGATGATTAAATAAATTATTGCTTTCATAGGGAAATACATACCGAAAGTTTCTGCATTTAAAACAACTTTGGCACCCATTAAGAAGAGTGGCGAAATGACAAGCCCAAGAATGATTGCTGTAATAATCGCCAATACACCGATAAGAATATTTTCACGAAAAACGAGCGTACGAATTTGTTTCATGGATGCACCAGTAATCATAAAAATACCTAGTGTTTTTGTTTTCTTCTTTAAAAAGGCCATGATGGAATAGGCGATATAAATAAATGAAAACAAATAGATGAGCAAACTCGCTAACATTAATGCAAGGCCAAGTGTTGAGTCTGGATCTAAACTTGCAAGACTTGGATGAAATACAATGACCGTAAACAGAAAGAAAATAATAATAGAAAACATACTGCTAAGGAAATACGAAACATAGGTCCATTTATCACGTAAAATATTTTGGATAACGATATGATTAAAGCTCATGCTGTCCACCACCTAAAAAAGCAAGTGTGTCCATGATTTCCTGGTAAAATTGTTTACGATTATGACCACGATGAATTTCGTTATATAATTTACCATCCTTAATGAATATAATACGATTTGCGAAGCTTGCTACATAAGGATCATGTGTCACCATTAAAATGGAAGTTTTCAGTTCTGTATGAATAGAACTAAATAAATTCATGACATCATTTACTGCTTTTGAATCGAGATTTCCTGTAGGTTCATCTGCCAACAGTAAACTCGGTTCATGAATAACCGCACGAGCAATAGCTACACGTTGTTTTTGCCCACCGGAAATTTCATAAATTCGTTTTGAAAGAAGCTCTTCAATTCCTAGAAATTGAGATACATGTTTAAGTCGTTGCTGCATTTTATCGGCAGGTAAACTATCTAAGGTTAACGGTAATAAAATATTTTCTTTCACCGTTAATGTGTGTACAAGATTAAAATCTTGAAAAACAAAGCCTAATTCTGAGCGACGGAACTTTGCAAGCTCTTCATCATCTAATGAATATGGATTTCTGCCATTTATAAGAATTTCACCAACAGTAGGGCGATCGATAGTTGACACGCTATTTAAAAATGTAGTTTTCCCACTTCCAGAAGGCCCCATAACGGCTACGAATTCATTCTCACCAAGTTGAAAATCTATGCCATTCAATGCTTTATATGTGATTTCCCCGATATATTCTTTTTGCAGATTGGTCACTTGTAGGATTGAGTCTCCCATCTTTCAACAACTCCCTTACTTCGATTGAATAGCTTAAGTATAAAGAAGGAGCAGCATTTTACCTATTTGGTTAAATGACGTCAATATGACAAAGTTGTCATATTACGAGCTTACAATGATGATTTTTTTACGCTATTTGAAAAATCTATAGAAAAGGTAGCGACGCACTCATGGGACTGTAAAGTAAAAGGGTGCTCTAATTCAGTTAAAATCTTTTTCACTAAATACAAGCCTATACCTGTTGCCTCACCGCTCGTTCTACCTTTCACACCTGTATAAAACAAATCAAAGACACGTGAAATTTCATTCTCAGGAATCGTATCTCCATAGTTTTGAATGCGTAAAGTAGCTTCGTCATAAATAATTTGAATAGAACTTTCGGACTCACCGTATTTAATGGCGTTATTGATGATTTGATAAAGCACAATTTTTAACCATTTTCGATCTGAATAAATAATAGTATTTTCAACAAGCGTCACTTTTGGAAAAACTTCTTTGGCAATGAAATAATCCTTTAAATCGTTCACAACTTCCTTAATAAGATCTTTTAATGAGAGTGCTTCTATTTTTAAATCCGCCACAAGATTGGACGTACGTTCATAAGTTAGTAACTGATTAAGGGTAAACGTCAGTTTATCGCATTCTTGATTAATTGTTTGCAAATGCTCGGATTGGCTATTTGCATTCGATTGGATCATCAGTTGAATAACCGACAATGGCGTTTTCATTTGATGGGCAAAATGAGAAAGCACAAGCTGCTTTTCTTTTCCTTGCTCTTCTAAATGTTGTTGCTGTGTTAAGTATAGATATTGCATTTGCCGTAGTTTTTGGCTATAGGCTTGCTCAATCATAGCCTGTGGTTCATACAGATGGAGGTCATCGTTTGTTAATGTGCTGTTCTGTAAATGAACATAGAGCTTTTTTCTGCGATAATAACGTCCGATCAGCCAAATGGTAAATAGGAAGCTAACGAGAAAGATAAAATAAAGATAGTGTGAAGATAAATCATCTAATGAATGAATGATCCAAGGTAATAATAGAAAACTTACACAATAAAGAATGATGACACTTACATGATCTCGAAAGAACAGCTTCATTCTTCTGCCTCCACTAATTGATAACCAAGTCCGCGAATTGTTTTAATTTCTAGTCTAGATTGAATAGCCTCGAATTTTTTGCGTAATCGGCCAATATTAACAGATAAAGTGTTTTCTTCAACGAAGGATTCATCATCCCAAATGGCACTTAACAATTTTTGACGAGGAACAACATTAGGATAAGCTTCAAATAGTAATTTGCTAAGTTGCATTTCTTTTAACGTTAACAGGCTCTCGTGTTTCTCGGTGTAAAGGCGAACTGTATTGGAATTTAACGTTGTATTAGTAATTGATATTGAATTAGATTCGGAGGAAGCATATTCTCCGTATGTACGGCGAATAAGCCCATTCACTTTTGCCATAAACACATCTAGTGAGAAGGGCTTAGTGATAAAATCATCTGCACCATTTTCAATCCCATGCACTTGATCGATATCATTCACACGAGCAGATACAATGATAATCGGGCATTTGGATAGCTGACGGATTTTGCGCGACCAAAAGTATCCATCATAGGTTGGTAGGTTAATGTCCATAATAACGAGATGAGGTTGAATAGCTTGAAATTCTTCTACTACATGATTAAATTGTTGAACGGTATAGCATTCAAATTGATATTTTGATAAATGCTCCACAATAATCTTTGAAATATTGGGATCATCCTCTATTATGTATATTTTGTACATAGTATCGACCTTTCTTTATAGACTATCACTAAAAAGTGGGTATTTAGTTAAAATATACGAAGGTATATTGGTTGATTGGAGTGGAGACTGGGCGATTCCTTGGGGATTAGCGTCACAGATGAGGCCCTGGAGCGAGCGCAGCGAGTGAAGCGGCTCATCGGACGCCCCAAGGAAAGCGCCCAGTCGGAACGGAAATCAACACTACGTTATGGTGAGCAGCCTTCTTTATTTATATATTTTTAATGTACCCTGATTTTTAGAAATCCATTAATATTATTCATTGAATACAATAATTGTAACTTGAAACTATAAAAAAGAGCCACCACAAACCCTATTGGGAAGGTGATGGCCACTTTATTTATTTTTTTGGAATATGGAAGGTGACAGTTGTTCCTTCATTTAATGTGCTTTTAATTTGTAACCTCTGTCCGTAAATCCTTTTAAGACGTAAATCTGTATTACGTAAACCTACGCCATTGTTTGGCGAAGTACTACCGGATAGTAGTTCATCTAATATACTTGGATCAATCCCAACGCCATCATCTACAACACTTACTGCCACATGATCCTGAAAATCCTTTATACGGATACAAACTGTACCGCCTTCTTCCTGTTTCAATACACCATGACAAATTGCATTTTCGATTAAAGTTTGTAAGGAGATAGGGGGGATTTCAATATTGATAGTGTCATCTATATCCCATTCGATGTTTAGTAAGTTCCCAAAGCGCTGCTGATTAATATAGAGATATGAGCGTACTAGTTCTAACTCATCCTTAAGTGGCACTACCCGCTGTAAATTCCTCACATCAAAGCTAGCATGTAGATACTCACCAAAATGATGCATTAAGTCAACCATTCGATCTGTATCGATTGTACTTAGTGATGCAATTGAATTTAATGTATTAAATAAAAAATGAGGCTGTATTTGGGCCTGAAGCCAAGCTGTTTCCAAATGCAGTCGTTGATTGATACTATATTTTAAATCGATTAAGGCTCTGCTCCTTACCTTTAACTCTAATGAATTAATAGGCTTCGTAACATAGTCATTTGCACCATGGGCGAAACCAGTATAGACATCCTCGGAATAACTACGAGCTGTTAGTAATAAGACAGGCAATTCAAGTAATGAGTAGTGTTCTCGAATACTTTCAATTAACGCATAGCCAGATATATATGGTAGCATCGCATCGATAATGACTAAATCCCAATCGTCTTGCTGTAGCACTTCTAATGCCTTTTCACTGCAAGTAACTGTAGTAACAGCATATTCTGGTGTTGCAAATAAACTTCGCATAATTGTTAAGTTTACCGGATCATCGTCGACCATTAAAATTTTAAATTGCTTTTCCATTGTCGGTGGGGAAATATGTTCTTCAATAGGAATATGTATGTCTTCTTCCTCTATATAGGATTGCTCCTCATTAAAGTCTCCTTCTGCTAATGGCAAAGTGAAATAGACATCTGATCCTTTGTTAGGAATAGAATGTATTCGCAAAGTTCCACCATGTAATTCGATGAGCTTCTTTGAAATTAATAAACCGAGACCAATTCCATCATTGTTGTCATTGCCTTGTTCGTAAGGGGAAAATAGACGACTTTGGATATCATCATCCATTCCTAACCCGGTGTCACGAATATGGATAACAGCCATACTATTTTCTATATGGGCACTGATTTTTATAGATCCTGCACTCGTATATTTAATGGCGTTGTGTAGGAGATTAAAAAGAATTTGAATCAATCGATTTTCATCAACCATTACATTAGGGAATGCCCTAGGAATCGTTGAATTCATTTGAATCTGTTTTCCGCCTATTACAAAGCGTAACATGTCAAAAACACCATAAACTATACTTTGGATGCTAACGTTCTTTTTATGGAGATGTAAATTACCTTCCTTTAAACGAGTAAAATCTAGTATGTCATTTAACGTAAAGGACATGCTTCTCCCGATATCAATTAAATGCTTCAGGTTTTGTTTATCATCAGTCATAAGCTTATTGTTTGGATTATCATAAATGGACTGTCCTAATGTAATCATTTTATTCATGGGATCCCACAGCTTTTGTGAGCTACTGGATAAAAATTCATCCTTTAATGCATCATCCTTTTGTAATTTAGCAATCAATTGATTAATTTGCTCTTTATTTTCAAAAAAGCGTTTAAACCAATAACCCGAAAAACCGAGCATGACAAATAAATAATCGAACGGATACATGGGTATATCAAAAACATAGATGGATTTGATATACGCCCATATGATGCCATTCATTGCACCAAGGGCCGTCAATGCAATAAAAGCAGTGCTCTGTTTTTGATCTTCAAGATACTCTCTTAAAGCGAGTACTACTACAAATAAAAATGAAACGACATAAAGTATAAAGTAAAAAGGATTTATTGCGAATAACCAATCAATCGGTAAGACGACAGTGAAAAATGCTGAAAGGAAATAGAAAGCACAGAGCCACTGAAAGCATTTAGCATTATGATATGTGACTAGTAAAACACGCATAAATTGGATAAAGAAAAAAGAAGACCCGAGATAAATGATAGTAGATAGCTTAAATGACCATACATAATCGAGATGTAACCAAGTGATAATAGATTGGTCATATGAAATTAATTCATCTGCTAAAGGCAAAAGAAAACCTACTGTGAACAGTAAAACAATTGGCTTTGGATTAATAAAAAAGAACACAAGGGTGCTAAAAAGTGCGAACAATATGAGCGTTATCGAAATTGTTGCAAGAGATAGATCGTTAATCATTTGGTGATGAGCCATAGCAGAAGCAGAGCCAAATAAAACTCTTTTATCAATGTTGGAACTTACTGATGTATCAAAATTAGATACATGTAAAATTAAGTCAATTTCAGGCTGCTTATTTGTAAAGTAAAGAGTATAAGGAGCGGCTTGACCTTTATGACTATGTGAATCAGTAGCTACTTTCCCTGATTGTTCAACCAACTTCCCATTAATATATAATGCTGAAGCAGTCGACACTGCAGGAATCCGAACGGCATAACGATGATCTTCAGGAGCATCGTGATTGAGTAAGATTTTTAAACGGTATGTACCATATCGTTGTGTCGTTGCCTTTGAATCTCGCATGGGAACGGTTCGGGTAGTTTGTTCAAATGATTGGGTATTAATGTTTAAGGGATCTATTAATGATCCGGGATAATAGAGCCATTCACCATCTAAGTTAAGAACTTCTTCGTCGGATAACTGCTGATCCCGTATATCAAATATACCTTCCTGGGCGATTGGTTGATTACTTGAAGGGAGAAAGTATGCTAGCCAAAGTAAACGAAGGGTAGTAAGCAATATGAAAATTAAAAAAATGAAAAGTGAATGTCGTATAGTCGCTTTTTTCAACAGTGACATAAGAACCTCCAAAATTTCTTCTTGTAATCAATTATGCCTCGGCATAATTGCGTCCGGAATCGGCTTTGTGCTTAGGCCTGCAGATGTTTTTTGTGCGAAAGCGTAGTGCTAACGTAGCGGCAGCAACGTGTCTTTGTCTGTGCGAAAGCGAAGCGACAGCAACACAGCACTGATGCAGGTCAGTTAGCCTTTATCGCATGGATGCGATGATTTTAGGCTAACATCCTTTATTAACTCATTTCCGATTCTGTGACATCCGCCGGAGGCTTTAATTTCTGTAGCTGACGCTGCGCTTTCGCTACAGAAAACATTTGTACCTGTCGCTGCGCTTTCGGTCAAAAGACATCTGCTGAAAGAAGTTAAAAGCACTATATTTACCATGCCATGAAATTTAGAAAATGGAAATAAGAAATTTTTAAAAGCGTTACTTTCAGACTAATCAGAAAGGATAGGGGAGCTGATTTTCGCTACAGGCTACTTGTTTCCCTGAGGGCGTAGCGTGAGATTTGATACCCCTTCTTACTGTGCAGTCAAGTACATATTTTGAGGGAGAGTCATTAGTTTAAGTTTTTTTTAAGAGGCGTGACGTATGATGAAGGAATAAATAATTTGTGAGTTAAAGCGTATTAAAATTTAACAAAAAATCATCTCAATGGGAGAAATGATCTATTGTGGGAAAATTCAAGTTAAAGTTATCGTTTGTTATTGTTAGTATGACGGTAATTGTTGTACTTGCGACTGCTAGTATTAGTATTTGGAGTAGCTATCGAAATTTTAACGACATTCTTATGCAAAATAAGATTGCCATGCAGGAAAATTATGTGAAGGAAGTTTCAGTAATCACGGAGAGATACGTACAAAAAAAACAGATGGAACCAAATCAAGATAAGTCGATTGAACCTTATATGGTGCAAGTGGTTGACAAGTTACTTGATGAAAGAGTTGTTTCATTTAGTGCGTTCATAAAAAGTATAATCGTTCCTTTACTATTATGGTTAGTTGCAGTACTTGTGGTAGCTGTATGGCTTGCTTTCAAAATTGCACGACCTTTAAAAAAGCTTTCTACTAGCGTGGAGAGAGAAGAAGTACAGAAGCTTGAAGAAATGGATGACTGGTATTACGAAGCACATTCATTAAAAAAAGTAGTACAAAACATGGTCATAAGTTCGGAAAGCGAAATATTTGATTTAACGAGTCAACTGAATTTAGACTCCTTAACGGGAATTCCTAACCGTAGAAGGATGGATCAAATTTTAAATGAGCTAATCGTCAATACAGTGCCACATACAGTAGTGTTAATAGATCTAGATGACTTTAAAAGTATAAATGATACATATGGACATACTGTAGGGGATGAAGTTTTAAAAGCTTTCGCAAATCATATGCAGAAGGCCATTGAGCAACAGGGAATGTGTTTTCGATATGGTGGGGAAGAGTTTATGGTTATATTACCATCCACGACAATAGATGTAGCATTAGAATTGGCGGAGAATGTACGCATTAAGCAGGCCTTGTTAGATACGGCATGTGGAAGGCCAGTGACAATGTCTGCCGGCATTACAGCATTTACAGCAAATATTAAGACTGCTAATCAGATCATTACAATGGCAGATAAGGCATTATATAAGGCGAAACAGTCAGGAAAGAATTGTATCTGTGTCGTCGAAGAATTATCTGGAGAATTAATCAAATGAATATCAGCCAAACTCAAATAATAAATTTTTTCTTTTACAATTAATATTAAATAAAGGTCTGTTGATTCGAATGAATACCGTAAATGATATTTGCAAAACGCATGTTAGTATATAAGTCGGAACGGAAATCAACCCCACGCTATGGTGGTAAGACAGTTGATTTTCATTACTGGTGAAATGAATACGAGATAAGAGACCATCGAGAGTTATCTTCTCGATGGTCTCTTAGTTTCCGACAGATATAGCGTTAAATAGCTCAGTCGTTTCTTGCTCTGGTAAAATACCGAGATCTGCTAACAAGGTACTTTTAAAGGTATTGTAAACCTTCACTGCACTTGCTCGATTATCCACTTCTATATAGTGCTTTATTAGCTGCTGTATGGTTTTATCGGAATATGGATTATGGTCTATTGTTAAAAGTAAAATTTGCTCTCGTTTCTTAACATCATGAATTTCTGTATAATGCTCTACTAAATCATGAAGTAAAAGAGTAAATTTGTTGTTCATAAAATTTGCTTTACTAGTAATCCAGGGATAATCTAAGGTGGCCATATACTCACCTTGGTAGCTTTGTATTAGTGCCTCAGCCCTCTCGACATCAATCTTTCCAGTCTCTGCTTTAGCATTTAAAATATGCTCTAAGTCATGGACATCACATTGAAAATCCTCTATTTGCAAAATATAACAGCCATTTGCATACTGTATGACTTCTAAATAGCCCAAAGTTGAAAGCGTAGTACGTAGATAGGAAACTGTTGTATGTAACTGTACCCTCGCTTTTTTTAATTCCGTATCTGCCCATAAAGCATCGATGATTGTATCACGAGGGACTTGGCTATTTAGGTTGGAAAAAAGAAAGGCAAATAATTCTTTTGTTTTAAGCGTTCTCCAATGGACGGCTTTGTTATTGTATAAAACAACGAATCCTCCAAAGCATTGTATTGCAAGAGCGGGTTTATTTCGTATTTGTATAGGAGTTGATTTATTTTCTAGGTGAAGGAGTTCTTGGATTCTGTTAATAGTTGTCTCTAGACGAGCTTTTGAAATAGGTTTTAGTAAATAGTCTATGGAGTGAATTTCAAATGCTTGAACAGCATAGTCCCGATACGCAGTGACAAATACAATAAAAATATTCTTGTTCCATTCTTTTAATAGCTGTGCAATCTCTAATCCGTTCATGCCGGGCATTTCAACATCTAAAAATGCTACTTGAAAATCCAAGCTCGGTCCCTCTGCCAGCAAATCTTTTACAGTTGTAAAAGATTTAATGACCTCTATTGAATTAAATTCTTTTAACTTCTTCTCCATATTTATAAGAGCTAATGGCTCATCATCCATTACTATCACTCGAATCAAAAAGGGCACCAACTTTCAAATATTAATTTTAACTTCTCTCAGCAAATGTTTTCTGTAGCGAAAGCGAAGCGACAGCTACAATTATGCCGAGGAATAATTGATATGTAGTGAAGTAGGTTAAATCGAAATATCAATAACTGACCCCTTATGTGGATGTATAGCCACTTGTTGCTGTGGCAGATCTTTTAATAAATTGATAGCAGCTGCAGTATTTAGATTGAGCGCATTTTGCATAACACTCATTTGTACAGTTTGTTGTAGCTCCATAATCTGAGAAGACATTATTGTATTAACTTCCACCCTACATTCCTCCTTTACCATATTATCGGATAAAAGCACTGATTTTCCAACATATAAAAATTGCAAATAGTTTTGCAGTAGTTTTACCTTAAAATTGTTCAATTTACCAAAAATATAATCGATATTGTATATTTTTCCTCCTTTATAGTAATAATTCGTAATATCAGGTCCGTTGTCCTGAGTTATTAATTGCATTCTCTAGTATTGCTTGCATAAAAGAACCTAACTCTAGTGTGCTAGCAGCAGATTGCAAAGTATTAAAATATGGAGGTTATAAAATATGAAAAAACAAGCTTTAGCTTTAGCTGGAACATTAATCTTGGGATTAGGTTTATTTGCTAGTCCATCATTTGCTAAGGACAAAATCTCTTTTTGGCCATTCGATACATTGTGGGGAGTCTCGAAAATTTACAATTTATCTTTAGGAGATTATGAGCCACTGAATGAGACAGACTCGACATGGTTTTATCCAGAGCAAGATTTAAATGTAGTCGAGCCGAAAATTGATAGTGATCAACATTTCGTTGAGGCCGGGGATACATTATTTACAATTGCGCGCGTAAATGGAGTGTCAGTGCAAGAATTAAAGGAATGGAATGACCTTCCATCCGATCTAATTTATGTAGGTGAATCATTAGCTATCAAAGCATCAGCGGCAAAACCTAAAACTGCCGAAAGCAAAACTACAAAAGTGGCAACGACATCAAGTAAAAAGAAAGTAACGACATCGAGCACAAAAACAAATACAGTGAGTGCTCCAACAAATACAGGCAAAACGTTAACTATGCGAGCAACTGCCTATACAGCGTATTGTGAAGGATGTTCGGGGATTACAGCTAATGGAACAGATATCAGATCGAATCCAAACTTAAAGGTAATTGCTGTAGATCCGCGTGTAATTCCTCTTGGTACAAGAGTTTGGGTTGAAGGTTACGGAGAAGCAATTGCAGCAGATACTGGCGGAGCGATAAAAGGTAATAAAATTGACGTATTTATTCCTACCGAGGGACAAGCTCGTCAGTGGGGCGTCAAAAGTGTAACTGTAAAAATTTTAAATTAATGTAAGTGGAAGGGTGTCTCCTTGGGTTGGAGATATCCTTTTATTTTGCATTGTTTTTAAGAATCAACATTGATTAAAAGCCAAGTGTACAAAGTTTACTCTGTAACCAACAATTCACAAAATTCTCAGTGGAATTGCATAAGTGGAAGGATTGTTGGCAACCATCTGAAATAGAGGAGGTATTTTCATGAAAAAAATGAGCTTAATAATTATTTCTTTATTAGTATTTGTCGGTGGTTGTAGTTTCTTTGAAAAGAAGGAGCAAAAAGTGGCAGTTAACGCAAGTTCAGGACCAACTGCAACTGCGAAAGTAATTGGTAAAAATAATGAAAGCTACGGCAATGCATATTTTGAGGAAGAGGATAATGGGGTTAAGGTGACACTCGCACTATCAGGATTGCCAGCCGGAAAACATGGCATTCATATTCACTCCGTTGGGAAGTGTGAACCACCAACATTTGAATCGGCAGGTCCTCATTTTAATCCAACGAGTAAAGAGCATGGGAAGGATAATCCTAAGGGATATCATTTAGGAGATCTTCCGAATTTAGAGGTTGGAGAAGATGGTAAAGTTGATCTGAATTTCTTAGCTGAAGGGTTAACTTTAGAAAAAGATGCTGCTAACTCATTGTTACGTGATGGAGGCACTACATTAATCATTCATGAATCTGAGGATGATTATAAAACAGATCCTTCTGGTAATTCTGGTGCTAGAATT
This sequence comes from Lysinibacillus sp. NPDC093216, assembly GCF_050280325.1. Classification (NCBI taxonomy): domain Bacteria; kingdom Bacillati; phylum Bacillota; class Bacilli; order Caryophanales; family Bacillaceae; genus Lysinibacillus; species Lysinibacillus sp. NPDC093216. The sequence continues at coordinate 26,050 of NZ_JBNNVB010000014.1, read as the reverse complement.
GCTTGTGGCATTATTCAATAAGGAAATTGAATCGACTGTATCTGGAGTAAAACACTTTAGATACAGTATTTTTGTTTTGGGGGTAAAAATCGACAACAAATGATTAATTTCCTGAAATCAACCACTTTGGTCTATGGAAAAAATAACTCGTCATCATAACGTAGGGTTGATTTCCGTTCCGGCTGGGCGCTTTGTTGTTGCTGTCGCTTCGCTTTCGCACAGACAAAACAGTTGTTGCTGTCGCTTCGCTTTCGCACAGACAAAACAGTTGTTGCTGTCGCTTCGCTTTCGCACAAAAAACATCTGCTTCGCTGCGGGGTCTCGGGCCAACACGATGTTGGTCACGAAGGAGTTATCACAGGATGTGATGGTTTTAGCCTTCGTTCCTCTATTGCTAATCCCAAGGAGTCGCCCAGCCTCCACTCCAATCAACTTATATACATAACATACATTTTTATAAAAGATAAAAATAAAATATGCATTTTTCATACATGTAGAAACTAAAAATGTTTTCTTGAAAAAAAGAATTTGATAGCTTAATGTAGATAAATTTAGTGTGAAGGAGATATTGATAAACGTTGGGAATAATGAGTATTTAAGAGAAATAGCATAATTATAAAAGACTGAATTTACAATAAATAGATTGACATTATTATACTATGTTTGATAATTTTAAATAGATTCTTATTTTTAACCAAAGGGGGAAGGTTACTATGAAGAAAAAACAATTCAGGTTATTAATGCTATTAAGTGCCTTTACGCTATTGATTTTGGCTGCGTGTGGGTCTGATAGCGGAACAGGTTCAAAGGACACGAATAAAGGAGATTCGGCGTCGTCTGAAAAGCCATCATCCGACATTAAATTTTTGAACTTATTAACAGGGGGAACGCAAGGTACTTACTATGCACTAGGTGGAACGTTTGCTGATTTTATTTCTAAAGAAACGGGCATTAAAACAACTGCTGAAGTATCTCAAGCATCTGCTGCCAACATGACGGCTTTGCAAGATGGTAAAGGTGAAATTGCATTTGTACAATCAGATATTGCTTATTACGCTACTGAAGGAAAATTTATGTTTGATGGCAAAAAAATCGATTCAATTGCTGCTTTAGGTGCACTTTATCCAGAAACAGTACAATTAGTAACGACTGAAGCATCAGGCATTAAATCATACGCTGATTTAAAAGGGAAAAAGGTTTCTGTCGGTGCGCCAGGTTCTGGAACTTACGCAAATGCTGAACAATTACTTGAAATTCATGGTCTAAAAATGGATGATATCAAAGCACAAAACCTTGACTTTGGTGAGTCTACTGACGGCCTTCAATCTGGCCAAATTGATGCGGCGTTTATCACTGCAGGTACACCAACTAGTGCAGTAGAGGCATTAAACGCGACAACTAAAGTAAATATTATCGGTATGGATGCTGGTAAAGCAGATGAGTTAATTGCTAAATATCCTTACTATGCAAAAGATACAGTAACAAAAGGTACGTATGGTATTGCAAATGATACTGAAACAGTTTCAGTACTGGCGATGCTAGCGGTTAAAAAAGATCTTCCAGAAGATGTTGTTTATTCGATGACGAAAGCTATTTATGATAACGCAGGTAAAATTTCTCACGCTAAAGGGGCATTTATCAAAGCGAAGACAGGTTTAGACGGTATTAGTATTGATGTTCACCCAGGTGCTCAAAAATACTTTGATGAAAAGAAATAACGGAACATTCGGGTTTGGATTTTATCAAACTATAGCTTAAAGCGAGTAAAAAGTTATTTTCTTAATACGAAGAGGCTCGGATTGCGTAAAGCTTCGAGTCTCTTTTCTTCCGTTAAGTATAAGTCGTGAGTAATAGCGAATAGTTTTAACTTCTTTCAGCGGGTATTCAAACACCTGTATCTGTCGCTGCGCTTTCGGTACAAAAGACAATCGCTGAAAGAAGTTAAAGCCTCAGGCGGATGTCACTGAATTATGCCGGGGCATAATTGATGTGGGGGAACAGATGCAGTGCGAAAGAGAACATTAATAATTGTTTTAGCTTTTTTATGTATTTGCTTTAGTATCGTCATTTTTCTTCCTCTTCAAAAGGTATTCGCATTTACGGAAACACGTATAAATGATCCGATAGTGCATTATATACCACTGACAACTGAGGATACATTTGAAATTAGATATACTCACTCTATCCATAAAACGGATGTACTCGAACATTATAAATACATAGATGGAACACGTATTCAAATGTTAGGGATGGAGTATGAAAGTTTAGCAATCGGCATGCCGAGCTATGCAGAAAAAAATCAAACATTAACAGAACGCAATGGTAAGTATTTTTTGCAGTTTGACAATGAAGTCATTGAAAATTTTACGATCTATATTGCCGATTTGGATTTAGACCTTGTATTAGATTACGAGAATTATGAATACGATTTAAAAAAAGACTTACAAAGGGGAAAATCCTATTTATTTGAGGTGAAGCGTTTATCACTTTATGAACAATGGAAAGGAGTAAGGATGAAATGACGACACAGCATAAATCAAACGACGAAGTAAAAAAAGAAGAATTCGAACAAATATCAGCTGAAGAGCAACAAGCGATACTTGAGAAATATGATATTGAATCCAATGTCCGAACGGTATCGGGCATTATGAAGCATGTCATTTTCTTTGGACTGCTAGCGTTTTCATTGTTCCAGCTTTACACGGCAATTAAAGGCCAATTCCCAGCGCAAATTCAGCGTACGATACATTTAGGTTTTGGTTTGACCCTAATTTTCTTGCTATTCCCTGCTCGAAAAAAAGCAGCAAAGAATAAAATAGCGTGGTTCGACTATATTTTAGCGGTATTATCCATTGTAGTAGGTTCGTATTGGACAATGAATTATACAGAGCTTGTTAATAGTAACGGTACCATTACGCAAACAGATTTGATTGTAGGTCTCATAGCGGTCGTGTTGGTGCTTGAAGCAGCCCGTCGTGCAGTAGGTGTACCGATTACCATCATTGCTATATGTTTCTTAATATACGCCTATTTCGGACCGTATTTCCCAGATTTTATGGCGCACAGAGGGCAAGATATTGAGAGTATTGTTAATCTTATGTATTTTACGACAGATGGGATTTTTGGAACACCGATTAGTGTTTCTGCCACATTTATTTTTGTGTTTTTACTCTTTGGAGCATTCCTTGTCAAAACAGGCGTTGGCCAATACTTTAATGATTTAGCGGTATCTCTTGCGGGTAAATTAATTGGTGGTCCTGCAAAAGTGGCGGTTTTTTCTAGTGCGCTTCAAGGTACGATTTCAGGAAGCTCTGTAGCGAATGTTGTAACATCGGGATCATATACGATTCCAATGATGAAAAAGCTTGGGTACCGTAAAGAATTCGCAGGTGCGGTTGAGGCAGCGGCATCTACGGGTGGGCAGTTAATGCCTCCGATTATGGGTGCGGCAGCGTTTTTAATGGTTGAATTTATCGGTCGCGGAATAACGTATTGGGATATTGCGAAGGCGGCGGCGATACCTGCATTGCTTTATTTTACAGGTATTTGGATTATGACTCACTTCGAAGCGAAACGTGTAGGTTTAAAAGGCTTACGTGATGATCAAATGCCAAATCGTCGAGAGGTATTTAAGAAAATTTACCTTCTATTACCGATAATCTCTATCATCGTTTTAATGTTAACAGGTACACCAGTAATGCGTGCAGCGCTTTACGGTATTCTTATTTCTATTGGCGTTGCTATGTTTAATAAGGAAACACGTTTAAAACCAATGGATATTATTGATGCATTAGTTGAAGGGGCTCGTACAGCACTTGGTGTTGTAGCGGCAACAGCTTGTGCGGGTATTATCGTAGGTGTTGTTGTGAAAACGGGTCTAGGCTTAAGTTTAGCTAATAGTTTAGTGGAATTAGCTGGTGGTAGTATTATTTTAACGCTGATTTTTGTGATGATTGCTTCCTTAATTCTTGGGATGGGGGCTCCGACAACAGCGAACTATGTAATTACATCAACAATTGCTGCTCCTGCGATCGTAGCATTATTATCACCGAATACACCACAGGAATTGGTACCAGTAGTTGTTTTATTATCGGCACACTTCTTTGTATTCTACTTTGGTATTATTGCCGATATAACCCCGCCTGTTGCACTTGCAGCTTTTGCGGCTTCGGGAATCTCTGGTGGAGATCCAATTAAAACAGGTGTAAACTCAGCGAAGCTTGCTATTGCAGCGTTTATTATTCCGTATATGATTGTATTTTCACCTGCATTGCTAATGATTGATACAACTATACCTGAAATTATATGGGTAGTAATTACGGCCATTACAGGAATGGTAGCCATAGGTGCGGGAGTAATCGGTTATTGGTATCGAAAAATGCTTTGGTTTGAACGCATTATTGCCATTGCAGCGGGTTTACTTCTGATCTATCCAGAAAAACTCTCGGATTGGGCTGGCTTAGCAATCTTTATTGTTATGTTTATTATTCAATATGTAACACAAAATAAAGGTGATGGTGATGACGATCAAAAAAGTAAAACGAGTGCTATAGTTTAAGAAATACGTAAAAAGGGCTTGGGACCGCATAATATTAAATAAAAAGAATCTGCTCATTTTCTGAGTTAGTAAGTGCATGCCTTGTATGTTTAGAAGGAATTTGCTTAACTTACAAGCTACAGGAACGAGCAGATTCTTTTTTTGCAGCGAAAGTGGAATAAGAAGCACATACATAACTTAGCACAAAATTTCAAGAAAAATGATTATCAAAATATGTTCAAAAGTATGCAAAAGTTGATTTGCATGTTTTTTTGAGAATTGTTAGTCTTGGATAAACCAAATAAAGGTTAGCCATTTAAAGGTAATTATCCTTTGTTATATTTTCAATGTATTGAAAGGAGATTTCGAAATGAAAAAAGCAAGTTTACTTTTAATGATTATCCTTTTAATCTTTTCTCAATTGTCATTGGGTAATCTATCTGTTTATGCGACAAGCAACAATGAAACTGATATTGTACAATCGAGAAATTTAAAAGATGAAAATATTCTAAAGGATGATGAAAACAAATCACCACCAGAAGATGCTTTTATAATAAAGGATCTTGGCGATGGTGTTGCTATTACTAAGCATTATTTTGGTATATCAAAGGATTATATTAATATACCTGATGAAATCTGGGGCAAACCCGTTATAGAAATAGGGAATGGAGCATTTTCTGGTAAGAGTCTAGCGAGTGTAAAGATTCCGTCAAGTGTGAAAACGATTGGGGAACTTGCATTTTCTAGTAATAAATTAACGAATGTGGATATTCCGCCGAACGTTCGAACAATAGGGCAAAGTGCATTTTTTGACAATCAATTAACAAGTGTAAAAATTCCGGATGGCGTTAAGACAATAGAGGCAGCCGCGTTTTTAAATAATCGATTAACAAACGTAGAGATTCCATCTAGCGTAACAACGATAAAGGATTTTGCATTTACTAATAATAAGTTAACAAGTATAGAGATTCCATCAGGTGTTACATCAATAGGATTTTCAGCTTTCAATGGAAATTCGATAACAAGTGTAGAAATTCCAGAAAGTGTTATAGAGATTAAAAGTAATGCTTTTTATAATAACAGTCTTGATTTTGTAACGTTTACTGGTACACATAATTTCCAATGGTCTGAGAAAAATTCTCCATTCAATCCACAAAAGAAGGAAGGGAGAACGTTTTTGGGTTGGTTTGAAGATGAGGATTTTACAAAAGTTTGGAGTTACTCAGTATCAAAACCAATGACAATTTATGCAAAGTGGAGCCATTATGCTGTCACTTTTGATTCTAATGGTGGAAGTGAAGTTCCGTCGATAATGGTAGCATATAACGAAACAATGGAAGCTCCGTCGAATCCAGTGAAAGAGGGCTACGCATTTGAAGGTTGGTATAAGGATAAAGAACTGACGCAACTATGGGATTTCGATCAAGATGTAGTGAAGAAAGATATCACGTTATATGCTAAATGGGAAAAAACGGAATATACAGTCACGTTTGATTCCGATGGAGGAAGCAAGGTACCATCCCAATCAGTAGAACCAGGTGGCTTAGTGAAAGTCCCATCCACTCCGTTAAAAGAAGGGTACACATTTGCGGGTTGGTATAAAGATAAAGGGCTTACGGAAGTTTGGGATTTCGATCAAGATTTAGTAACGAAAGACATCACGCTATACGCCAAGTGGTCGAAAGTAAGCTATATCGTTACTTTTGATTCCAATGGAGGAAGCAAAGTACCATCCCAATCGGTGGTACCTGGTGAATTAGTGAAAGCCCCATCCAATCCGGTAAAAGAAGGGTACACATTTACGGGTTGGTATAAAGATAAAGGGCTGGCAGAAGCATGGAATATCGATCAAGATGTAGTGGAAAAAGATATCACGCTATACGCTAAATGGTCGAAAGTAAGCTATATTGTTACTTTTGATTCCAATGGAGGAAGCGAAGTTTCATCCCAAACTGTAGGGTATAACGAATTAGTGAAAGCACCAGCTGCTCCAAAGAAGGAAGGCTATACATTCAACGGCTGGCATAAAGATAAAGAATTAACAGTGTTATGGGATTTTGCAAAAGACGTAGTGACTAAAAATGTTACATTGTATGCGAAATGGACAAAGGATCACACATCAGGTGGAGGATCTGGCTGGACGCATCTAAACACTGTCACTTTTGATTCCAATGGTGGGAGTGAAGTACCGCCACAAACAGTTGGATTTAACGACCTAGTGAAGGCTCCGTTTACTCCAGTGAAGAATGGCTATCAATTTACTGGCTGGTATAAGGATGTAGAGCTTCAAAATGCATGGGACTTTACGAAAGATAAAGTAACAGCGGACATAACGTTGTATGCGAAATGGACAAAGGATAATGTGTCAGAAGGTAGCTATATCGTTACTTTTGATTCAAACGGAGGCAGTGAAATCCCGTCCCAAACAGTGGCGTATAAAGCTTTAGTAAAAGCCCCTTCTAATCCAAAGAAGGATGGCTACACATTTATCGGCTGGTATAAAAATAAAGAATTCATAAAGGCGTGGAATTTTAAGAAAGATGTAGTCACAGAAGACTTAACATTATATGCTCGATGGATGAAGGAGAGTAAAGGCTGTGATATTGCTTTTAAGGATATTGATCATAACTGGGCAAAAGATATAATTAAAGAAATTGCTAATCGATGCATTATTAAAGGATACCCAGATGGCACTTTCCGACCAAACGATCTGGCTCAACGTCAGCATGTGGTACTTATGATTGACCGTGCGTTACGACCAGCACCAATTCGAGAGGCTGTATCATTTTCGGATGTACCTGAAAACCATATATATTATGAACAAATTACACGACTGCAACGAGCAGGTATCGTGGATGGTTCAAACGGAGCTTTCCGACCAGATGCATATATAACACGTGCCCAAATGGCAAAAATAATGGTGCTTGCATTTGGCCTAACGCCTGAAGGAAAAAGTACGTTTAAAGATGTCGATCCATCACACTGGGCGAGTGGATATATTGCGACTCTAGCAGATCATAACATTGCACTAGGTGATGAAAACGGTAATTTTAGACCGAATGAAAACTTAACACGCGCACAATTTACAGCGTTTATGTATAGAGCGCTTGGTTTATAAGTCTTACTATGAAGGGGATGTATCGTAATTTGATACATCTCTTTTTCTATTCTGAATAAGCGAAACGATAATGTTTCTACACTTTTTTCATTGGTTAGTTTGAAAACTTCGATGTATTTATTTATCAAAAAAATATTTTAATAAAGTTTATAACTGCTTAATACGGGGTATCCATTTAATGGGTACCCATTTATTTCAAACTATTGAAAGGATACTACAAAATGAAAAAAACAAGTTTATTAGTAATGAGCATACTTTTGATATTCTCCCAATTAGCATTAAGTAATCAGCCTGTTTATGCAAATAGCGATAGTGAAGATGATTTTAAAACGACTAGCGTGGACGATGGTGTTGTTATTACAGGGTATAATGGTATATCGAAGGATATTGTTATTCCGAGTGAGATTAAAGAGAAACCAGTTGTAGCAATTGAACAATATGCGTTTTCAAATAAGAATCTAAAAAGTGTAAAGATACCATCAAGTGTTACAAAGATTGGCTATAAGACGTTTTATAATAATCTATTAACAAATGTAGAAATTCCTATAGGTGTTGAAAATATTGGAGGTCATGCATTTAGCAACAATAGTTTAAAGAATGTAGAGATCTCATCAAGTGTTACAACGATCGGGGATTATGCATTTTATAATAATCTATTAGCAAACGTAAAGATTCCATCGAGCGTTACAACTATAGGTAAGGGCGCATTTTATAGTAATCGATTAACAAGTGTAGAGATCCCATCCAGCATTACAAAGATTGGAGAACAAGCATTTCAGAATAATCAATTAACCAGTGTGGAAATCCCATTAGGTGTTCAAAATATTGAAGGTTCTGCATTTAGTTATAATCAATTAGCAAGCGTAGAGATACCATCAAGCGTTACAACGATTGGACATTCAGCGTTTGCATATAACCAATTAACAAGTGTAGAAATTCCATCAAGTGTTGAGATAATTGAACACGGCGCATTTTCTAGAAATGAGTTAGATTTTGTTATATTTCATGGGACACCTCAATTAAATTCTGACCCTAACGGAGGCCCATTCGATTTTCAAATCAGAGGAGCCAAATACTTTAATGGGTGGTTTGAAGATTCAGGTTGTACTATTAAATGGACTAAATCTGTAGTGCAGCCAATGACAATTTATGCAAATTGGAACACATGTAAGGTGAAAGTAACTTTTGATTCAAATGGAGGAAGTGAAGTTCCGTTTAAAATAGTTACAGCTGGAGAATTGGTGGAAGGACCATCTGACCCAGTGAAGGAAGGGTATACGTTTGATGGCTGGTATAAGGATTCGGAGCTGACAACGGTTTGGGATCTTACAAAAGACATAGTCAAAGAAAATCTAACGTTATATGCAAAGTGGACGGAGGACGACACTTCGGAGCAAAGCTATATCGTCAGTTTTGATTCAATTGGAGGAAGTGAAGTCGCATCAGAAGAAGTGAAAGAAGGAGAACTGGTAAAACCCCCAACTGTCCCAACGAGGGAAGGGCATACGTTTGCTGGTTGGTATAAGAAATCGGAGCTGACAACAGCTTGGGATTTTGCAAAAGATAAAGTCGAGGAAAACCTAACATTATATGCAGAGTGGATAGAGGACGACATTGCAGAGCTGAGCTATATCGTCACTTTTGATTTAAACGGTGGAAGTGAAGTCATACCAGTAGAAGTGAAAGAAGGAGAACTTATGAATACGCCAACTGCTCCAACGAAGGAAGGGTATACGTTTGCTGGTTGGTATAAGGATAGCGAACTGTCGGAAGCATGGGATTTTGCTAAGGATATAGTCAAAGAAGATCTAACACTATATGCAAAGTGGAAAGAGGACGACGCTTCGGAGCAGAGCTATATCGTCAGTTTTGATTCCAATGGAGGAAGTGAAGTCATATCAGAAGAAGTGAAAGAAGGAGAATTAGTAAAAACATCAACTGCCCCAACGAAGGAAGGATATACGTTTGCTGGTTGGTATAAGGATAGCGAACTGTCAGAAGCATGGGATTTTGCAAAAGATATAGTGACTAAAAACATCATGTTGTACGCGAAATGGACCAAGGACAATACTACTGAAGGTGGATCTAGTGAAGCTATGCCAAGCTATAACGTCACTTTTAATTCAAACGGAGGAAGTGAGGTTCCATCTAAAGAGGTTTCAAAAGGTGAATTGCTACAAGTGCCGCCTACACCTGTGAAGGAAGACCATACATTTGCCGGCTGGTATAAGGATGAAGGACTCATGAAAGCATGGGATTTCGAACATGATGTAGTAACAGCTAACGAAATATTATATGCTGAATGGACAAAGTATAATTCTTCTAACGGGGGATCTAGCCAAGGTTCGCCAAACTATAACGTCACTTTTAATACAAATGGCGGAAGTGAAGTACCGTCCCAAACTGTTGCCTATAAAGCATCGTTGCAAGCACCTTCTAACCCAATGAAGGAGGGTTATACTTTTGCTGGATGGTACAAGGATGAGGAACTCACAAAAGCATGGGATTTTGCTAATGATGAAGTGATAGAGAATACAACATTATATGCAAAATGGACGAAGCTAGGCAGTGACTGTAATATTACTTTCAAAGATATTGATCATAACTGGGCAAAAGAGATGATTGAACAAATTGCCAATCGATGCATTATTAAAGGCTATCCAGATGGCACTTTCAGACCAAATGACATGATTCAACGTCAGCATGTCGTACTTATGATTGAACGTGCCTTACCTCTAACACCACTCCGGGAAGCTGTACCATTTTTGGATGTCCCACATAGCCATCCGTACTATCAGCAAATCACATTACTCCAACAAGCGGGCATTGTAGACGGTTCAAACGGAACTTTCCGTCCAGATGCTTATTTAACACGTGCCCAAATGGCAAAAATGATGGTGCTTGCCTTTGATTTAACTCCAAGCGGGAATAGCTCGTTTAAGGATGTCGATCCATCACACTGGGCGAGTGGATATATTGCTACACTAGCGGACCATAACATTGCACTAGGCGATGAAAACGGTAATTTTAGACCGGATGAAAACTTAACACGCGCACAATTTACAGCGTTTATGTACCGAGCGCTTGGTTTATAAGTCTTACTATAAAGAGAGATGTATCGTAATTTGATACATCTCTTTCTCTGATTAACCTCAAAGTTCAATCTAAAAAGTAGATAGCTTTTATACTTTTTATGCATAAAGAGCATCGTTTATTGCTTTTTTTACAAAGATCATTGTATAATTCTTTTATCAGAAAATTCAATCAAATAAAAAGGAGAGATGATTAAATGAAAAAGTTGTTTAACTCAAAATTTGAAACATATCTAATGGATCAGGAACTGGAGCTTACTATGGAAGAGGAAAAAAAATGAGGAGCAACTATCGATGGTGCATTATGAAGAATATCCAGAAGGTTTTTTTACAAGTTTATAATAAATATTTGAAGGACTGTGCTAAAGGTGAAATAACTTTTAACACAGTCCTTCGTTTTTTTTTACATATATTAATCATTTTTGGATCATCATCATAGCGTGTGGTTGATTTCCGTTCCGACTGAACGCTTTGTTGTTGCTGTCGCTTCGCTTTCGCACAGAAAAAAAACAGTTGCTGACGCTTCGCTTTCGCACAGAAAACATCCGCTTCGCTGCGGGGTCTCGGGCCAACAGATGTCTTTTGCGCGAAAGCGTAGTGCTAACGAAGCGTCAGCAGCACGAGGTTGGTCACGAAGGCGTTATCACAGGACGTGATGGTTTTAGCCTTCGTTCCTCTATTGCTGATCCCCAAGGAGTCGCCCAGTCTCCACTCCAATCAACTTATATATGGCATACGTTTTAAAAATGTCATCAACTTTTGGTGAGGAGCCTCTTGAAAATATCATTGTTTTTCATATATATAGGTCTAATTTCATATGTACTTTTAAGAAATAGTTTCATGTATAATGGGAAACAAAAATGCGTATAGAGGTGTAGTTATGTCAAATGCTGTAATCTTAGAAGAAACAATTTATCAATGGTTTGATCATTTTCATAAATATCCAGAGATAAGTTGGAAGGAATTTGAAACTACTAAAAAGATTGCGTCGATTTTAGATGAGTTAAACGTATCCTATCGTTTGTTAGGGGATGTTCCGGGGTTAATTGCGGAAATTGGTACAGGTGATGAAATTGTTGCTGTACGTGCAGATATAGATGCTTTATGGCAAGAAGTGGATGGGAAGTGGCAAGCGAACCACTCGTGTGGGCATGATGCAAATATAACGATGGTGCTTGGTGCTTTATTACTGCTGAAAGATCGACCATTGCAACATCGTGTTCGTTTTATTTTCCAGCCTGCTGAAGAACTTGGGAATGGCGCTTGTGCAGCCTTTGAGCGAGGAGCTGTTGATGGTGTATCGCATTTATTTGGTGTTCATTTAAGACCAATTGAAGAGCTACCACTTGGCAAGGTATCGCCTGCTATCCATCACGGTGCAGCTTATTTTTTAGAAGGAACAATACGAGGCACTGATGCCCATGGTGCTAGACCTCATCAAGGGAAAAATGCAATCGATGTTATTATGGCTGTACAACAAATGCTCAATAGTATACATTTATCGCCTTTCGAGCCTCATTCGGCAAAGTTAACGAAGATTGTTGCAGATGGTGGTAGTACGAATATTATTCCAGGTACTGCGAGCTTCTCTATGGATATTCGCGCGCAACGTAATAACCAACTAGAATTGCTTCGTAGTCGTATTGAGTTTGGTTTAACATCAATCAAGCAGCAGTTTGAAATTGATATGGAGTGGGAATGGTTAGATTTCACACCTGGCGCTGAGGTTTCTTCAGTTGCTGCACGTATGGCTAAAGACGCAATTATTGAAACACTTGGAGAAACGCATCTAGCTGAGGAAATAACAACACCTGGAAGTGATGATTTCCATTTTTACACAGTTAAAAAACCTGAATTAAAAGCAACGATGATTGGGATTGGGGCCAACTTAACTCCTGGATTACATCATCCAAAAATGACTTTTGAACGGAATGCATTAATTGATGCTGCAAAAGTACTTGCTTGTGTGTTAGAAAAAAAACCTGAATACGAATAACGATAGCGAGAGGGAGCTATATCAAAAGTGCAAAATTCTTTTGGTAAAGTTCCTTTTTCTTTTCTTTTTTGTAGAAATGTATGAATATTTTGCATTGTCTTTAATAGCTATTTGAAAGCGTTTTTATGCGCAAAAACAGTCGAAATCGCTCGAGAGGCATAAAATTTTTGCGTTGACTTTTAATTTTTTGAATATTATGCTAAAAAACGTAAAAAATTATTTGCATCTTTGCAAACCAAGATTAACAATTAGCGCAAAAAAGGGGATGGATTCATGAAAAAAGAAATTAATGCAGGTTGGGCACTTCTGACATTTGCAATAATGATTATAGCTATGCTAATTACAGTAGTTGTGTTAGAGCAAAGTCCTCACGTACCACTTATTGTTGGAACAACTGTAGCAGCTATTGTCGCTAAAATGCATGGATTTAAGTGGATAGAAATCGAGGAAATGATGTATAAGGGGATACGTCTAGCTTTACCAGCGATTGTTATTATTATTTTAGTAGGTTTGACAATTGGCGCATGGATTGGCGGCGGTGTTGTCGCAACAATGATTTATTTTGGTTTAAAATTAATTTCTCCAGCTTGGTTTTTAGTAACAATCATGCTGTTATGTTCAATTGTTTCCTTGGCAATTGGTAGCTCATGGTCGACGATGGCAACAATCGGTGTTGCTGGTATGGGTATCGGTTTAAGTATGGGAATCCCTGCAGCAATGATTGCTGGAGCAGTTATTTCGGGTTCATACTTTGGTGATAAGATGTCACCATTATCGGATACTACTAATCTCGCAGCAGGTTTAACAGGCACAGACTTATTTGATCATATTAAGCATATGCTTTATACGACAATTCCAGCTCTAGTCATTGCAATTGTTGTATTTGGAATTATGGGAAGAAGCTTCGCAGACATCTCAATGAAATCAGAAAGTATTTTAACAACATTAAAAGTAATGGAGGACAGTTTCGTTATTTCTCCTTGGTTATTGCTTGTGCCAGTTGGTGTAATTGTATTGGTAGCGAAAAAAGTACCTGCGATTCCAGCTTTAGTTGTCGGAATAATCTCAGGATTCTTACTACAAATCTTCGTACAAGGCGGTACACCTACAATGGCTGTACATGCTTTACAAGAAGGATTTGTTATTTCAACTGGCAATGACATGGTGGACAATCTATTTAACCGTGGTGGCTTAGATTCGATGATGAATACGGTTTCAATGACAATTGTGGCGATGACATTCGGTGGGGTGTTAGAATATTCCGGCATGTTAAAATCACTTATGAATGTTATTGTGAAGTTTGCTAAATCTACAGGAAGCCTAGTTGCTTCAACGATTGCTGCATGTATTACAACAAATGCTACATGTTCTGAGCAGTATATTTCAATTGTTGTTCCATCACGTATGTTTGCGAATGTCTATCGAGAGCGTGGTTTGCATTCGAAAAACTTATCTCGTGCGTTGGAGGATGGGGGAACACTAACTTCTGTATTCTTCCCATGGAATACTTGTGGAGTCTTTATCTTAGCAACATTAGGTGTAGGTGCAATGGAATATGCACCATATGCAATTATTAATTTCCTTGTACCTATTATTTCAATTTTTTATGCATATATCGGATTTGCGATTGTTAAGCTGACACCTGAAGAAATAGAAGCAGCAGAGAAGCGCAAAAAAGAGGAAGAACTAAATGATGCTGATATGGTCATGGCTGACTAAATCTCTTCTGATAGTTAACTAAAGTCTCGCGGATGCAAAGGCATCTGCGAGAGCTTTTCAGTTAATTTCTTTCAGCGGGACGCAATTATGCCGAGGCATAATTGCTCTTAATAGGTTGCAAAGTTTAATTCATATATTGTGCGTGGGCGACCTTGTTGGTGTGTCATTTCTTCACCAACAACTTTAGCATAGCCGTTATCCACTAATTTTTTTATAATGCGCTCTGTTGTACGACGTGTAACCTGTAAGTATTCAGAAAGATTATGGGATGTAAATTGAGCTGATTGTCGCTCTCGGCTAAAATGAATGATCTTGGAAATATTTAATGGACTTAAGCTTGTTTGCTTTGCCATTTGTAAAACATAGGGATCATCTGTTTTTAAAGCTAGTTTTACTTCCGATTTTGGAAATGGACCTAGCAAATTTTTATGTTCATCTAGTATATAAATCTCACAAGGTTTAGCAAATGTTAAAGCATTTTTAGCATTTTGATTAGCCTCAAATATTGAATGGCCATAACCAAATGCTAGATTAAATGGCTTATCAGCTTGTTGTAATAAGTTCTGTAAATTCTCTTTTTCAAGTGCCTTTTGCAAATGCCCAGCTGTCGTATATAGCTCAAAAGAGTACGGTGAAATTTCTTTATAAGTTGAATGTGTAGCTGCTGTGATTTGCGTTAACATGTTAAAGTCTATAGGTTTATCTTCAGGAGCTTCTAATAGTCCAACAACGGCTTTGACAGATTCGGATTTTATAAGAAGTGATTGAGATTTCGTCTCCTCTAAGCATTGAACAATGGAGTTAGTTGCATCTAACATGCGCATTGCAGGTATTTGAAGAGCCTGTAATTCATCAAACACACTATGAATACTTGTTATGACAAAATCAATGCTATTAGCTTCCCATAAAGTTATATGATGCTGCAATATTGATTGGGTAGGTTTAGTGATAGAAATAGGCTGGATATATGGTTTTGGACCATAATACTCTATTTCTGTTAGAACATTTTCTACTATAGTAGGATTCATAACATCAATGGAAATTCTACTTAAAGGTACTGCATGATTAGCTATAAGCGATAATAAGGTTGTGGAAATTGCCGTCTCATCTTGTTTTATATAATTCCAAGGTATTGGTAGTTCTGACAGTGCAGATTGGGCATGTAAATAGGGTAGGGTTCCTCCGAATAAAAGTGCATCACATGGCTTCATTTCCTTTAACAAAACGGGTGATTCTGTAGGTTGCTTGTAAAGATAAAAATCTATTTGAATATTCTCTATGTTTTGTGCGATACTGTTTATACGCTTCATAAATGCTTTCGAGCAGATAACCGCTATTTTAGTAGACATAGGCAACGTTCCTTTTCTATTATTTTTTTGACAATTAGCGACATATTAGCGACAACTATATTATACAGGAGACTGATAAAAATGAAAATCCAACAAGTAGAGATTTTTGCAATTCATTTACCACTTATTGATCCATTTATCATCAGTTATGCTACATATGATACAATGCCTTCTATTATTTTGAAGGTTACGACAGACACAGGTATTGTAGGCTACGGTGAAGCAGTACCAGATGAGCACGTAACAGGGGAGACGTGGGAGAGCACGTATGCTGTGTTAAAGAATCAGCTTGCTCCTGCAATCATTGGAGAAAATCCAATGGGCTTTGAAAAACTTCATGATAAATTGAACAAAGTTGTGAAGGATGTGCCAGCAGCGAAAGCAGCGATTGACATTGCTTGTTTCGATATTGCAGGTAAAGCGTTACAAGTTCCAGTGTACCAACTACTAGGTGGGCGTTATCATGAGAAATTCCCGATTACGCATGTACTGAGCATTGGAACACCTGAGGCGATGGCAGAAGAGGCGGCTAACCGTGTAGAGATGGGCTATCGATCATTTAAAATGAAGGTAGGGACAGAGGTAGCTCGTGATGTTGCTCGTATCAAAGCGGTACGTGAACGTGTTGGTGAAGACATCGCAATTCGAGTAGATGTAAACCAAGGGTGGGGCAATGCGTCAACTACTTTACAAGGTTTACGTGCATTAAAAGATTTAAATATCGATTGGTTAGAGCAGCCAGTTGATAGTGAAGATATTGATGGGATGGTAGAAGTGAAGTCGAAAACAGATGTACCATTAATGATTGATGAAGGACTTCGCGGTGTACGTGAAATGCGTGAAATTATTGCAAAACGTGCTGCAGATAAAGTCAATATTAAATTAATGAAGTGCGGTGGAATTTATCCTGCTATGAAACTAGCAGTGATGGCTGAAATGGCAGGCATTGAATGTCAAATCGGTTCAATGGTAGAATCATCAGTTGGTTCAGCAGCTGGCTTCCATGTAGCATTCTCTAAAAAAATAATGACGAGTGTAGAATTAACAGGTCCATTAAAGTTCTCTAAGGATGTCGGAAACTTACACTATGATGTGCCATTTATTTGTTTAAATGAAAAACCAGGATTAGGTGTAGACGTAGATGAAGAAACCCTTAAAGAATTATGTAAGTTCTCAACAATTGTAACAGCCTAAGGAGGCGGCGAAATGGAAAAAATTTATGAAGGCATGCTTGGAGAAACGCCGTTTTTTGTTACAACATTAAATCTTCAGCATTTGCAAGAAATTGAAAAATTACAGCTTGAGGTTTATCATTCATTAGCAGACCAAAGTGTTTTACAGCCATTAAGCACTGAGGAATTTGACTATATTTTAAGCGGCAATGGCATGATGATAGGTGCTTACGTAGGGGATGAGTTAATTGCCTTTCGCACACTATTGAACCCACCTGTTGATGACGAGCACCTTGGCTATGATTGTGGGATTGTCGAGGATGAATTTCATAAAGTTTTATATCAAGAAATATCGAATGTCTCACCAACATATCGTGGCTATGGATTACAAAAAACATTAGCCCAAATTGTCATGGGTCATATCGATTTAGAAAAATATGATTATGTATGCTCAACGGTAAAGCCATATAATATCCCCAGCTTGAAAGATAAATTTTCTCAAGGGTTAGTGGTAAAGGGATTAAAAATTAAGTATGTAGACAAGCTACGATATGTTTTCTATAAAGACTTGCGACAAGAGCTACCAACCTTTACAGAAAAGATGACGATTTCGATGGATGATACGGTTGGTCAGCAACAGCTTTTGAAACAGGGTTATATAGGTACTTCTATGTATGAGAATCAAGATGATTGGTTCGTCGTTTATGAAAAATAAATAATAGTAAAAAGCCTTACCTTTTACTTATTGTGAGAGGTAAGGCTTTTTGGTTTAGGAGATTTTTATTTCATCGGGCAAAAGCCACAAGCCATTAAACCTGGTATGTCTTTTGAAAAACAACATGATTTCCGTACGGGAACGTTCACTAAATTAGTGGGGCTTTGACCTCCTGTATATTGTGCCCACCAAGATTTATTGGAGAAACGACCCCATGTTTTAGGGTCCTCTAAAGCTTCAATATCCTCCATTGCTTGATCGGCTAGTCCAGGATTAGAAAGCAATATGTGATAGTGCCAAAGTAGATATCCAAAGAAATTCTCCCAAATAGTAAGAGGGGAAATAGATGTTACTTTACGGAGCTGTTGAACGATTACATGCCCATCATATAGAATCTTCTCAATAACTGCTTGTCGCTCATCCTCATCGACATAACGCCAATCATTGGGGTTAACAAACATTGCGACTGTAAAACTGTCGAATTCTTTTGCTGCATCAAAGCGAAGCTCGATTGGTTTACCGGCCCACACCTCGTCATAGGCGGCAAGCATGTAAAGTTGCATAGCGAAAAACATACCGTAGCGGCGTGAAAAATGAGAAATAGCGGCTGTTTCCGTTGCTGCGTCTGTAATGCCCATCATAAGGTTTAAAAAGTCAGGATGGTAAAAGTCCTTATGTATATCAGCTAATGTAAATAGTGTCCGCTTTGGTTCTGTCGTATAAATGCTATAGGAATTCAATTGTCGAACTTGATCCATCGTTAATGCTGGCATCGTGATCACCTTTTCTTTCAGTCTTCTGCTACTTCAATTATAAATTAATCATTTTTGCTTCACAAATGGTATGCAATATAGTAAAATACATTAAACATATCTGAAAGGTAGGTTTTAAAATGTCGCAGCCTCATGCAATTCCAAGGCCGCTCGTTCGACTCAATCAATGGACGATTCTGTTAAGTGTCATTCTAACGTGGGTAACAGGGTTCACTTGGATTTTAGCAATTCCTTTAGTAGCAAATTTACTTGGTGTTTTATGCAATTACAATCCTATTATTCGAGTAGGGAAGCTGTTTCTAAAAAAGGCTCCATCTACTTATATACCAGAGGATGCACAACAACAAAAATTTAATTCTAATATTGCTAGCTTTTGTTTAGCAGGCGGAATTTTAGGTTACTTGCTTAAATGGCAAGTGGTTGGCTACCTCTTTACGGGAATTGTTGCAATAGCTTCATCGATAGCAATTGCAGGCTTTTGTATAGGTTGTTTCCTACATTTTCAGCTAAAGCAATGGCAATATCGTCGCTCGCTGAAAAAGGCATAAAAAAACTTTAAAAAATTTTCAGATTAATGTTGACTTTATAATTGATAATGATTATCATTATCGTATAAAGATTATTCCTCCCCTACAATACAGTGTAGAGAGGATGAACTTTAGCTACTTTTCTCCAGAAGTTTGCTAGTTCATGAAGACGCTCCTAAAACCCCCCTCATTTTTTGGGAACGTAAAATCTCTAGACGACTCACTCCATTGTGATTGAGTCGTCTTTTTTTATCGAAACTGCAATTGTTCCGATAAAAGCTAAAATTGTTCCGATAAAATGAGATTATGTTCCGATAAATCTTCAAAGTATCCCTATAAAAATGAAAGAAATCAGCTTTAGTGAATTCTGATTTTATTAATGAGTAAGTAAGGAATGACATTTGTTAAATCGTATGCCATGCATATAAGTTGATTGGAGTGGAGGCTTGGTGACTCCTTGGGGATCAGCGTCACAGATGAGACCCTGGAGCGAGCAAAGCGAGTGAAGCGGCTCATCGGACGCCCCCAGGAAAGCGCCCAGCCGGAACGGAAATCAACTACACGTTATGTCATTAACCCTAAAAATTGTAATTTAATATATGATATCCCTAAATGCATATAGTAATTAGAGTGACAATTTGATTGTTTAACAATATTAGGGGGCGGGAGTGATTATCTTATGTTTTATATTAGAAACTTCGAAGGTAATAAAAATGAGTTTGAATTCTTTCAAGAAATGTTATATGAGTCTGTAATTATTCCTGTCAATAAACCATCAAAAGAGGTTTTGCTAAACTCGCCTGACATAAGAAAATATCATGAAGGTTGGGGGAGAAAGGGAGATACTGTTTTGATTGCCTTTGACGCAGAAAATCAAACTGTTGGTGCAGTCTGGTACAGATTGTTTGATGAAAATAATAAAAGCTATGGATATATTGATAGCAATACTCCTGAAATAGGAATTGCTGTTTCAAAAGACGTAAGAGGAAGGGGATTAGGGACTTTACTAATGCGTAAAATAATTCAACAAGCGCAGGATGAAGGATACAATACCATTTCACTTAGTGTAGACCTTGAAAATAGTGTGGCCATTAATATTTATAACAAACTAGGCTTTCAAGATTATGAAGTAGTAGGAACATCTAAAACAATGATTTACAAATTATAGTGCTCTCTAGAATAAAAAATGTACACTACTAAGTAAATTTAGTAATGTACACTTTTAATATTACTGAGTAGGGCTGCTGTTATGAACAGCGCTTTTTTTCCCTAGTATCATCGTATAGTAGCTATGAAGTAGCATGCCCACAATGATGACACCTAAGCCCGCGAGTGCAATTGGATTTGGGAATGCAATGCCGAGCAATAATACTTCACCGATAATGACAAAGAGTATTTCAGTCGATTGTGTTGCTTCAACTGCTGCAAGCTTGCCTTGATGATCGCGAACACGGTCAGTTGCAATGAAAAATAAAGTTGTGGCGATGACACCAGAGCTTATACCTACAAGCAACGATTGCATTACTTGGCTGCTAGAAGGAAGCCCGACCGTTGCTAATGCATAAATAGCTAGAATAATCCATGCAGGCATCGAGGCGATGGTCATACCAAGAACTCGTTGATATGTATCGATACGTCCACCGCAGATTTCCATCATTTTACGATTACCAAGAGGGTAGGCAAAAGCAGCGATGACAACAGGTAAAATGCCAAGCATTAAACTTTTAAATGGGACAGATTGTGCCTGTGGTATTTGGATAAGTAAAATGCCGACTAAAATAACACATGAAATGAGTAATGAAATAAGCGGTATTTTTTGACGTACTGTTTTCCCAGCTACTATTGAAACAAATAGGGGTGCTAGTAATACGCCAGCGACAATTGTCAATTGCCATGTTCCAGAAACGAGCCACCCTGGACCGAATGCTGCTGCAAATGTCAGTGGGGCATAGAACAATACGAATCCAATAAAGCTCCAAAGTAGCCAAGCGGCAGGCTGTGCCTTCATTTCACCTGATAGTTGGGTAAAACCTTTTCGATAGAAGACAATCACAAGTAAAAACGGAAGCATGAAGAAATAGCGCAAAGATGCACTCCAAAGCCAGCTACCACCTTGCATTTCCATTGCATGATTTAATATAAATGTAACAGCAAAAAAAAGTGAGGCTAAAATGCCTAATGCAATTTCTTTCATTAAATTCACCTCAAAATCCTTTATGTAATTTGAAAATTCAGTTATCGTTTTTTTTAAAAATTACGAAGAAGGGGTAAACCCTTCTTCGTAATTACTTTCCTTGTTGTTCAAAGAGCTGTACGATTTCGATAATCACTTGTGTAGCTTTCTCCATCGTTTCTCCAGATACATATTCGAATTTACCGTGCATATTTTCGCCACCTGCAAAAATATTTGGTGTTGGTAAGCCCATGTAAGAAAGCTGTGAACCATCAGTACCGCCACGGATTGGTAATGTAATTGGAGTAATATCTAACTTTTCCATCGCTGTGCGTGCAATATCAACGATTTCTTTTACAGGCTCAATTTTTTCGCCCATATTATAGTATTGATCTTCCATAGTAATGCTTAAAGCATGCTCGCCATATTGGGCTTTAATTTTCGCCGCAGCATCAAGCATTAATTGTTTTTTCGCCTCGAACTTTTGACGGTCATGGTCACGGACGATATAAGAAAGCTCAGCATGCTCGATCGCTCCGTTAAAGCCCATTAAGTGAATAAAGCCCTCATAGCCTTCCGTTTTTTCTGGTACTTCAGCAGTAGGCATTTCATTTTGGAAAGCGATCGCCATTGTGATGGCATTGACCATTTTATTTTTTGCAGATCCAGGGTGTACACTAGTACCTTTTGTCACAACCTTTACGCCTGCAGCATTAAAGCTTTCGTATTGTAGCTCGCCAAGTGGTCCACCATCCATCGTATAAGCATAGTCTGCTCCAAAGGCAGCCACATCAAATTTATGAGGACCGCGGCCAATTTCTTCGTCAGGTGTAAATGCTACACGTAATTTACCATGTTTAATAGAAGGATTATTTACTAGGTATTCCATAGCCGTCATAATTTCTGCGATACCAGCTTTATCGTCAGCACCTAATAACGTAGTGCCATCCGTTGTAATTAACGTTTGACCTATATAATTTTTAAGCTCCGGAAAATCTGTTGGCGACATCGCTAGATTTTCATTGAGCTGGATCGTTCCACCATCATAGTTGTCAATGCGCTGTGGATTAACGTTTGTGCCGGTAAAATCTGTTGTAGTGTCCACATGTGCTAAAAAGCCAATTGTAGGCACTTTTTTATCTGTATTTGCTTCGAGTGTCGCAAATAAATAACCATTTTCATCTAATGTAATGTCAGTTAAGCCTATTGCAGCAAGTTCATCTTTTAGTACATGCAATAAGTCAAATTGTTTTTGTGTTGAAGGAGTTGTTTCGCTTGTGAAATCAGATTGTGTATCAATTTTTGCATAACGAATTAAACGCTCGATTACTTGTTCTTTCATAAGTATGGCCTCCTAATGTGTATGTTTAACTACTTTCAGCCCCCGGCCGATTCCGTGACATCCGCCAAGTTATAATTGATATTATTGTAACACTTTACTTCGGATTTCGGAATATTGAGAAATACTTAAGGCAATTAGTATTTGGGCACTGTAATATGTCAACATAATAAACTCATGTGAAAATGGTAAAGGCATAACAAATTTATTAATAGCTAAATAGGAATCTGATGAAATAAAGAGCAGAGCGCCGATCGTTGCAAATGTAGAACCTGTTCGAATCACAGTCCAACCCATCGTTAATATGACGGAAATATAAGCAATGACCGCGATACCAAGCACGACTTCTCCTGATGAAAATACAGTACCTGCAATCCACACAGCCATACTTGCACCGTAAACGAGTAAGACAATCTTCGCCCAAGTCGGTACTTGTCGTTCATTAGTAGAAGAAAAGGCCAGGATATAAAAAATATGCCCGATTAAGAAGCTTGTTAGCCCAATTAGAAACCACTGTAGCGTATAATCGCCGACCATACAAAACACAAGTCCGATGACAATCAGTAGTTGATACTTTTTAATGCCTAAATTTTTTGATGTAGCGGCTAAAATAATGATTAAAAGCATTGGGATGACTTTAAAGATAAGTATCAAGCTTTCTGCAATATGAGACAGGAAAAAAACATAATAAAGACCAAACAAAATAATAAATGCTATTAAAACTTTTTTAGACAAATTTCTCAGCTCCTTTTCTTTGAAATTCTTTATCTATGTAACAATTTCCTTTATTCTTTTGTGAAGGAAATGTACGAGAGGGTACTCATTCATCTTATGTATGAAACTTTTTTGGTATGTAGCCGTAAATAAGAGGACAGTAAGCTTAGAGAGGGTGAACAAAATGACTAAGCTATTAATAGCTTCGGCAGTCATTGGGCTAATCGCGAGTGTTTTATTAACACCGATTATAACGAAAAAACGAGAAGATGGCGGATCTAAAAAAGTAATTGGCTACTTCTTTATAGGTGTATTTGTACTAGGGTTTTTAGCTACTGGTATAACAGTATATGTGACAAACATGGATGTAAACTGGCTTGCTTTTTGGCCCGCTATTATTCTATTAACATTAGGTGGCGCGCTTCTTGCAGGTGGTATAGAAAGAAAAATAAAGGGTGTTTTATTTTTAGCTAGTTTAGGTGTTGCAGTGTATGTATTATCAGCTCCTTTATGGAATGCTAACGAAAAATTCAAATCAGCTGAAATGAAGGAAGAGGTTGAAATAAAACCATTCGATGAAACACAAACACCAGCTAGTGTTCCTCCTAAATTTGCGCGCAATAAGATGAAAAAAGCGTTCGGACAAGTACCGAATACGAGTTATTATGAGCTAGGGCGCTTACAAATTCAAAAAGTGAATGGTGAGTATGTTTATATTGCACCAGTTGAGTTCTCTGGTTTCTTTAAATGGATGAACGGCGGGTCGACTCCTGGTTACTTTATAATGAGTGCAACGGATTCGGCAGATAACCCTAAATTTGTTAAGCAGGAAATGAAGTATGTTCCTTCTGCGTATTTAAATTCAAATTTAGAGCGTCATATACGTTTACAACATCCATTCCTTGTTTTTTGCGGAGATGTACAACTTGAAATAGATGATGATGGTAAACCATACTACATCCGTTCATATGGTGAGTTTATCTCAGCACGTAATGGCTTCGATGTAAAAGGGATCGTGCTTGTAGATGCGCTAACAGGAAAATCAGAAGTTATTAAGCTGGAGGAAGTCCCAGAATTTATTGATGGAGCGGTTTCTCCAGAGACAGTAAGCTTACAAAATAGTTATTTCGGTAATTATGTACATGGATTTTGGAACAGTCAGTTTGGTAAGAAAGATGTAAAACTTCCTTCTGATGAGGGAACAGAGGCAAATGTTAGCCCAATTTTTGACGAGAAGGGCGATATGTATTATTTCACAGACTTTACGAGCCCTAAAGAGGGTGTCGATTCAATGCTTGGCTATTCCTTAACAAATGCACGAACAGGTCAAGCAACCTATTATACTGGAAATCAAGACGCTTCTTACATGGATTCACAAGGTAACTTGCAAATTATCGAGAAGAAATTTATAGAGAAAAAATGGTCTGGAGAAATGCCAGTGTTGTATAACTTTTATGGCGAAGCTAGCTGGCTAACAGCGGTACTTGATTCAAATGGTTTCTTACAAAATTATTTCATTGTATCTGCGGCAAATCCTGAAATTTCCGTATATGCGACAACTCCTAAAGAGGCATTAAAATTATATAAAACAGCCTTAAGTCGCGGTGGAACTACAGTCGAAGGAAGTTCACATGCGGAAGAGAAAAATGCAAGTGGAAAGGTGCTTCGCGTTTACAAGGAACGTCTCGGAGACTATACAGTTGTATCATTTTTACTAAATAACGGTGAAAACTATTTAGTAAGCTCAGAAACAGAACCGCTTGCAATTTATTTGCAAGAAGGTGATGAGGTCATTCTCACTTATGGTGATACGGGAGAGCAATTCTTACCAGTTCGATCAATGATTATTAAAGGATTACAATAAAAGAAAAAAGACGATCTTTGTAGCTTAGTACTACTTGATCGTCTTTTTTATGTTGGTTGAGATTCTATATAGTGAAGCATCTTTTCCTGATGATTAGTATAAAGTGCTTTTGCATGATCGTTTAACGCAAATATTTCATGAATGTACCCTTGAAGTAAATGTTGTTCATATTCAAAATCAGAATGGTCTTCGTTTTCTACTATATGCGCTAATAAAAGTGCATGTAACACAACGACCTCTAAATTTTGTGTATTTGTAATGAATTTTAAGTTGAGTATGGTAGTATGGGAAACGAATTGATTCACATAATCAATAGCATTCTTATAAACAGCTAAGTCGATCTGTGGTTCAAGTCGTTTACTTAATAGTGTACAATTATTATTTAAGTCTTGAATTTTTAAAAATAAACCTCTTATACTTCGCTTATGTTGCTGTTCTAAAGTACGAGCAAGATTTTTATCGACATAGGACATTTATACATAACTCCTTTCCACATAGTGGTCATCTATTAGTATTAATGGAATTATTTAAAAAGAAAAGAGTCTTTTTGTTTAATTTATACCTAGATTTAACTTCTCCCACAAAAAAGTCTCTTACTTTAAACGTGAAAAACAATGTACTTTCTCATTTAATCAGCTATTGAACAAAGTTTGATCAAAACGATAATTCAATTATTATATAGGAAGCTTTTCAACGAAATGAAAAAATATAAATATTTATTAGAAAAAGTATTGACCTTTTTAAAATACGGGTGTAATATTATACAAGTCGTTAAGACAGCTACTAAAAAACAACTAAATTAGTTGTTGACATAGAGTTTGCGACATGATATTATATAAAAGTTACTGTTGAAGAAATGGTAACGAAATGAACCTTGAAAACTGAACAAGCAAAACGTAATCAATAAAGTTTTTAGTAGCTAACCTTGAGTTGGTGAACGAAACAAAATTTTGGACATCAAA